>MHIE01000030.1 GCA_001817345.1 Candidatus Buchananbacteria bacterium RIFCSPHIGHO2_01_FULL_44_11 | reverse complement strand
TTGATATGTTTTTCATAGCGCCAAATGATATTTAGTAAGTTAGTACCTACATTGTATCATTTGTCGCATATCTAATGAGAATAATGCGATATTTTAAACTGCATCAAACTCGATATCCGAGAGCGTGTAGATCATTAATGATAGATTGATTAACTTTATTTATCTTTTGGCTGTTATTATATTTAATCTGATTATATTTTTTTAATCGATTTTTTAGATTTGTTTTCTCTTTAGAAAAATTTTTTTTAGCCACAATCAATCGTTTGCCCGTATTTTTGTAAAAATTCTCCCCTACTAAAACACCGTCTTTGGAATACTCTCGATTTAGGACACACCGACCATAATAAACAGCTTCCTTCTCTAGCCTCGTGGCTAAAGGGCGAATCATTTTTTTGGACTTAAGTATATGTTGTTGATGCTTATAAATCTTCATTCTATCGCCGACACGCCAAACTTGGGCAAAAGCTTCTCGAAAACCAATGGAATCTTTTGGATTGGCTAGATTAATCGGTAGCCCATCAAAATCGGCAGAAGCGATTTTTGAATATTGATGAATCGTCGGCACGACATCGATTGTTCTAATTAAATCGGTTATAACCATGTTCTTCCTCACTCCATTACCATACATTATAATTGGCACCCTCAGGACAGAATCATTAATGGCATTAGAATGCCCCCGTGAATCAGGCGCCCAATTTTCCCCATGGTCAGCAAAAACAATTAACAAACTATTAGTATGGTCAACAAAATCAATAACTCTTCCAATAAATCGATTAAATCGATGTTTTAAAAAATAATCTATACCATTAACGTATAATTGATGCAGTGATTTATAATCTCCACGGCTATATAATGTATCTATAATAGTCTTATATTTTAAGAGTAATTCTCTATCTTCGCCTTCACGATAGCTTTCATCCAGCATATCTGTATAAACTTCTGCCTGTTTGATATTAAATTTACTTTCAAGTTCGCGTACTTTTTTGGGAAAATCAACTTTAGCAAATTTTAATTTATGAAAACCATAAGGATAATGAATACCGCCAAAATGAAAAAAGGAAACCGTGTCTCGATTCTGACGTCTTATTAACTCTGAAAATGCAGCTGATTCTGATTCAATAAAATATTTATTCACTCCCCGACTGAAACCTAAGCTGTCTCCTAAAATAATTGGAAAATCAGTTTGAAAAATTGTATAGATATTTTCCCTCTGGGCTAACTCAAAAAGAGTGGGTCGTCCGATTCGCCTATTAAAAAATTCATAAACACCGTTTCGTCTCGGCCAACATCCCGTAAAATAAGCGGCATGTGAAGCAGAAGTATATGGAGCGGCGGAAATGCAGTTACTAAAATACGTCCCACGTCTTACCAAATAATCAAGCATTACGGTTTTAAATTTACCACCACGATAAAACCTGTTTGGGAAGTCTGAATTAACTGCCGTTATGCAATCGCTGCGCAACGAATCTAAGGATACAAGAATTATATGCTGATATAACTGGCTATCATTTTTTTTCCTAATCATAATTTTTGGTGTTTTAATAAAGAATCTATCATTGATTTAGCATCTTGATATCGTTTTAGCCAAGAATGTAATTCCAACAATTCATAATATTTTTTTATAGAATAAAATTTTTTTCTAAATCTCTGAATCTCATTTTTAATTGGATTTCTCAACGACATTTTCTTATAGTACTCTAAAAATCTAATTATACCATCTTTATATCGTTTTCGGATTGGCATCGGATCAAATGGATGCGGCATATTAATATAAAAACTTACTTCTTCAATCAGCCCGGGAAACTGCGTCGGATTCAAATCAATGCACCTGTCAATAATAGTCATTTCATCACACACAAAAATAAAATGTATTAACCTTATTAAGTCATTTTCGTCAAGGACGCCGGATTCCAAAAATTCCGAGAATGTATGAAAAACATATTTCCTGATATCATTAAAATATTCTATCACTTGCCGATGGTTTAATTGGGATATTGCCTTGTTCCGATACGGCAATAGTTTAGCTATATCATAACTGGAAAATGCTATATCAGACTCGACTACTATTTCACCCATCAAATCGAAACGGTTCGAAAAAGGCGGGATGTTATTTTGGCTTGACACGAAATCAACATTACCACGGCCAGTAGCATTTAAAGGACAGAATAATACGCCGATATTCCAAATAGCGTCTTTATTAAATGCCTTAAAAATAATTTCTAAAACATTCAACGTTCGACCGCGACTAATCGCTTCGTCCATTACATACACTTTATTTTTGTATAATGCATGGCCAAAATTAGTTCTTGATAAAACAATATTTAGTAATGGTCTTGCGTCGTGAACGATGTCCGGCATCCGATCTAAGCTATATGCAATCATCTTCTTTCTAAAATTTTGGAATTGTTCATAACTATCATTCTCTGGTGAATGAGTAACCTCGGGGATTATACCAGCTTTAACCCAATTACCCCTGTCTTCACTTGGAACATACAAACCAATATCACAAATTTTACTTACAATTTCACAGAGATTAAATTGCTCCAAATGGCCAATGTCAATAGATTTTATTAATTTTTTCCTCGACGCTAGAGGCAGTTCAACTGCGGTTTTATTAAAGTCATCAATTTGCTTTTTGGTCAAATGTTGCTTACGTTCAGCCCGACTCAAAATGGCGCATATCTGCTTACTAATTGAGGATTTGCTCGAAGCTGTTATTTTAGATGAAAAAATTTTTACTTCAAGATCTTTTACACCTATACCGCTATGCTCATAAATGTATTTCAATGGCAAACCACCAGCTTTAGGGAAAAATATAACGCCACAACCAGCTTCTTTTGCTTTTGAAGCCATTAAAAAAACTGCCGCCACTACATCTTTAACCCCAATTCTCGGAATAGACCCTTTTCTAGCTATGGCTGGATATATATCCATAAAACTTATTTCCAGTAATCAGCACAGTCAATAAATTCCGTTTCCAATCCTAAATTCTTAAAATATTCCTGCATCTCATTAACTAAGACTAATTTCTCAGTGGCATAGTGCGAACACTCAATTAAATTTATATTTAAGTAATCTTTTACTGCTTCAAACTCTGCCCGGCGACGAATAGAATTTTCCGTTTTTACTTTATTTAAATAATCTCCCGATAAGTACGTGTCGCAACCAAGATCAATTGTTTCTCTCATATATTCTACCTCTGCGCCACCGCCGGCAATAACGCCAACCTTTTGCACTGATGGCGATCGCTGCAAATGATGTATCTCATCAATACCAAAAATTACTTTTAATAGCTTAATGAATTCGGCAAATTCAACACTATGCTCTAAATTCCCATAAATACCTGCATAACCAATTGAACACTTACTGTATTCTCGTTGATTCTGGAGTTTAAGTACTTTAGCGATACTACGGCTAGTCGAGACGCTCTTATTAATGTCCAACGGGGTATGCAAGCAGTAAATGGAAATTCGGCGACGCTTTAACTTTAAAAAATATTTTTCCTCTACGGGTAGAAATCCCCGGCCGCTTGATTCCATATCCATCGGGTGATGCAAAAATATTAGAGCGTCAGAGATATTTTGCTGAAAAATTTTATCTAAAATTTCTCCGCTCAAAAAAACGGCTAAATATATTTTCTTTACAATACGGCTGTTTCGCAATATAAGACCGTGAAAATTCTGCAAAAATTGAGGATTAACATATTTTCTAAACTCTATCCCAGCGGCATCATAAATTCTGGGCAAAATACGGCTGAACGGCTCATCCGGGGGAATATTATCTATTTGAAACTCCAAGTCTAATTTCCGTATAAACAAATCTAAATCCATATTAATTCATTAAATTTAGTTGCTCATTCGGATCTTTTTCTAAATTATACAATTCGACCTTATCGCTATCCAAGTTAAAAATTATTTTATGCTTATTATCAATCCTTAATGATTTTTTATTTTTGGCATTGGAAAATTTTCCGTGCGTTGCGGCCGTCTGCTCCTCCGGATAAAATGTTTCTGAATATGCGGGCAGATAGAAATTAGACTGCCTCCTTTGTAACAATGGGACTAAAGAAACGCCATCAATTTTTCTTGATAAATGTTTAATGCCAAATAACTCTAAAATTGTTGGCATTAGATCAACGAGTCTAACTTGATTTTTAATAGAAATTCCGCCCTTAATTTTATTATCAACTACAATCAACACTGTTTTTTGCGTCTGATCATAAAGCAAACAGCCATGGCCGAATTCTTCTGGGTGTCCCAGCTTCTTACCACCTTTATCATTGGGGTATAAACCAGACAAATCTTCCCCGTGATCCGAAAAACAAACAATTGAAGTCTCATCTAAAAGATCTGTTTTTTTTAAATAATCCAAGAATAATCCTAAGTAATGATCCGTATATGCGACTTCGTTCTCGTATACATTACTACCGCCATACTTCTTAGGAGCTTTATATGGCCAATGAGCGTCAAAGAAATGAATAAATAAAAAAAACTTTTTATTCTTATTGTGCTCAAGCCACTTAATACCTCTGTCAACGACGAGATCGGCTCTCTTAAGCGCGGTGCCACGTATTTTTACATCAACGGTTTTTAATGGATCGGAACCGTCAGCCATTTTGGGTATTTCATCATCATAGCTGTTAAAGCCTCTGGACAAGCCATACCATTTGTTCATGCCAGGACAAGAAACAACTGCCCCTGTTACATAACCATTGACCTGCATAACTTGTGCTAAAGTTTTAATCCCTGGTTTTATTTTCTCCTTAAATAGATGGCGAACGCCATGATTATACGGCTGCAGACCAGTCAAAACAGTTGAATGGCTAACAGGCGTTAGAGGAGATGAAGAAATCGTATTTAAAAAAGTCGCCCCGTGCTGACGCAAATAATTAATGGCTGGAAATTTTCGCGAATAAGCCACGTCAGCTCTAACTGTATCGAGGGATATAAGGATTAAATTCTTTTTCATAGAAGCTATTTAGTATTATCGCTAATCTGCTTAACGTATGATGAATTAATATAATCTTTCATGGTCACGCGTTTCTCAACTAGTCCTTGATCATAGATAAAATCAGCGGCTTCCTGCATAATCTGATAATCATCATTATTAAAATCAATCCTAATTATATCGGTTTCAGAATTTAAATTCGACTCAAGGCTGGCCGCAATTTCCAGCGCCTTCGGTGTAATGTCCAACTTTGCCTCTTCAATAAACCATTGGTTGGCCTCTTCGGTATTACTGCGATAAAAATCATAAGCATCATAGAAAGCTTGCAAGAACTTTACGGGAGCTGACGGATTTTTATCAATAAAATCTTTAGACATTACTATAAGAGAAACAACCTTACCAACTTGTAAATTCCTTACTAAACCTTTCTCTTCAAATATTGCTGGCGTCGGATCAAATCCGGCCATTGCATCGATATCACCCCACTTAATGGCTTGAGAATCACGCACTAAATCACTCTGTTCATAAATACCCAGATTAATATTATTGACATCTTTTTTTGGATCTAAGCCGGCATCCTGTTCCGCTTTCAATGCCATTCTCTGCGCAGCAGCTCCAAATGGCATGGCAACCGTTTTACCCCGTAGATCAGAGATTGAGTTAATTGGAGACAATGGCGGAACATACAAAGACACCCTGTTATACATCAATCGACCAATAATTACCCAATCTGAATTTTTCACCAATAAAGTCGCGGCTGGCTGATCGGCGGTAAATATAACGTCTACGTCACCTGCTAATGCCGCTTCGTTTAATGGTCCGCCATAACTAAATCCTTTAAACTCTCCTTTTAAATCGTTGTCGGCCAATAATGAAGTGCGTTTTAAAATTTGAGTCAATTGACCTTCAACTGCCCAAGGTATCTGCCAACCAATTCTAATATTTGTTAAATTGTCAGATGTAATATCACTTTTTATAGTAGCGCGATAAACACTCAAGGCTATTAAAAAGCTACCCAACAATATAACTACTAGAGTGATAATAACAACCGATTTTTTTGTCATAAGATTTAAATTAATAATTATTGCTAAATTATAACATAATTACTCTGAAAAAACAAGCGCCAAAAAAAATTGGCGCGCTCTGTTGATTACCAAATTGTAAATTTATCTTATCGAATTATCTAAAAAATGTCCAATACTAGCTTCCCCCAATCAGCTCCTCTACTCTAGCCAGGACTTCTTGCGGCGATTTTTCTGATTTGGCCAGATAGTCTTGGGCGCCTAACCCTAAACCTTTCCTTTTGTCTTCAATGGCATTGAGATTGGTGAATACAATCACCGGAATATTTTTCGTCTTGGGGTTTTGCTTGAGTCTTTCTAGAAACACGAAGCCCAGCCGTTCAATTTCCCCGCCCTGGCCCGGTAACAGAATATCCAACAAGACTAAATTAACGTTGTCGGTCTCGCACAGCATCATGGCGTCATTAATATCTTTGGTCGATAAAAATCGATAACCGTGATTATCAAAAATCAAATGATAGACGTCGACCAGATCGTTTTCATCTTCAACGAATAGAATTGTCTTTTGGCTTTCCATACTTAGGTAATGTCTAAAATAGCTTTAACCCGGTCAACGGCGTCTTTGGGCAAGACTTCAGTCTTTGACCAAAAACCGATTGCTCCCATTTGCTTAGATTTTTCCAGCAGTTCTTTTTTAACCAGGTTAGTCAGCAGCACCACCGGAATATTTTTGGTCGCGTTGTCTTTTTTCAAACGTTCCAAAACCTCCATACCGTCCATTTCATCCATAACGATATCAAGCAAAATAATGTCGGGCTTTTCTTTTTTAGCCATGGCTAAACCTTCAACGCCGTTTTTGGCGGTGAGCAGCTTTAAACCCTCCATCTTAAACTTTGTTAAGTATAAAAATACTTGATCAGGATCATCTTCAATAAGCAGAATTTTTTTGTTGACTTTATTTGGCATAAACTATTTTCCTTTACTCAACGGCAGGCTGATGGTAAACGTCGTACCTTTGTTTTCTTCGCTGCTGAAACTAATACGGCCGTCCTGATGGGCTTCAACGATTTTTTTAACAATAAATAGGCCCAGCCCGGAGCCGTCCGTATACATATTAACCGCGTTTTTCGCCCGAGAAAACTTGTCAAACATCTTAGGCTGGTCAGCGGCGGGAATGCCAATGCCGGAATCCGATACTTTTATTATAATCCTGTTTTCCTCTTGTGACAAAACGATTTTTACAAACCCTTTGGCCGTGTATTTGATGGCGTTATCAACCAAGTTATAGACAGCCTGCTCCAAAAAGTCGGCATCGGCTATAATCGGTCCGACGGCTTTTTTGGGCTTTTCAAAAGTCAACTGTAATCCTTTCTCTTCCGCGCCAATTTTAAGTTCATCGTAAATTGACTGTAAAATATCTTCCGGCTTAGTCAGTTTGATGTTGCCGGGGATTAGTTGAAACTGATCGGTATCCATTTCTGACGCGCGCAAAATATCGTTAATAATCGTGCTGAGTTTTTTGGCTTTATGAAAAATGTTATCAATAAATTTAAGCTGCTGATCCAACGGCAATTTTTGAATGCTGCCGTCCTTAAACATTGAAATGGTTCCGAGGATTACCGAGACCGGCGTTTTAAGCTGATGGCTGGCGATATCCAAAAATTCAGACCGCATCTGGAGTAATTTTTTCAAGTGATCCGCTTGCGCCTGCAAATCTTTGGTTTGTTCATTGACTTTTTGCTGCAACACCTGGCTGAAATCCTGAACCTCTTTGTAAAGCTGGGCGTTATCAACCGCAATCCCGGCTTGTTTGGAAAGCGTATCAAGTAAGTCCAGATCTTCTTTGGTGTAAGCGTCTTTAGAAATCTTTGAGCCCAGAACAATTATGCCGATAAGTTTGTTGCTGCTCATCAGCGGCAGGCAAAGCGAGGCTTCAATGCGCTTCATGTGCTCATAGAGTTTTTTGAAACTCTCCTGTTCTTTTTTGTCCGTCGCATTACGAATCAATAACGTGAGTTCTTCGCGCACCAGCGGCTTTTGATTTTTTTGCAGATGCTGGGTTAAAAAATTATCTTGCACCAATGAAATGCCGTTTTTTTCATTAAAGCCGATGACTTTAGCAATTTGGTAATGAACCGGGTTGGTATTCTGGTTGATTAATAGCACGCCGGCCCGGTCAAGCTGCATGGCCTGTTTAATGGTGTCAACAATCGTGCCGATAATTTCATCTAAGTCAACGTAGTAGTTGAGTTCATTAGCCAATTTATTGATCGTTTCTTGGTAGTTGTAGAGTGAAACAAAAAAGTATTTGTTGGCGATAATTTTTAACAGCCGTTCAACGCCGTAGAGGGCGGCGACAAAGATCGGCGCGATCACCAGACCGGCGAGGTAACCGGTCCGGCTAAACACGCTGCCGAGCCGTTCTTGATAAACCCAGGCGACCAGATAAAAGACGCCGTAGGTGAACGCCGCCACGCCAAAGTAAATAAAGATTCGCCGAAAAACCAGGCGAATATCCATCAAGCGGTAGCGCACTATGGCATAAGTTGTCGTCAGTAAAAAAATAAAGGAAGCATATGGTCCTAACCATATGTATCGATAATTGCCAAATATAATAAAGATTAGATTAAAAGTAGCCCCGAAAATCACCGAGACACTAATGCCGGCTAATATATATTTAAGCTGACTCTTAAATATTCCGCTTGCTCCAAAATATTCTTTTATTAATTTAATTGTTCCCCACGACCAAACAATCCCAAAATATAAACCATAATAAATGTACCCCCAGCCTAGAATACTTTCATTGCCCCATGATCTTATTTTTATATCCTTAATCATGACGCCTGGAATCACTATGGCTAGCAGAACTAACAGATTAGGAACATAAATTAAAAATCGTTGCCAATTTTTAAGTTTTACTTCTTGATCAGAAAAAATAAAAGAAAAATGCAAAAAACTACTGGCAATAAACGCCGCCGTTAAAATGAATTCTTGATTCCAAAAAAGTTGAGTTTGATATTCTTGGGAAACCCTAAAAATAGCAATGCCAAGACTCCAAAGTCCTGTCCAAATTGCCATTAGGGCATATACGATGTTTAGCTCTTTCCGGCGATTATTCCGGTATACAAAAAAAGCAAGGGCGAAATCTAAAATAAATGCCAAGAGTAGTAAAATGTCTTTTAAATCCATTTTTTAAAAAAATTAGCTCCCGAGATTTGTTATTATTATAACATTTTTCGGGAGCTATTGGAAGCTGCTGGTTTTTTGGGCAATTACGACGAGCCCTTGGCCAGCATATGAACCTCGTCGGAACTCAACCACGGTGAAGCCGCAGCCTTGCAACACCTCTTGCCATTGCTGCTCAGCTAAGTAGTGAGCCCAACCGGCCGTAGCAAACTCTTTCATAAACTGAGAGGCTTTTTCAATTTTGGATGCGTTTCTAATCGCTACTATGAGCGACTTGAAACGTAGGCCTTTCAGTAACGAAAGAATGCTTTGCCGTTTGATCTCTCTGAAGTTAGGATTTGGCACTAAGCTGGAAAATCCCAAATACCCCCCCGGTTTTAACACACGGTTGCAGTCCTTGAGACATTCAGCTAAAGCCGCTCTACCTTCGAGAGGGCCGACTGAATTAAGGTGAAAACCACTGTAGATGATGGCTCCGAGACCGGAGACCATTGTATCCACTTCTTCCGCATTGAGAGGCAGCGGTACCATGGAGCTGGAATTGATTAGTTCCAGCTGTCCGTGGAAGCCTATCTTATTAAGCGTAGGCTCAACTTCTTGGAGTGTGGCGCTATCCGAATCAACGGCAATAACACGTCTGATATCGGAATGGTTGTCCTTAATCAGCATCGCTGTAATTGATCCAGTGCCGCAACCATAATCCAAGACAGTCTTTCCCGCTCTTCCTCTCATTGCATCAGCCAGCGCATGTTGGATGGAAATGTAAGGCGCCGACATAGTACCCATAAGAGGCAGCGCAACTGCGTTCCACTTTGTAAAGCCAGCGAGCATGTCTCTGACTTTTGGGTACTGCAACGTCTGCTGAAAGTCAGTAGTGGTTATGACTCGCATCTTAATTTACCTCCTTAGGTGGTTTGTTCTTGTAGAACTCGATGGACATCGCCGTTTTCCATGCGCTTGAGCGGCAATTTGACCGCATAGAAACTGACTTCATCCAGCGTGACGACTGTTTCTTCTCGAACAATCATCGTTGCTGTCAGCACGGCAAAACCACCGCGCATTCTTATAACTTCAGCAACGATAGTCAAAACATCGCCCGGGAACGTCGGACCGCTATTGCCACTCTTGAGATTAGTGGCTTTCACGGCCAGAGGCACGGCATCGCCGATTTCTTTCTGGTACGACGTGGTCAGCAGGATTGCTCCCGCTTGGCCAATGATTTCACCCATCAGGGCAAAAGGAAGCATCGGGTAGCCAGGATAGTGACCAGCACAGTGCTGTTCGGTAACAGTAAGCTGGCTAACGATCCGATCCTTTGTCTGACCGTCAACATTCTGACGAAACACTACGGCTCTGTCGACCAAGAGGTAAGGTTCACGATTGAACAACACGTGCTTGATGTCATCAATCGTATCAAACCTCTTAATCACCTCAATTGAGCCGTCTCCAAATCTTTCGTCCTCAAGCAGATGCTGAAGACGAGCTGCTTCTGCTGTCGAGATAATCATGACTTTATCCTCCTTGGTCGGTTTTTTGTGGCTTCCTCTGTTCCCTGATGGCCGAGATGAACAATTTTGACATCTCGGTCGGTGATTTCAGCTACAGTTCGAGTTTGTACACCGAACAGTGGCAGCAAGCTTACGTCTGAAGTTACCCGATTCATAGCAGCTACCTCCTTTCGGCGCTGTTTCTGTACTAATTTTCAATGAGCTTATTTTTCCCTGATTTTTAAGTGAGATGCTTCAACTTCTATAAATAAGTATCATCACCTCACCCTGACGATAGCACAATATCATGAAAATGTCAATATTTTCCGAGTTTACGATATTTTATTATACGCTTCAACGATGAGACATTCGAGCGGTAACATTATAGAAAAATAACAAATAGTCAAGAAAAATAATCATTACCACCGTAAAATAAGGGCCAAGCCAAATCATTGTGTAGTCACCAAAAAACGGATAAATCAAATTAAATAAGATGCCAAAAAAGTAAGCAATACCGCTACCGTAGACAATGCATCGAAGTTGGGTTTTGGCAAAATCTTTGCTTTCTTTTAACTTCTCGGCAAGATTTTTAAAGGCGAATATGGTAAAAGTTAAAAATATAACACTGTAAATAAGGTAGCTGGCTAAATTAAGTATTACTATATTGTTCGGTGGGTTAAGGACAACGTCTTTAACTAAAAATATAGGTAAGCTGTCAATTAAAATTGCAATTGTTCCCACCCAGACTAAAATTTTTATCTTAGTGGTCGGTAACCTTTTACTGTAGGGAAAATAAAAAGAAAATAAATAAAAGAAAATGGGAATAAGAGCAGCAGCCCCATAGTAAGCGTAAATTAATAAATGAACACCGGTTTCTGTCTCTATTGAACGAAAAAGTGCCACGCCAAAAATCCAGACGGAAACCCAGAACACAAAAGAGGCATAGTAAATATTAATTCTGCTTTTGGGATTTTTAAAATAAACCATCAGCGACGAACCGAGATTGAGTCCCGCAACTAAAATTAAAATTATATTTTTCCAATCCATCATATATGCTAGTTAATCTTTTTGATAATAGAAAACAAAATAATACAAAGGAAAACTAAAAAGAAAAGTCAGGAAGGCGCCGAGCCAATCGTAATTAAATTCATTGAAGAAGAAAAAGGTAATATTAAAAAACCAAGCAAAAACGGTCGGGATTAAAGCGCTAAATAAAACGAACTGGATTTGGGTTTTTAAAAAATCACTTTGTTCTCGCCACTTTTTGTATAGCCGAAAAAAAGCAACAAAAAAACAAAGCGTAAAACTAAAGGAAAAAAGGGTCCAATAAATTTTATTTACGGCCACCAAACTGTTGCCGCTCAAAATTGATATATTATTAATCGCCGCCTGCGGCCAAGCCATAAAAATTATTACGGATAAAATAACTGATGATACAATCAAGGCTTGATGGAATAAATTAATTTTTGTGCGATAAGGAAAATACAACGTAAAAATTTGAAAAAACAAAGCAACGAGTAAACCAAAGGAAAATTTAAACTGATAAAGCAACCAGGCCGATTCTACTTCGGTAACCAAGCGGGAAAAAGCCGTCAGTAACACCCAAAAAAATAAGAGCACTCCTCATTTGAAGCGCCCAAGGACATAATTTAATTCTTTTGGCACGAAAAATGTTTTGGTCTGATGCCACGAAATCCCTCGACCCTATTTTTTTACTTCTCAAGTGGAAAAAGTTTAAGACTATTTCTAAAAAAAATATCTTGTTTGGCTTTGGCACTGATCGGCAAAGAATTAATTAGATTAATATGTTTAGTAAAACTGCATATCGGCCAATCGGTGCCATAAATCACGCTGTCTGATTTACGTTTAATGGTTTTAACCAAAATATCTCGAATCTTTTTTAATCCGCCACTCTCTCTAACCACTTCCGGGTCAGCTAAAGCGGAAGTGTCAAAATATATATTAGGTAACAATTCAGTTAATTTAAAACCATAATCAAGCCGGGGCCAAAAATAATGGGCAATAACTATTTTAAGCTTTGGGAATTTTAAGGCCAAACTGCGAATATGTTTTGGATCATTGTATTCGGCCACGTCTGGTCGGCCACTGTTTATACCAGTGTGAATCACAAACGGTATTTTATATTTTTGGCACAAATCAACTATCGGCAACCAGCGGTGGTCAGTCGGATAAACTGGGTCATGACCAGGAAAAATTTTAAAGCCAACGGCTAATTTTTTACGAAACATATTTTCAATTTTAGCCAAATTTTCATTGTTTACTTCATTAACTAGCAAGGTAGCCATCATAAATAGTCGTTTCTCATTTTTAACCAATTCATTAACATCGTCAAGCCCAGCGCATTGAGGATTTGGAACATTGTCCGGGATAACAATCGCGTAGTTTACTTTATTGCGATCCATCAAACTTAATAAATTCCGCCTAATGAGCGTAAAGCTTTTTTTCTTTTTCAAATATGAAATATGAAGATGACTATCGATAATCATATTACGTTGAAAAGGATAATGATTAATTAAAGTTTAACCTGACGTGAAATATTGACTAAAATTCCGGCCGCGGCTAAAGCGCTCATTAAAGCGGTGCCGCCGTAACTGACAAACGGCAAAGGGATCCCGGTTAAAGGCATTAAGCCAAGCATGCCGCCGATATTTAAAAAAGCCTGAAGCGTAAACCAAGAAATGATACCAACCACTAAGTAGCGGGCGTACTCATCCTGAGTCGCTTGGGCCAACTTCATTCCCCGGAAGAATAAAACTAAAAAAACAACAATTAGGGCGGCGGAAAAAATAAAACCGATTTCTTCGGCAATGACGGCAAAAATTGAATCGCCAATCACTTCGGGCAAATAAGCGAATTTTTGCCGCGACTGGCCAAAACCCAAGCCCAGCCAGCCGCCGGAACCAATCGCCAAAAACGCCTGATTAATGTGGTAACCAATACCCTCTGGATCAAGCTCGGGGTCTAGAAATGTCATTAACCGGGCGGCCCGATAAGGCGCTTGGGCGATCAAAAGACCGAAAAGGCCAAGACCGGCAAAAATTAAACCAAATAGATGACGCCAAGCCGCGCCGGCGACAAAATAGATGGATAAAGCAATGGTCAAAATCACAAACAAGGAGCCGTAATCGGGTTGGAGTATAATCAATAAAGAAATTATGGCTAAGATCGCGACAAAAGGCACTAAACCGTTCCAAAAATTTTGATTCATTTCTTTTGGCCTTTGGCCAAACCAGCCGGCGAGAGATAGAATCAACAGCAGCTTAATTGTCTCGGCTGGTTGAAACGATATGCCACCTAGATTCAGCCAGCTTCTGGCACCCGTGTCGTAGCTCGTCCCTAGTCCAGGGACAAAAATCGCCAGTAGGAGTAGTATGGCTAAAACAAAAAAGAAAACCGTGTACCGGAGCCAATGTTGATAATTAATTCTGGCCAAAATAAAAAAAAGAATTAACCCGGGAATCAGGCCGTTGCGTAACTGCCGAAAGAACAAGTGATAGGTATTGCCGTAATCACGAAAAGAAACCACACTGCTGGCCGAAGATAAAGCCGCCAGACCAAAAATTAAAATAAAAAATATCAGGCCAACCAAAATATAATCCGCCCGCTTCGGTTCAGAGTGAGTCGGCAAAATTTTTTTCAGCCAGGTTCTTTTTTTACGGTAGAATCTGTGATTGGACATAGTCTATCTTAATTTTTTGACCAAACTCATAAATTGATCACCTCCATCAAACTCGTTAATAAAAATACAGAAAGAAGCGCAGGCGGGCGTGTCCGCCGAAGCCAAATTCATAAACCTTCAACAAGTCGTCTGAACTGATCACCTCTATCAAACTCGTTAATAAAAATACCGAAAGAAGCGCAGGCGGGAGAAAGTAAAACCGTGTCCCCTTTTTTGGCCATTGCCCGAGCCAAAACCAAGGCCTTGGCCATAGTTTCAAGATTATAAAACTCGGGACATGATAGACCAGACTTAGCCAAAGACTTCTTAATTTTTTTACTGCCATCACCTTTGAATAAAATAACGGCCCGGCAAGTTTTTTTAATAACTTTAGCCAGCTCGTCAAAATCTCTCGGCGGTATATTTTTGTCTGACCCACCGGCAATCAAGACAACCTTAGCTCGTAGCGTTTTTAGGGCGGCAATGGTGGCCGCCGGAATAGTCGAGGTTGTGTCGTTAACGTATTTAATGCCGTCAACTTGCCTAATTAATTCAATCCGGCCGGGCAAACCAATAAAACGACGTAAAACGTCTTTGATTTTTTCCGGCGACAGTTGATAAATTCCGGCCACAGCTAAAGCGGCTAAAATGTTGCTCCGACTATGCTCCCCGGCCAAATTAACGTCGGCAAGCTGAGCCAAGACTTGCTCTTTGCCTTTCTGCCGAAAAATTATCTTATCGTTTTTAATAAAGCAGCCATTTTGCTCAGCTAAATATTTTTTTGAAAACCAGAATCTTTGACTGATGACTTGCTGGCCCAATTTTTTTACGGTTTTATCGTCAAAATTCAAAACGGCATACTCGGCCGGAGTTTGATTTTTAAAAATATTAGTTTTAGCGTCAATGTAAGCGTTTAAATTTGAATAGCGATTCAGGTGATCTGGATAGATATTAGTGAAAACCGCGACAAAAGGACTGAATTTATGCTCACCTAAAACTTCCAGCTGCCAGGAGGACAATTCAACTACCACTAAATCTTTAGCTCGAATTTGATCCAGAATCGCCGACATTGACCCGCCTACGTCCTCACTAACGTTCGGACTTCGGCGGGCAGGCTTTTGGGGTAAACCGCCCAGCCAAATTCGAGCAGCAACTTTCTTGCCGCCGGCTTTCAGCAACTCAAAGATCAAGGCGCTGGTGGTAGATTTGCCGCGGGTACCGGTCACGCCGATAATTGGCGCCGGACACAAAGATAAAAAAATGCTGGCCTCATTAACAATCGGAATGCCCTCTTGACGAGCAATCTTTAAATACTTTGATTCTTTGGCCACACCCGGGTTTTGGACTACCAGATCGCAATGGGCAAAATCAGACTCCCGGTGCTGGCCTAAAACAAAAGTAATTTTATTTTTTTCGGCGGCGGTAAACCGGGCCAAAGATTCGACCAGTTCTTTTTTGGTCTTTAAATCGGTCACGATTACTTTAGAACCGTGCTTAACCAACCATTTAGTTACGGCCACCCCGCCGCCATGCAGACCAAGGCCCATGACCACCACTTTTTTGTTTTTAAAATTATATTTCATCAATTAAATCTTTATAATTCAAGGAAGTATAAAGCCAGTCATCAGGTAGCTTATGTTTTAAGAAATTGTAAACTGTATAATGGTAATGATTAGTGAGGTCTTGGGTGCCCCGAATTATGTGGTCGTAAAAAGATTTTTGCCATTGGAATTTGGGGAAATGATTTTGATTTTGGCCATATTTTTCGATAAATTGATTTTTATATTCCTTTATTTTATTGTCAT
>MHIE01000029.1:19687-45708 GCA_001817345.1 Candidatus Buchananbacteria bacterium RIFCSPHIGHO2_01_FULL_44_11 | reverse complement strand
TGTCACCCGGTCTAAAATCAAATAATACTTTAGATCATAAAGAAAGATAACCACCAGAAACAAGGCGAAAATTAAAATTGTGAAAAATTGTCCGGTCAAACCGAACTGCCAATAAAGCCAGACAAAAATTAAAGCGGTAAAAAACTCAACTAAAGGATATTGCCAGGCAATTGGTTTTTGACAAAAGCGACATCGCCCCCGCAAAATAATAAAACTGATCAAGGGGATATTGTCATATAACTTAATTTTTCTTTTACAGTGGGGACAATGGGAAGCGGGAAAAAGCAAAGACTGATTCTGGGAAAAACGGTAGACGACCACGTTTAAAAAACTGCCAATCGCTAAACCAAAAATGAAAAGCAAGATTATATTCATGATTTAATTTTACTATTTAAAGCCAAATAAAACAAGACTTTCTGGGACTTAAAAATAACGTCCGCCTCGCCCAATTAATCCCTCGCTCTATGTCATTCCGGACTCCGATCCGGAATCTGCAGATCCTGAATTAAATTCAGGATGACTTAAAAAAGGACCAAAACTAATTAAGGAAAAAAACAAAAACTCCGGCTTAAAACCAGAGTTTCTGTTTAAGAATCGACCGTTAAATCACTTTAGGAACAGGTACCGGAAACAATACCAGAGGGAGTGGCACAACTAGTGCCGGCATCTAGAGAACCGGCGCCGCCTTCCAAGAAAAACTCAATGGAATAAGTGTCGCAGTTCCCGGCGCAAGGAGAGCCTAAAGCTTCGGCCGCATAGCTGTAAACATTAACCGCCGGTGGGGTGGGCGCCTCAGGCACTAGGCCCATATAAACCGTCGCGGTGGGAGTGGTATCTGCCTCGTCGCACTTAGCCGCACTACCAAAACCACGATCATTGGCATTAATATTATAAAGGCAAGTACTATTAAGAAGATTATTGGGATCGTTGGGGTCATTAAAGCCCAGAACATGCGAACTACCACCGCCAACTATAGCTGGATAACTGCTGGCATCGTTATAATATAGCTCCAAAGCGGTCTGAACCTGCTTGACGTCGGCGACCCGTTTAGCGTCCCGGGCTTTTTCCCGAGCTGAGTTCAAAGCCACTACCGCTAAAGTGGACAATAAACCGATAATGGCGATAACAACCAAAAGCTCAATTAAAGTAAAACCTTTTATTTTTTTTATCATGCTTGACACCTCCTTTCCAATCTAGATTGGAAATATTAAGAAATTAAACTAGCTATTGATATTATACCACAAAAGAAAAATTAAAAATAGCGTTGCCTTTCAGGGATTCCTCCGCTAATTTAGGTAGGCTAGGCCTGCCCGCCGTAGCCAAGGATACTCCAGTAAACTAGACGCAGGCGGAAGGGGTATGAACTACAAACCAGCCTGCGATTGAAGCCAATTATTCCGATGCTGAATAAAATTGCCGTATTCCTGGGAAAAAGGCTCGTTATCCAGGCCGATGGCCCGCTGTAAAAACTTTGACCCTCTCTCTTTATCGTTATTCTCCCAGTAAAAGCTGGCCAGGTGATAAAAATATTTGGCCAAAAATTCTTTAGTATAATAGTCAAATTTTGCCGCCGAATTGTTAAGGCCCCTAATGCTTGATAAGGGCTGGGGGTTAGGCAAAGTTTGGTTGGTCTGGGCCGCCTGGAAATTTTGATATAGGCGATAAGCAAAGCCGTTGGAACGGCTGATCACTGCCGTGTCGGAAAAAACATCAGCCGGAAAAGTGGTATAAATTGCTCTGGTTGGATAAAGATCAGGCCGACTTAGAATCTCTGTGATCAAAAAAGATCTTTTTTCGGTTTGACTACCCTGAAAATAGTTCTCGGGCAGCGGCAAGATATCCGGCCGGTAAAATACCGGGGAATCGGAAATGATCGTGACGTCCGGCCGGATTTTTTCCACCGCTTGCAAATAAAGCAGGCTAAAAGTTTCCACGTCCCTATTTAAACCATGGTCTTTTAAAACTAAAAAGGCATTGGGCTCTAAACTTTCTAATAAACCCTGATAATAGTCGTAAACAAAAAAATACTGGCTCTTGTCCACTTTTAACCAATTGGCAAATAAAAGCCAGCTAAAAGAAATAACCAAAACAACGGATATAAGACCGGTAAAATTTCTGGTTTTATTTTTGCTTTTAGCCAAAATCAGAGACTGAATACCCCAGGCGATAAAAAAACTAAAAATTAAGTAAGCGGGCAAATAAATAATACTTAAAAACCAAGCCACACCCCACTCAAAATCCCGGCCATTGGTTAAAGCCATGATTACGCCCAGACTAGTCAAAAGTAACGAGAAAAATAAACCGAAAAATAATTTCTTGTTTTGCCGCCACAGACTAAGCAAGCCCAGTAGCCCCAGACCGGTCAAAACCGGGCCAAACTGAGAAAAAATATTATTGGCAAATTCACCAAAATACCGCCAGCTGGCCAGACTAAAACGGTGGCCAAAACTGAAATCATAGGCTAAAACCTGGTAAAAGCCGCTTAAAGTTTCTGGGTTATACCAATCCAACGGCGGATTTTGGGCCGAACGCAGGGGCAAATATAAATAAAGTGACAGGGGTAAAACAAATAAAATCAGCAACTTAAGCAACAAACGAGGCTGGCGAAAAATTTTTGGCTCTTTAAGCAGGATAAAAAGGCCATAGGCCGGGGCCAGGGCTAGCATGGAAAAATGATTGGTCAAACTTAAACCGTAAAAGAAGCTGAACAGCAAAAGCGGCCGATAATTTTTAGACTGACTCTCTGAATTTTCAATCTTAGGACTAAACCACCAGGTCAGCAAAAAATATAAAGTCAAGCTGACAAAAAATAAGTTAAGGGTATAAACTTCGGCGTAAGTCGCTTCCTGCCAAAAAATATAGGTGACGGAAAAATTCAAAGCGACTAAAAAAGAAATTAAAGGCTTAATTTGCAGCCGGATAAAAATTAGATACAAAATCGCAATGGTCAAAGCGGCAAAAAAAACCGAAACTAAGTTAAGCCTGAAAGCCACGCTGCCGAAAGGTAAAAAGCTAAAAAGATGGCCGACCAAAGAAAACAAAGGATAACCGGGCGGATGGGCCACGCCTAAAACAACGGCGGCGGTGACAAATTCAGCACTGTCTTCAATGTACAAACTGGGGGCAGTGGTTTTAAAATAAATCAAAAAACTAATTAAAAACAAAAGCAGGCTCAAAACCAAATTTTTAGACAAAATGTTTTTCATCAATTATTATTATATCATATTTAAATAAATTAAAATGTAGGGACAAAACAATGTTTTGCCCCTACATTCCAAAAATATTTTTACTATCAATTACGAGCAAGCGCCAGAGGTGATGCCTGAAGGCGTGGCACAATTAGTGTCAGCATCAAGAGAACCAGTACCGCCTTCCAGGAAAAATTCAATGGTGTAATCGGCGCTGTCCGAAGCATCGTAAGTATAGGTGTTGATGGACGGCGGGGTGGGCGCCTTCGGCACCAAACCCATATAAACCGTAGCGTCAGAGTCACAGGCGGCGTTATCAGCAACAAAACCATCAGCGCCATCATTAGCTTCGTCAGCAAAGCAAAGGACGGTGTTATCGTCATTGGCGCCCAAAGTCTGGGCGGTCTCTACCGGATAGCCGGAAGCATCATTAAAATAAAGCTCTAAAGCGGTTTGAACCTGTTTAACATCCGCCACCCGTTTGGCGTCCCGGGCTTTTTCCCGAGCTGAGTTCAAAGCCACCACGGCCAAAGTGGATAATAAGCCGATAATGGCGATAACGACCAATAATTCAATAAGGGTAAAACCTTTTTTCTTCATTTTGTTCACCTCCTTTCCTTTTTTGCGCGAATTTATTATGTCTTTAGACTGTTTTGATCTTAAATTTTGCGCTTAATTCTTGATTTTTAGACAAAAAGTTATCAACAATTGCTTCTTTTATAATTATAACATAATCAGACACTGGTAGCAATCAATACTCATGCAACTCATAGGGCCCAACTCTTTCTAAATAATAATGAATCACAAATTCCTGGCCATTGCTCGCATATTCATAAACCGTTAAATCCCGGTTTAAAGGGTCAAGCGGCGGACTAGCCATATAAACTTTACCGCCCAGATCCCCGCGCAGAGCCGGAATTAAAACATTATTCCAGTTTGCCGCTGTTACTTCTTCAGGCAAAAGCCCGCCGGTTACCGGATACTGCAAGTTGTCGTCATAATATAAATACAAAGCCAGGCGAACCTGAGAAACATTAGATTGGCGCACGGCGTTTCTGGCTTTGAACCTAGCCACGTTGACTGAAATAGTGGCTAAGCTGGACAAAATGCCGATGATTGAGATGACTACTAATAATTCTATCAAAGTGAAGCCTAAATTCTTTTGCCTGGTTTTAGTTGCCTGCATAAAATAAATAATGTTAATCGGGCGTAGCGACGCAAAATTTTGCGTCGCTACGCTTAAAGACTAGAAGCTAAATTATACATCGGCAAAATTATGGCCGAAACTAACAAGCCAACAGCCACGCCCATCAAAACCATAACCAACGGCTCAATTAAACTGACTAAATTAGAAACCATGTTGTCAACTTCACGGTTATAGAAGTTAGACAATTTGTCTAAAATGTCGTCGAGCCGGCCGGTTTTTTCACCCAAATTCAACATTTGGGAAACCATCAGCGGCACTTCTTTACTGTTCAAAAAAGCGGCGGCGATCGGATTACCGTCTTCCACTTCCCGGACGGTATTTAAAATTAATTTTTTATAAACTTCATTGCCGGAAACGTCCGCGACAATTTCCAAGCTTTTAGCTAAAACCACGCCGCCGGTCAGTAGCGTGTTAAGGCTGCGGGTGAATCTGACTAAAATAATTTTCTGAAAAAGTTTGCCTAAAATCGGAATTTTCAGTTTGAAATAATCAAAGTAATAATGACCGGCTTTAGTTTTAATGACAACTTTGAGACCGGCGATAAAAGCGATAATACCCAAGCCCAGCAGCCACCAGAAAGCAGCTAAAAAATCACTGACCGCAATTAGAATTTTAGTTGAGGTTGGCAACTCAGCGCCGGTTTCTTCCAAGACTTCAGTCAGCTGAGGCACGACGACAATCATCATTAAAGCGCCGACGACAAATAAACCGGTCAAAATAAAGGCGGGATAAATCATCGCCCCCTTGATCTTGGAATTTAAATCATAATCTTTTTCCTGCTGGTCAGCCAAGTAGTTTAAAACTTCATCCAGTTTACCGGAAGTCTCACCGGCCTTGATGATACTGACAAAAAAATTAGAGAAAGCCTGGGGATGACGGCCTAAAGCGGCGGAAAGTTTTGCCCCGCCCTCAACGTCGTCGGCCACTTCTGAAACTATACTTTTAAGCACCGGACTCACCGTCTGGGCCACCAACACTCTTAGGCCCTGAACTAAGGGAATAGTGGCCGAAACTAAAACCGACAGTTGACGAGAAAAAATCACCAGATCTTTGACTTTAACCCGGTTAAAAATTTTTAAAGAACTTTGAAAAAAGGTCCCTTTTTCTTCAGTTAAATCAAGGATAGTCAAATTTTTGTCATCTAAAATTTCGGCGGCAACATCCGCCGAAGCCGCCTGAATTGTCCCTTCAACGGTCTCACTATTCTCGCTTCTGGCTTTGTAGTGAAAATAAGGCATGAATATTAACTAGGATTAACTTTTAGCAATTGACCGCAAGCTCTCCGGATTAGTGGCGTAATTAACGGCTTGATCAATTAAAACTTCACCGGCCCGAACCAAATCAGCCAAGGATTGATCTAGGGTGGACATCCCTTCGGTTCGGGAACTTTGCATGATGGTGGTAATTTGTTTCAAGCGGCCTTCCTTGATTAAGGAACGGACGGCTTGAGTCGCGATTAAAACTTCCGAGGCTAAAACCAACCCGCCGCCGATTTTTGGCACCAAACGCTGAACCACTATTGCCAGCAGACTATCGGCTAAAACTGACTGGGCTTGGGACTGGGCCGCAGAAGGAAACGAAGCTAAAATTTCTTCCACTGTTTGAATAACCGAGATGGTGTCCAGCTGACAAATTACCAACTTGGCCGAACTGGCCAAATCCAGTACTAAAGGCATGACACCGACCTCATTGTTAACGCCGACGGCGACAACGTCAACATCCGTACCCTGGCAATACTGCAAAGCCGAGGTAAAAGAATTGACATCACGGCCGACTTCTCGCTGTTCAATCAAACTTTCTTTGTTGGCAAAAATATACTCAATCGGTTTTTCAATGATTAAAACGTTTTCTTTTTGGTCTTTATTGATTTCTTCTACTATTGCCACCATGGTGGTCGTTCGGCCGGAACCATAAGGCCCGGCGATGACAATTAAACCATTTTTTTTGCCGGTTAAGCCATAAATCACTTTGGGCAGGCCTAAATTGACCAGCAAAGGAATGGCCGCCGGAATTAAAAATAAAGCCGCCGCTAAAACGCCTTTTTGGTAAAATAAATTAACTTTAAATCTGAATTTACCGGCAAACTCTCGAACAAAAATTACTCCCTTATTTGTTTCGAGCTCTTTTTTTTGGTTTTCGTCCAAAAATTCTTCGGCAAATCTTTCCAAAAATTCCCGGGTCAACACCACCTCCTCTTTCAGTTCGACTAATTCTGAATCAACTCGGAGGGTCGGATAAGCGTTAACGCTCAAATGAACGCTTGAAGCCTTTCTTTTGGCCGCGGTAATTAAAATTCGATTGAGAATGATGTTAGCTGATCCCTGCATAAATTAGGCTAAAGCGCTCTTGATTTTTTTGACCACTTCCGAGGGCATAAAATGAGCTTTAATTAGATAATCAACGGCGCCGAGCTCTAAGCCTTTTTTGACTTCGTCTTTCTGACTTAAATTTGTCAGTAAAATCACCGGGATACTCTTGGTCTTTTTATCCGCCTTAATTTGTTTTAAGACTTCAAAACCGTCCATCTTGGGCATAATAATATCAAGCAAGACCAAATCGGGGTTTTTCTCTTTAATTAATTTTAAGCCTTTCTCGCCGTCAGAAGCCAAGCTGACTTCAAACCCCTCCAAATTGAGTTTGGTCGCGTAAAGTTCGGCCAAAAATTCATCGTCCTCCACCAAAAGAATGTGTCTTTTGTCAGTCATATATTTTTTAGTAAATATCAATAAATTAAAATAAGGTGCAACTAAATTTGGGAAACTCGAATCACTTCATCAACAGTGGTTAAACCCTGAAAAGCTTTCACTAACGTGTCTTGGGCTAAAGTGATAAAGTCTTGTTTTTTTAGCTGTTCTTCGATCGCTCTTTGATTGGCGCCTTCAACAATAATCTCTCGCAGACTTTGATCAATATTAATGACTTCCGCTACCGCCACCCGACCCTGATAACCTAAGTTGCCACAGCGAGAACAGCCTTGACCTTGATAAAATTGCATTTTATTGACATCAATCCCCTCAAGATAGGCGGCGGGAATAGTCGCTACCTGATCTTTAATTCTTTTGATTAAAGCCGGAGGAATCACCGCCTCTTTTTTACAATCAGGGCAAATCTTACGGGCTAAACGCTGAGCAATCACGATATTCAAAACTGAAGAGAGTAAAAACGGCTCAGCGCCCAAATCAATCAAACGTGGGATGGCACCGACGGCACTATTGGTATGCAAAGTGGACAAAACCACATGGCCGGTCAAACTGGCATGAACCACGAGTTCGGTAGTTTCTTCATCCCTAATTTCGCCCAACATGACCACGTTGGGATCCTGACGTAAAATCGCCCGCAAGCCGGAGGCAAAAGTGTAACCGATCTCCTGATTAATCTGAGACTGATTAACGCCATTAATATAATACTCAATCGGGTCTTCCAGGGTAATGATATTAGACCCTTCCTGATTCAGCATAGTCAAGATGGTATAAAGAGTGGTGGTTTTACCCGAGCCGGTCGGACCAGTAAGCAAAGATAAACCATGAGGCCTGGTAATGGCTTCTTTAATCATCTTGATATGGATGGCATTAAAGCCCAGGTCCTCAAGCGACGGAATATTGGCGCTGGAATCTAACACCCGCAAAACCACTTTTTCCCCTTCGAACAGAGGCAAGGTGGAGACACGAAAATCAATTTCGCGGCCTTCAATGTTTAAGCGGATTCGGCCGTCCTGGGGTTTTCTGGTTTCGTCCAGTTTCAAGTTAGCCAAAACCTTGATCCGGGCGACAATCGCGGAATGGATATATTTAGGCAAAACCAGGGAAGTTCTTAAAATGCCGTCAATCCGATAGCGGACCCGAGTGTCTTTCATTGACGGCTCAATATGAACGTCCGATGCCCGGCCGTCAATGGCATGTCTGATGATCACTAAAACCATTTTGGAAACCGGGGCGCTTTTAATCACTTGCTCCATCTTATCAGCCTCGGCCTGACCAATGACGCCCCGATCGGTAAAAATGTCAGTGCTGATTCCGGCCAATGCCTCCTCAACCTCTTCACCTAGAATACTGTAACCACGGAAGGCCTCATGAAAGCTGCCGGGAGAAATAATAAAATACCGCACTTTTAAATTGGCTTTTTGAGCCAAGAATTCAACCGCTTCAATCGCCTTAAAATTTTGGGGATTCAGTAAACCAACCTGCAATTCTTCGCCGTCTTTTTTAAAGGCCACCATTTGGTAATTTTCCGCCACTTCCCGAGGGATTAGACCCAGAACTTTCCGGGGGATTTTTAATCCTTTTAAATTGGCCGGCGGAATATTCAACAGTTCGGCCTTAACCGTGTTGAGTTTATTCTCATCAACTAATTTTTCTTCTAAAATAATGGTCTCAGGCGGCTTTTTTGCCGTCTGAGATTTAAGTTGTAATTCTTTGACTTTTTCTTCAGCCAATAAATTACGCGAGACCAAAGTTTTTAACAGCTGATCTTGATCTTGGTACATAATTTGAAATGATTCTAAAATCTACCGGATAAACGAAAACAAAATTTCACTGAAAGGATTTTTTCTACCCACCGGATCGGGAATAATGGGAAAGTTGCCATTCTCCTTCAGGTCTTTATAAGGCGACTTTTTGATAAAATCATCAACAAAATCAAGCCGCAGGCTGGGCACCAATAAAACGTCAGCTGACCTATCCGCTCCGGGACTGGCCGCACCGGGCGAAGCAAGAAAACTGCCATAAAGCAGGTAGGCGATCAAAACAACAACCGCCAGCATAATCAGGCTTAACCAAATCATTTTCTTCTTACTGATTTTTTTCTCCTTAAGCATAATTAATTAAGGTAGTAGGTAAACAGATTCATCGAATAACTGCTAGAATCAGGGCTGAAATAAACCGCGTTAATATCAAAAAGTCTGAGGTTGGATTCAATACTGGCCAAAAATTCTTTCAAATTAACATAGCTGCCACCAGCCAAATTAAGGCTGACATTGAGCTGTTGGACGCCGGCAGCGGCAGTAGTGGCAGCGGTGCGATCAATTGCATCATCAATATTGACCGACAGCAAACGGAATTGATGCTTTTCCGCCAAAGCCTGGAATTGAACAAACAGACTGGCCACGTCTTTTTTGAGCGGTAAAGTCTTTTCCAGACGAACGATATCGGCCTGACTAATCTGCTGATAGCGGGCAACCAAAGCCTTCAGGTCAGCTAAGTAATTCTGCCTTTGATCACGCTCCTGAGTTAAGGTGTCTAAGCTGTATTGCCCGCCCAGGTTAACCGATTCATACTTAGGACCAATAATAAAAAAATAACTTGAAAAAATAATAATGACCACTAAAAAGAAAGTAATCAGTTTACTGTAACGAACCAAGAACTTGGTCAAAGCTACTGATTTAGTTTTCGTTTGCGATTCTTGCATCATAAACTATTTGATTGGTTCTTTAAAAACCGCCGGGGCTAAAACTAAATTAATATTAAAGTTGACCTGGATATACTCCCCGTCTTCATCCAGATCGGCTGAGGCGGCATCAATTTTAACCTCAGTGACAAAGTCCGAAGCATTTTCAAAAACCATCAACTGCTTAGCCACTGATTCATAATCTTTGCCAACGGCGGATAGAACCAAATTATCGGTTCCGGCCATGGAAAAATTAGTGTAATAGACTTCGTTGATGGTGTATTTCTCCAGCCGGTCAAAAAATTTAGTCCAATAAAGGTGCTGATTAAGCAGACCCCGGACCAATTCCAACTTTTTTTGCATCACGACTGCCGCCTCTTTTTGATTTTCATAAACCGAGATTTGGCTTTTGAGTTGAGTAATTTCAGTTTCAACGGTCTTTAATTCATTGTTAACTTTAAGCTGATACCAGGTAATACCCAGATAAGCGGCACCGATCACTAAAATTACCGCTAAAAGCACCAGACCGTTAACCACTAACTTTTTGGATAATTCCAGCTCGGGATAGTGACTCATCTCTGCCGGAATCAAATCGACGTTCAAAACCCGTTGATCTCTCTGGTCGATTTTTGACTCGGCGACCTGGAGCCGGGTCGGTTTTTCAATTTTCTTTTTGTCAGCCTTGAATTTTGAAAAAGAAAATAGTTGGCCGAAACTGAATTTAACTTTCTGCCGATCTTTTTCCGAGTCACTAGCTGAATCGGCCAGATTGGTTTTATCTGACTCTGATTTTTTATTGTCTAAAACGGTTTCTAGACCTTTAGTAAAATCGACATTAATCCCGCTTTTAGCCGCTTGGGTTTCCGGCAGATGCAAGGATTCTTTAACCGATTTTTTCTCGGCCGGCAATTCTTCTTCCGGTTCTGGTTTAGCCGTTTTAGGCAGTCCGCCCAACTGACTTTGCCTCTTTCTTCCCGAAAACAGACGACTTAACAAAGACGGCTTATTTTTTTTCAGCGGCAAAGACTGGTCTACGGCCGGCATGGTCATGATAATATTAGAAGATTTGGCCATTTTTTTGGCCATTTCTGACTCTTTCTCTTCATTTTTCCTTAACTCCTCTGGCAGGAGATTAATTTCAGGCATAATTACATTTTAACTCATTACTCAATATTACGCATGGCCAAACCGATCGCCACCGAAAACCGAGAGCCAATCTCGTCCAAAACCGGTTTAAGCTCCCCCGGATAAATTATTCGCGCCCAAGGGTCGCCGCGATAAACTTTCAAATTAACGGCTTTGGCCAGGTATTCCGGTAAATTCAGCAGGAGGCTGGAACCGCCGGTTAAAATCACTTTCTCAATCGGTTTCTGGCTTTGGTTGCGATAAAGATTAAGGCTGTACTTCAACTCATCAACAATTGGGACAATGGTTGATTCAATTGTCTGGGGAATATTGCCTTGACCGGCCCGGTCGGGGCTGATGCCAATGTCATATTTAAACTGTTCAGCGCGCTCTAAGCTGATATTCAGGCTATTGGCAATCGCCTGAGTGATGGTTAAACCGCCAATGTCCAAACTCCGATTCAAAAGGGGAATGCCGTTAACGACAACGGAAATGTTTGTTACGACCGACCCGATATCAACAATCATCAGAGCCGAAGGATCGTTACCAACCAGACTGCGCACCAGGGCGAATGATTCAGTATCTAGGCTCAATAAATTTAAGCCCGCTGATTTAAAAATATTGATGTATCTTTTGACTAAATCTTTCGGCGCGGCGGTCAGTAAAATTTTAGTATAAACGCCTTTCTTGGTTGAGGCAATTTTCAAAAAACTTCTCTGGCGTAAATCATCAAAACCCTTCGATTCGCCATTCGGCCCTTGGCCGTTTTCCGCCGGATTTTTTTCCCCACTCGGCTCATCAGTAAAATCCTGGAGCACTTTCCAGTCTAAAATCATATCTTCCACCGGCAACGGAATAACTTTTTTTGCCTCCCACTTAACCGCCGAAGCTAAATCTTTTTTAGCCGATACCGGCAAGTTTAAAACCGAACTAAAAACCGAATAAGCGGGCAAAGCCGTGATCACTTTGGTCGTGGTAGTTTTTGCTTTCCGGCAGACGTGCTGGATAATTTTAGCCACTTCCGGGTTGTCACTGCGACCACTATCAATTTTTTCCCGTTCAATTTTTCGGTCAATATAACCATAGGTCACCAGTCGGGGACGCCCGTTTTCATTGGTTAATTGAACCACCTTGACGCTGTTATTGTCAAAATCAATGCCGAGGTAGCTTTGTTCAGACGAGAATAGACCCATGATATTTAGAATCAACTTAATTAGCGGGAAAAGACGCCCGAGCGCCAAATCGGCAGAGCTTTAATAAAATTACTGAAACCGGGCGGGACATTGGCCAGCAGCCGGCCGTCGTAAATGACAATTTCGGAACCTTCTTTAACGGCGGCATACTTGTCAACAAATGTCCGGTCAAAATAAAACTTTTTAGCCATGACCAGGCCGGAAACTCTTAGCGGATAGCTGGCGCAACTGGCCGGCGAATTCGGATAACAGCTGTAGAACTGGCCACAGGATGCCAGCTCCTGCCGCTCGTCCCCGGTATCGGGCGGACATTTTTCAATCGCCGAATCGCCTAAAACGATAAAATTACCGGCTAAGTCAGTCACATCCGGACCGATCTTTAGATCGCCTTTGACCACCCAGGCCGCCGAAGCCAGATTTCTAAATTTGGTTAAACGGTCAGTATTGTCATAAATAATATTGCTGTTCACGGTCAAATCTCCATTTACAATAATAGTGCCGGCACCGTTGCCAAAACCGGTTTGGTTAGTGAATTGAATGGCCCCCGGCTCATCAATCGTTAAACTATCATCGGCATAATAAATGTTACCGGATAAATATTTATTCAGTGGCAATCCAACTTGAGCCGGTAAATCAGACATACTGTCAATGGCCAGTACTTTTTGGCTATAAGCATTGACGCATTGACCGTCGATAAAACTGCAGAGTATACCATCAACGTCTAGCGAACCTAAAACATTGGAATAGCGGGTTTGCGGCGTGGGAAAATCAATCGGACCATAGTTAGGATCAAGCCAAGCATCGCCCCGGGCGGAAATGAAATCAACAATTGCCCCTTTGGCTAAAATCAAATAGGTGGCGTTGTAACCCGGTGCTTCGCCGGTCTTGGATCGGACGCCCAGCCGGGAATAGATATCGCTGTATTTTGTTTGCAACCACGGCTCAAGCGGCGAAATCTCCGGGTCAAAACTGACCCAGCCCAGCCCAACACCGTCGATTTGGTCATTCCAGGCAAAACCGCTTAACATCGGCACTTTTTTCAGTTGACCGGTGTCGCGGCAACCCAAATCTTTTTCAATCACGGCCATCAGGTGTTCGGCGGTGTTGCAATAAGGCCCTCCAGTGGCATCACTGTTATCGCAGTTTAAAGACAGCCAACCCTGATCGCCTAAATTAACAACTTTACCCCAACCGGCAAAAACTTCCGGGTTCTCATTTTTAGATTCAACCAGGGCTCGCCAACCATTGGCCGGAGCCGCTAGACCGTAATCGGCGGCGTTGCATGACCCGCCGGAAAACTGACAAATTTGGGTTGAATCGCAGCTAGCGCCAAAACAGACAAAACCGATATTATCTGACCAGGCCCAACCTTTTAAGTTATCGTCAGCTTGATTAGTATCAGCTTCAACTTGGACATAATAATTGCCGGCGTCTTGGCACACCGAGGCCGGAATATCACATTCTAAATAATTGCAGTTATCAGAATTTAGAGAGAGCCAACCGAAGGTATCTCCCCAACCCCAGCCAAATAACTTTTGGCCGCATTGAGCCGTGCAACTTTCAGTTTCGCCACCCTCATCGCAGCGCTCATACACCCCGTCATCATTAGGCTTATCAACTTTACTATCCCCGCAAATTTTTTCGGACGGTTCTTCCTGACCATAAACCGTCATGGTTGAATACAAACCAACAATCAATAGAGTGACGATTAAAATCAATAAACTGCTTTTAAACTTCATAAAAATTCCGCAAAACCAAACTAAAAAAACAGGGCCCTAAGCGCTAAGCTTGGTGAATAAATAAACCTCGGAAAAAATCACAATCAAAGTAAACATTAAAGCTAAAACAATAATGATGCACCAAATAATTAAGTATTCTGATTTATTATTCATAAAAATTAGTTGTTGTTTCAGCTCGTGACATCACGACAGCAGACCAAAGACTAAATTATTGGACCTGTTCGCACACCACGCTAAAGCCGCCAAATTGACCGTTTTCGCATGAAGCCCGCCAGCGTGTAAAACCATTCAAGGTACTGCTCCAATAGACCGGCCGGGTTTCCCTCATAATATAAACACTATTGCCGTACCCGGTAAAATTATAGTTACACCAGGCGCCGCCGGTAACAATACGATAGCCGCTGGGACATTCCACATCAAGCATGTCACTGTCGACATAAGTTAGGGGACAATCGCCGTCGCAAGACCAAACTTGGTTGGCGCCACCGCCGCCGCCGTTAATCGTGCCGGTAACTTCCAAATTACCGTTAATTTTAACGTTGCCGTCAACTGTCAACCGTTCGGTCGGCCCCTGGCCAGTTTGACTGGTTCGGTTGCCGATATAGACATTGCCGACAAAATACCCAGCCCACAAAGGTTGAACGCCAAATTGACCACCGGTATTGGCAGAAAAATCAGCATGGGTTTTAATAGTTGATGTATCATAACGGGGAGTCGCTGCACCAAAAACTGCGGTATTGACGCCTAATAAACTGTTCGACGCCCCTAATCCACCGCTAAGCATCCAGTTGTCGGCCGACGAATCGTCACCGGCAATACCAATGACGCCTACAATATAATCAGCCCGACCTCCATCCATCTGAGGCCAGACCTCGGCCAAAGCGCCGGCCACATGCAAATCTTCACCTTGACCTTGACCAGCCGGACCAATGCTTGATTCACCTTTGATTGTGCTTGAATTTCTACCGTCCTCAGCCAGACGATCAACTCGAAAACGGGCATAGCCGGCATCATAGAGCTGGGTGGTTGGCGCAATTACGACGTCACCGGCTTGAGTAATAATCAGACGATTCTCCCCGCCGCCCCAAATGCCTAAATCGCCCACGCCCAAATTAGCGGCCGCGTCATTATTGACATATAAACCCCAATGGTCAGCCGGGTTACTGCTATTCTGCAGTTGTAACTCGGGATTATCATCAACGTCCATAATGCGTACCCGCGCCGCGCTGCCAGCCACGGTGTCATTAATTGCCAGTTTCTCGTCAGGATAAACGCCATAACCAAGACCAATGCCAACATTGCCGTTAAACATTGAACTTAAACGGTCAGCTCTGACCGTTAAGCTACCGATGCCGATCTGGGCCGCCACTTCATTGCCGTGAACGTAAAACTTGTGACCAATGTCATAGGGATAAGCGGCGCTCGGACCGTAGGTATTAAAATAACCCTCAGAGCCTAAGGCATTGGCAATGCTAGCGTCAGTGTTATCCGCAGGGTAAAACCGAATTTTACCGCGATCAACAGAACCGCCAACGGTGATATCACCCGCGACCGTTAGCATGGTCATCCGTGATGGATCATTATTGCCACCATAATCCTGGACACCAATGCCCACCTGACCTTGCTTGGTAAAAGTTATCAGATCTCGGTTTGGCGGTTCGTTAGGCACCGGCGGGTAAACCGGGTTCATACCCCGTAAACGTAAAGTATCGCTAGCCTGATCAACGATAAAACCCCAATAATCATTGGCACCAGTGCCATATTGGAGCTGGATGGCGGGATCGTCTTCGGCGTTAGTATCTGTTACCCGCAACTGGGCCACGCTGCCAGCCGTTGGATCACCAACTTCAAATTTTACTGTCGGAGTAACCGTGCCAACACCAACATTACCTTCATTAGTAATGGCTAAAGCATTTTTGTCACCCGGCACATTGGTGTGCCAAAACCGTAAGTCTTCGGTTGGATAATCTTGATAAATCGCCCAGGGATCGTTATTTAAAGATTGGAGATCAATCTCGGCATTATGAATATAAGAGCCACTGCCGGTTTTAATATGCAATGAACTGTCGGGGTTAGGCGTTTTGGTACCAATTCCAATATTACCCATGTTATTAGCACCCAGACCAAAAAATATTATATCAAAACCGTTTGAATCGCGGATTGATAAACCGCCATTAAAAGTATCGGCGTCAAGGTAGGTACCGGCGCCGGAACCGACAATACTCTCCAGGTAACGGCTGGTGGGAGTAATGTAACGAATCGCGCTGTTTTGATAAAAATCACCGCCTAAAATCTTCAGGTCGTTTTGGATACCGCCTAAAATCTTCAGGTCGTTTTGGATATTGACGCTGCCGCTGTTGGTATTTTGGATATCATCGCCAATCAGTTCCCAGTAAACATCGGAACCGGTTCCGCCACCGCCGCATTCCCCGCCAAAGTCAGAAGCGACGCAAATCTCAGAACCGCCAACGCTAGCCTGGTTTGAGGTCACATCTAGACTACCGGCAGCGATTTCACCGGTAATATTAATTGAACCCGACTGAACACCGCTAAAGCTTGGATCATCAGTATTGTAAATATAGCCAGCCTTGTTATCCCCCGGCGGGTTAGAAATGGGTCCTGACCAGCGTGGCGCCGTTTGGGCGAAAAGGATACCGGTCGTAATAAAAAAAGCGGTTAACAGAACCACTGATAACTGCCAAAAATTAAAAAAACCGCCTAATTTTCTCTTTTGTCCATTCATATGGTTAATATTCATTTGTCTCAAAATTGAGATTTAAAAACAAAAATAAAACCAAAATTAAACCAGGGAAATGCAACAAAACAAACTTTGACTAATACCCCCTTTTTATTATATAATAACATTGATAAAAGTCGTTTCAATAATTATATTTTACCATAAAAATTAATTCTGGGCAAGAAAACCCCAGTCACTAACAACAAGGAGAAATAAACTATGGATAACTTTCTTTTGATCATTCTGGTAATCGTCGTGGCAATCGCTCTTTGGCTGATTGCTGTATTTAATGGCTTAATTAAACTAAAAAATCGAACCCAAGAAGCCTTTTCCGACATTGATGTCCAGCTCAAAAGACGCCATGATCTTATCCCCAACCTGATTGAAACGGTCAAAGGCTATGCTAAATACGAAAAGGAAGTATTTGAAAAAGTAACCGCCGCCCGGACGGCCGCTCTGAACGCCTCAGGGGTCGTGGCTAAGGCTCAGGCGGAAAACGTCTTGTCGGAAACCTTGAAATCAATCTTTGCCGTCGCAGAAAACTATCCGGATCTGAAGGCCTCGCAAAACTTTTTACAACTCCAGGATGAACTATCAGACACGGAAAATAAAATTCAGGCGGCTAGACGTTTCTATAACGGCAACGTCAGAGACTTCAATACGACCACTGAAGTTTTTCCTAACAACTTAGTGGCCGGCGTCCTGGGCTTCAAAAAATTTGATTTCTTCCAGGTTGAGCAGGAATCGGAACGCAAAAACGTTGAAGTTAAATTCTAGAAATTAGCTGGCTAGCTTTTTAGTTTGTGACAAATCTACAAGCTACAAGCTACCACCGCCACGGCGGGATCTCGCCTTCGTTTAAAAATAAATTATTGTGGCGGGACAAGCCACAAGCTAAAAATGTACAATCAAATTGACTCAAACAAAAGAAAAACCGCTCTGCTGATAATAATTTTTATCGCTCTAATTGTTCTGCTTGGCTTCGTTTTTTCTCAACTGACCCAAATGGGCTACAGTGGCGTGGCCATCGCGGCGGTGATTGCGATCCTGATGGCTTTAGGCGGCTATTACCAAGGGGACAAGCTGGCACTGAGTACGGCCGGCGCCAAAGGACCAATTGTCAAACAAGACAACCCTTATCTCTATCGGCTGGGGGAAAACCTAAGTATTGCTTCGGGACTGCCGCTGCCGAAAGTCTATCTGATACCGGAAAACGCCATTAACGCTTTTGCCACCGGCCGTGACCCCAAGCACGCCTCAATCGCCGTGACGACCGGCGCGGTTGAAAAACTGGCTAATGAAGAATTGGAAGGAGTCCTGGCCCATGAACTTTCACACATTAAAAACTACGACATTAGATTAATGACGGTCGTGATTGTCTTAGTCGGCGTAATCGCTTTACTTTCCGACTGGTTTATCCGGGTCCGATTTTGGGGTGGCGGCCGAGGCCATGGCGACAGTAAAAGCAGCGGCCAAATTCAGGCGGTCTTACTGCTGGTTGGAGTGATCTTGCTGATTTTGTCGCCATTGATTGGCCAACTGATTCAATTGGCAATTTCACGCAAACGGGAATTTTTGGCCGATGCCTCCAGCGCCTTACTCACCCGCTACCCGGAAGGCTTAGCCAAAGCCCTGGAAAAAATTGCCCGGGAAGATATGCCGGTCCAAAGAGCTAATAACGCCACCGCTCACTTATACATCGCCAGTCCGTTCGGCCGCAAAAAGCACTCCATGGCAAAATTTTTTTCCACCCACCCTTCAATTGAAGAAAGAATAGCGTTACTGAGAAAAATGATCAGCCACTAGATGACTAACGATATTTTTGAAAAATTCACCGAACACTGCCGCCAAGCGCTGAAAAACGCCTTTGGTTTGGCTTTGGCTTGCGGCCACAGAAATATCGGACCGGAACATATCTTATACGGCATCAGCCAGCAAAAGGGCAGCATTGGCGGGGAAATTTTAGCCAAAGCCAAAATTGACAGTTTAAAAATCAAACAAGTCGTTGGCCAGGAGGCAATCGTTAATCCTAGAGTCAGCCAGGTAGGTTTGACGGTCGCCGGCAAAAAATTGCTGGAAAAAAGTTTTTTACTGGCCAGCCTAAATAAACACCCCTTTGTCGGCACCGAACACTTATTAAGCGCCTGCCTGGATATTAATGATCAAAAAATCAACGAGCTTCTGGCCAAAAACGGTGCCGACTTAATGGCAATCAGAACCCAGCTGGGTACGGCGCTAAACAGCAGTTCAAAATTCTCCGATTTAAACGATTATCTGGAAGCGGCCAGTGGCCAGCCGGATGAGCCGGGCTTTGTTGATCAAAGAATCAGCCCGCAACCTTCCGCCCTGGATTTTTTTGCCACCAATCTGACTGATCCTAATGTTCAAAATAATATTGATCCGTTGATTGGCCGCCAGGAAGAAATCAACCGACTAATCCAAATTTTATCCCGCCGCAATAAAAATAATCCAATTCTATTGGGCGACCCCGGGGTGGGCAAAACCGCGATTGTCGAAGGTTTGGCCAAAAAAATCGTCAAAGGCGAAGTGCCGGAACTCTTACTTAACAAAAAAATTTACGCCCTAGACTTAACCCTGGTTGTCGCCGGCACCAGCTTCCGGGGCGAATTTGAAAATCGGCTGAAACAAATCATCAATGAGGTGAAAAAAAATCCCAACATCATTCTTTTTATTGATGAAGTCCATAACATCATCGGCGCCGGTTCGGCGGCCGGTTCCATGGACGCGGCTAATATTTTAAAACCGGCCCTAGCCCGGGGCGAAATTCGTTGCATTGGCGCGACCACCTTGGAAGAATACAAAAAAAATATTGAAAGCGATCCGGCCCTAGAAAGAAGATTTCAGTCAATTCAGGTCAATCAGCCGACCGTGGAAAAAACCATTGATATCCTTAAGGGAATCAAAACTAATTACGAAATTTTTCATCAGGTAAAAATTAACGACTCAGCTCTGGAAGCGGCGGCTAAACTTTCCGAAAGATATCTGACCGACAGGTTCCTGCCGGATAAAGCGATTGATTTGATTGATGAAGCCGCGGCCGCCTTGAAAATAAAACAAAGCCCAGACGGCCAGCTGAAAAAAATTTTTACCCTGGAAAATCAGTTGACTAAAATCCAACAGAAAAAACAGCAAAACGTGGAAAACGAAAAGTTTAACTCGGCTTTAGGATACCAAAAGCAGGAGCAGACAATTGTTGAACAAATCAATCAAATCAAAGCTAGTCGGCTGGCAAAACAAATCGGGACAATGCCGGAAATTACTCAATTTGACATCAGCTCCATCGTCTCTAAAATTACCGGCATACCCACGACTGAATTAATTAAGGCCGAAAAAGAGCGGCTGCTGAAGCTAGAAATTGAACTGGGCAAAAGAATCATTGGTCAGCCCGCCGCCTTAAAATCAGTGGCCGAACTAATCAGGCGGTCCCGGACCGGCATCGGTGCCACTAACCGGCCGATCGGTTCTTTTATTTTTCTTGGTCCATCCGGAGTCGGCAAAACTGAATCAGCTAAAGTCATCGCTGAACAAATTTTTGGCAGTCCGGAAGCTTTAATCAGAATTGACATGGCCGAATTTGGCGAAAGCTTTAACGCCTCTAAACTGATCGGCGCGCCGGCCGGCTATATCGGCTACAAAGAAGGCGCTAAACTAACCGATGCGGTCAAACGGCGGCCTTATTCAGTTGTACTTTTTGACGAAATCGAAAAAGCCCACCCGCAAATATTCAACTTACTGCTCTCGATTTTGGAAGACGGCTACATCACCGATGCCCGAGGCAAAAAAATTGATTTTAAAAATACCATCATCATCATGACTTCTAACCTAGGCTCAAGCGAATTCAACCAACCGGCCAGCCTGGGTTTTGATGCTAAAACGAGCAAAGAAAAACAAGCGGCGGAGCAAAGTTTTGAATTAATCCAAAGACAAATTACTAAAAAATTAAAAGAACAATTCCGGCCGGAATTTTTAAACCGACTGGATCAAATTATAGTCTTCCGGCCGCTGGACTTAAACAGCGTAGCTAAAATTACCCAGCTCCAGCTCCAGCAACTCCAGCAAAGATTAAAAAAACAAGACTTGGCGCTGGTGTTTAAGCCGGAGGTGACCAAATTGATCGCTAAAATCAGTTACGCGCCGGAAGTCGGCGCCCGGGCGGTGAGAAAAACCATTCAAGATCTGATTGAAAATAAAATTGCCAACAAAATTTTAGCGAAAAACCACAAAAAAATCACGGTTGGGGTAGAAAATGAAAAAATAACTATTTAACATGGCAGACGCTTTAACTTTAGAGTTACAAAACAGCAAAAGAGAATGGGATCGGGTTCAACGTCAAGCCAGAAGTGTTAATAATGACAATGAGCAAAAAGAAACTGGCGGCAACCTGGCTCAGAAAGGGACAGCCGCCCTGGGCCGAGGCCTGCAACTCGGCGGCCGAGGGTTAGAGACGGCCGGTGAAGGCATGCAAATGGCCGGCCGCGGCACCCAAGCGGCTGGGAGCGCCATCGGCGGCGGCTTAGGCGCTGGCATTGGTAGTGCCGTTGGCGGTGTGGCCGGCGCCATCGGCGGATCAGTTCTTCCCGGTGCTGGCACTTTCGCCGGTGCCGCGGCCGGTGCCAGAACGGGCGCTGGCATCGGGGAAAAAGGCGGACAAACCCTAGGTCAATTACCCGGACAAGCCATGCAGGCCGGGGGCAGAGGTATGACAGCGGCCGGCAAAGGTATGGAAAAAGGCGGCGGTATTTTAAACAATGCCCGAAGATTCAACCAAATTCTTAAAGGCAATGACCAAACATTCAATAGAATTAAAGAATTAGCCAAAAAATCGACCTTAGAAATTGATAAAACATTTGCCGAAAAATTCAAAGGGGCCTTACAATCACCGTTTGCCTGGTTGTTGCGTTTAGCCTGGCTAAATCTGATTTGGTCATTTGGTTTAACTTATATTTATATAGCTATTCATTTTCTAGCGGCTTACGCTATGCCGTTTGGTGAAACTTTATTTTGTAAATTTGGCCAAGAATGGTCTAGCTTTGTCGGCATTAAAGGCCAAGGCAGCGCCAAAAGACTAGGTAAAACCATAGAACCACTTGAATTAAGCGCTTTTTTGTTTATCGGTCTGGTTATTTTTTTAATAGTCGTTTTAACGTTATCTATCTTTGGCTTTATTGCTTATGCCTGGGCTAACCCCCTGGACACCTTAAGACTAACCAGTGGCGTCAGTTGGGAACTGATTAAATGTTTTATTGAAGGCCATTTTGGCATCGGCAGTGCCGGTGACTGCAGCGGGGCGACCTCAAATCAGGATTCAGTTACTCCAACCCAAAACAGGGGCAGTACCAGCAACCGGGTGCCGGATTCGGCTGGCAGCGCCACGGGCGGCGGTTCCGGAGCGGCCGGCGGCTCCAGTGCCGGTCAAAGCGGGGCCAGTGGTTTTAAATACTAGCGAAGTTTAAACTTTAATTTAACTTTGAAAATATGGCTATTAATTGGAAAAAAATTCTGTTGCTTTTGGGATTTTTGGCCGCAATTGTCGGCATCGGCTATTTACTTTATTTTTTGTTTTTCCGACCCTCTTTACCGCCAGTAGGAACAAACGCTAATACCAATGCCCAGCCTGGAGTTTTGCCCGGTACCGGCTTAAACGCCAATATCCCGGTCGCAGTTAACGGCGGCTTGCTCCCGCCAGGGGCTGAGGTTCAAATCCCGACTGCCCCGGTCGCCGTCTCACCAACTACCCCAATAGCGTCGCCAATCGCCGCCGGCGGCCTGACTCAAACCACGGCTTTGACTAATGTTGGCGCTTATGGCGCGACCTTATCCGGCGACGGAAAAAGCATGCTCTACTACGACAGGAACTCTGGTTTATTCTACCGGATTGATTCGGCCGGCAATCTGACGCCTCTAACCGACAGAATATTTTATCAGGTAGAAAAAATTACCTGGGCGCCGAATAAAGAACAGGCGGTTTTAGAGTACCCGGATGGCGCTAATATTGTTTATAATTTTGCGACCGATAAACAAGTGACTGTCCCTAGCCACTGGAAAGATTTTGATTTTGCGCCAAACAGTACTCAGTTGGTTTTAAAAAGTATGGGTCAAACCCGAGAAAACCGCTGGCTAGCGGTCTCAAACGCTGACGGCTCAGGCGCCAAAAAGATAGAGCTTTTGGGAGAAAAAGACGCTACGGTTTACCCCTCTTGGTCGCCCAATGATCAAATTATCGCCATGTACACCGAAGATAAAGACCTAGATCAGCAGAATCTTTTCTTTGTTGGTTTAAACCAAGAAAACTTTAAATTGGCCATCATCGAAGGCCGAGGCTTTGAACCCCAGTGGTCGCCTGAAGGCGATAAATTGCTTTATAGCACTTACTCCAGCGATAATGGTTATCGACCAAGTTTATCAATCATGTCGGCTCAGGGCGACAGCATCGGTCAAAACCGGCGCAGTCTGAAACTTGATACCTGGGCGGAGAAATGTAACTTCTTTGACAACGACACAGTCTATTGCGCCGTGCCTCAGTCCCTTGAAGAGGGGGCGGGAATCTATAAAGATCAAATGGATAGCGCGCCGACCGACATTTACAAAATTGATTTGCAAACCGGTTTTAAGTCCAAAGTCGCGACGCCGGACGGCAATCATAATATCCAGAACCTGACCGTTTCTTCTGACGGCCGGTACCTCTACTTTGTGGATAAAAATGACGGCCGGCTATTTAAGATTAATTTAAGATAAATCGAATCCTAACAGCCGACCAATAACCTTAAAGCGCCCCGTCGGGGCGCTTTAAGGTTATTCCAGATGAACTGACTGATTAATTTCCAGCACATGCTCACGCAACAATTTATATTGCTTGAGATTTGGATCTTTTCGCATAATTTTTTCCAACTGCTGGTGGGCTAAGATAATGATTGATTGGTCAAAAATATTCGCAATCCGAAACTGAGGCCAGCCAGACTGATTGAGACCAAAAATCTCTCCCGGACCGCGAAACGCCAAATCTTTTTGAGCCAAAATAAAACCGTCAGAAACTTCAACCAAAACCTGGAGGCGCTCCCGAGTTTTTTGAGTAGCGCTGTCGCTAAATAAAAAGCAGTATGATTGGTACTGACTCCGGCCGACGCGGCCGCGAAACTGATGCAGCTGAGCTAAACCAAACCGCTCCGCGCCTTCAATCATGATTACGGTCGCGTTGGGGACATCAACACCGACTTCAATCACCGCCGTCGCTACCAAAATATCGCTCTTTTTAGCCAAAAAATCGGTCATAATCTGCTGCTTTTCCGCCGGCTTAAGCCGGCCGTGTAATTTCTGGATGTTAAAATCAGCAAAAACATTGTCTTTAAGTCGCTGGTATTCTTCACTGACCGACTTAACGCCCAATTTATCCGAAGGATCAATCAACGGGCAGATGACAAAAGCCTGCCGGCCGCTTTGGAGTTCTTGTTTAATAAAATCATAACATTGATCACGATCAGCCGGATCAACGATTTCGGTGATGATTTTTTTCCTTTCTTTAGGTAACTCTTTAATCACCGATAAATCCAAATCTCCGTACAAAGTCAGGGCCAAAGAACGAGGAATCGGCGTCGCGGTCATGGAAAGAAAATGAGGCACGATATTTTTTGCCAGGCCTTTGCGATGCAAAATTTTTCTTTGTTCCACGCCAAAACGGTGTTGCTCGTCAATCACGACCAAGGCTAATTTATTGAATTCAATGTCTTGTTGGATTAAAGCGTGAGTACCGATCACAATGCCGACTTCGCCGTTTTTAATTTCCTCAAAAATTTTAGACTTAGAAAATTCGGTCGGGCCGATTCGGCGATTGGCGCTAGTGAGTAAACAAACTTTCACTCCAGTTGCCTTGAGTAAATTATTGATATTGCGGAAATGTTGTTCGGCTAAAACTTCGGTTGGCACCATTAAGACGCCTTGGTAGCCGGTCAGAGCCACATTAAGCATCGCCACGACCGCCACTAAAGTTTTGCCCGAACCGACTTCCCCCTCCAGCAGACGATTCATCGGCTGGTCTTTTTTTAAATCGGAAATAATCTGCCAGGCAACTTTTTTTTGGTCAGCCGTCAAAACAAAGGGCAGTGAGTCAATGAATTTTTTGGTTTCGGCTTCATGAAAAATAACCGGCGGCGCCTGGGACGACTTAAGTTCCTGCCTGACGATTTTTGACTGAAACAAAAATGAAAATAACTCATCGAATTTCAAGCGGTGGACCGCCTGGTCGGCCTGGTCGGCACTATCGGGAAAATGAATTTGCTCTAGAGCCTGGTTTAGACTGGGTAGCTTAAGTTCAGCGATAATTTCTGCCGGCAGCCAGTCGGGAATCTGGTTAACCGCCGCCAAAGCCAGCTTAATCAGCCAGCGAATTTGTTTCTGAGTCAGGCCTTCGGTAACCGGATAAATCGGAACAATTCTGGCAGTATGAATATTTTTGCCGGCCGCTTTGGCTTTTTCATAGATGGGATTGATAAATTGAAGATTATAGCGGTCAAAATCAACCCGACCGGAAACGTAAATTTCCTCACCCGGCTTTAAAATCTTAGTCAAAAACGGCTGATTAAACCAAATAGCTTTGACTGAACCGGTTTCATCAGAAATCAACGCTTCGGTCAAAAATGTCTTTTTTTTCCAGCTCCGGCGGTTTTTTATCATTTCAATCTTACCCCTGACCGTGACCGAGTTCAACGGTTTTAAACTCACAATATCAGAAATTTGGCTAAAATCTTCATAACGAAAAGGATAATAAAAAATGAGATCCTTGACGGTCTCAATGCCTATTTTCTTTAAACGACTAGAAGTGGTCTGGCCGACTTGACTGATTGTTGAAACGGGAGTACCAAGCTGCAATTGCATATGAAGTTAGCTCTTTTAACGGTCAGCGGCGATAAAGACAATAGCAGATGATTACCGGCGGACTCAAGCTCACGCTCCCTACCTGCCATCGCCTCATGCCCCCAGTAGGAATTGAACCTACATCGCAAGCTCCGCAAGCTCGCGTTCTATCCGTTGAACTATAGGGGCCTAGGGCCGTGGCAGGTAGGTCGACCAAGGATTAACATGATTCACAAAAAGACGGCTCAGCCCCACTTGATCTTGACCGGGCGGGGTTTATAACTTGAAAAATCGGGAGAATTGATCGGAGACTGGTTCGTGCTCCCGCTCTAAGTCTTCTTGCAGATATTGCAGTAAAACTTCTCTGATTTGAATCGGATTTTGGTTTTCCAAAGATATCGGCAGCCGGGGGTTAAGAAACCCTTTCAATTCAAAATACAGGGTTTTAATCGTCGGCGGCTGATAAATAATGAAAAAATCCTTAATATTTTTATACTCATACAGCCTTTGATTGACCAAAACGCCGTCCTCAGCGATTTTAAAATCAACGGTTTGAATATTTCTTTGAAACAAAATAATAAT
>MHIE01000029.1:0-19674 GCA_001817345.1 Candidatus Buchananbacteria bacterium RIFCSPHIGHO2_01_FULL_44_11 | reverse complement strand
ATGACAATCAAGCCGAACAAAAAATTACGGGTCAAAATCGCAAAAAACAATAAAACAAGCACGCCGATGGCGGCCCAGATATACCAGGCTTTTGACCGCTGATATTGGGGTAACTCAGAAAACTGCCAGGAAAAAAAGACTTGGCCGTAATCCGGCGGTTGGTTATTACCACTGATTGTTGAATTTTCTGTTGCCATAATTTTGATTTTTAAAAAATATCTGAACGAAGCCCCGAACGATCTATTCTTCAAAATCAAACAGTGAGGAGCGTAGTCTAGCCGAGGGGTTGATGTGTTCTGGCTTGCCAGACGAAGCCCCGAATGAGAGGGAGGGGCGTAGTCTGGCGGAGAGGGCGAGAGCGACTACGCTTTCGCTTCGCTCAAGCTTCGTCGCTTAAAATTCTTTTCTTTAAAATTGCTTTACCGGAGCCAGCTTTGAAATACTTTTCCAAACTCCTGGCTTTTCTCTGTGTTCTAACAGCTAAATAAGCGACTAAATAAACTGGTAAAAATGGTTGCGTTGATAAAGACTTACCTAATTTATGTTCCTCAAACCTGCGTCTAAGATTATTTGTTGAACCGACATAGATCCAATTTTTCACCCTTTTACTGGTGAGGAAATAAACGTACCACATAACGCGACAGATTACTACTTAATCTATTCGCGCCATGTTGATTTGTTCTGGCTTGCCAGACGAAGCCCCGAATGAGAGTGAGGGGCGTAGTCTGGCGGAGAGGGCGAGATTCGAACTCGCGGTCCCTTGCGGGACACCTCGTTAGCAGTGAGGCGCATTCGACCACTCTGCCACCTCTCCTTAAAACAAAATACCTCAATAGTCTACTAAATCAGAACGATTTTGTCCAGAGCCTCACTGATCATTAACATCGGCCTTCGCCACGACCAGGCCGAAAACGAATTTTGCTCCGGCTTGCTTTAAAACCTTAGCGCATTCACTTAAGGTTGAACCGGTAGTCACAACGTCGTCAACCAGTAAAATGGTTTTGCCTTGAATTAAATAATTGTTCTGAGTTTTAAAAATACCTTTGACATTTTGGCGGCGGGCCTCGGCATGCAACCCGACTTGCGGCTGATGATGGCGAATCCGAAAAATTAAATCCGTCCTAACCGGCCAACCAAAATTTCTGTTTAAAAATCTAGCCATGACCTCTGACTGGTTAAAACCGCGTTTTTTAAGCCTACGCTTAGCTAGCGGCACTGGCACGACCACGTCAAAACTTAATTTTTGCTCTTCGACTTTGGGCTTCAAAAAATTAACCAGCAGCTGGCCTAAAACTTCACCCAAGGCCACGACAAAACGATATTTAAATTGGTGCAAAACTTTTGTCAGATTTTCTTGGCGATAATCGCTGACCGCCCAAATCTGGTCTAAAAAGCCCGGCAGTTTTAAAACATGGTCATCAGTGCCGCGGTTAATCTGGATTTGATCAAAGCATTGCTGGCAAAACCAAGTGTCGGTTTTACCGCAACCCAAACAACTAATCGGAAATAGTAAATCAAGAAAGAATTTTATAACTTGCTGCATAGCGTCCAATTTAAATATTTAAGGGCGCTATGTTGACCTCGCACCTTTTCTTCAACCGTCATTCCGGACTTGATCCGGAATCTGTCAGATCCTGAATTCACCGCCAAGGCGGGATCCTCGATCCACGACGTCAAGTCGGGATCGGGACAAGTTCAGGATGACTCTAAGGAGTAAGAAAAGGTGCGGGGTGAATTTACTACTTTACTGCCAACTGGCTTCGTCCACTTGCCAGCTGTCTTGGGTTTTAACCAGCTTTAACAATAAATTTTGGTAAAATATTCTGGGGTTAGAAGTGTCTCCCCTTGACTCCTGACGCTGGGTCGAAACCGTAATGTCGGCCTGACCGGCACTGTCGTCAAAGCTGGTAATTTTGACCGACACGGCTAGGGTAGTAATGCCATAATAACCCTGGTTTTGATCTAATTTAACTTGCTCAGCCAGCGCATAATCGTTAACCCAGTTTTTCATTTTTACCGTCATTAAACTCTGCAGATCTTCAAAATTCTCAAAGTTGCTTTGATTGGAATAACTGCCGAAGCGTTCGGTAAAAGTCTTAGCCACGGCTTTGAGCGCTGACTCCACTTGTTGATCTTGAACCGGCGCTGACGCTGCGGGCTGGTCGGCACCGGAAACTGTTGGCAAATCAACCGGCAACTTTTGCGGCAACTGACCGAAACCGGACTGGTTAGTGATGATAACAGAAGGCCGATTATTAGTCAAAAACCACCAAACCAAGAACAGAATCAAAAGCAGTAAAACGCCGGCGACAATGACAATAATTTTATTTCTTCGACTCATAGATTTTATGCTTTATTCATTATTCTGCTTTGACCGAGACAATTCAAATTCTTTTTTGGCTTCTTCAATTTCCAAGAGTTGCCGCGGATCGGAAGTAATTAACTGATCTTCGGCGTAAGAGGCGACCACTTTAATCGCCGCGTGCTTATCACCAGCAAAAAATATGCCCTCACCGACGCCGGATTCTAAAAGCAGATATTTTTCCCCTTCGGTCAAAAGAAAAGTTTTTTGGATCAAATCAATGGCCGCCGATGACTGGCGCATCAATAATTGCAATGAAGAATTGTTGACAATCGCCTGGCCGTAAGGCGAGAGCAAAAAGTCGTTGACGTCTTGGGTAATGTTAGTCACGCCCAAATAGTACTTGCGACAACGTTTGACCAAGGCGTAAATAAACTTGGCTGAATCTTCATTTTGCATCAACCACCAGGCTTCATCAATGATTAAAATCCGTCTTTTTAATTCTGACCGAACCACGTTCCAAATATAATTAACAATAATGTAAATGGCAATTGGCCGCAACTCATCTTCCAGGTCTCGGACCGAAAAAACCACCAGCTGATTTTTGGTGTCAACGTTAGTTGGGCTGTTGAATAAACCGGCGAAAGTGCCCTGGGTGTATTTTTTTAGCCGCAAAGCCAGGTCCGCCCCGCCTTCCATGCCTTCTAAAATATCCTGAAAATCCTGCATAATCGGCGGTTCGATTTTGCTTAAGTCGGATTCTGAGCCGATGTCTTTTTTAGCGTAAGTTTCCAAAAGCGCCCGGTCGATTAAAGAATCTTCCTGGTGAGTCAGCTGCCCCAGCATCAAGCGCATCAAGCCTTTTAAGGTAATGACCGCCCCACGAATAACATCGTCCGGCCGCTGGTCGCCCACGGCGCGCGGCAAATCAAAAGGATTGATTTTACTCTCTGAACTCAAAGAAATGTTAATATAAGCGCCGCCGACGGCGTCAGACAAATGTTTATATTCCCGTTCCGGATCAATGACTAAAACATCAGTGCCAAACATCATCGTCCGCAAAACTTCCAGTTTAATGGCGTAACTTTTGCCCGCGCCGGAAGTGGCAAAAACCACGGTATTGGCGTTTTGCAAAGAAAATCGGTCAAACAGAATTAAACTGTTGTTATGGCGGTTAATGCCATACAAAATACCTTCATCGGAAGTCAGTTCTGAAGAAATAAAGGGGAAAGAGGAAGCGACCGGCGATGAATTCATATTAAAACCAATCATTAATTCATCGTTACCCATCGGTAAGGTGGAATTAAATCCTTGTTCGGCTTGATACAAAACTTTTTTGGAGTAGACTAAACGCGAACCGAATAAAGATTCAATGTCACCGGATAAATTATCCAGCTCTTCTTTAGTATCGGCGTAGATAGTCACATAAAGACCAAATTGAAAAAAATGCTCAACGCCCTGGGTTAAATCATCCCTTAATTTTTCAATGTCGCGCAGGGCGGTTTCGCGGATTGGATCCCGAGGCGCGCCTTTTTCCCGGTCAGACATCAACTGCGCCTCTAGAGCGCCAACCTTGTTTTTTAACTGCTTTAAAATAATGTTGGATTTGACCGGATAAAAATACATGGCAATGTCCAAAGCGACGCTCAAGTTGATGATTGGCGCAAACCAGCCGACAGCAATATAACGCGGGTAACTGATGACAAACAAAGTCCGGACGAATTTCTGACCCAGTTTAATAAAGGTTGGCGTCACTTCCAGGGCGGCCGGCGCCAGCAAATCTTTAATGGAAACTACGCCGCCACGAAAAATCCGCTCTTCTTCCAGCAGCGCCTTTTCTTCTTTGGTTGACCGATCCGCCTTGGCTTTGAGCAGAGCGGGCGTCAATTTTTTTTGGGCCGCTTCAATGTCGAGCAACTCCTGTTCTTTAACTTTTTGGGGAGTAATGGCCATAGGAATTATTCAATTCTTAACTTGTTTATTTCCACCAACTTTTCTTTATCGGCAATGTCGGGATTATAAGTATTATAATACAATTCAATCAAACTTTGAGTGTCTAAGACAACGGACTTTAAACTCATGCTGTTCAGCCCGGTCAGAATATGTTCAACCCGCTGGAATAAAAAGTGGCGCCGCTTGACGAATTCCGTTTGATTAAGCTTAACTTTTTGGGCGGCCGTAAAAAGAGCCAAAAACCTCTTAAACCAAGAAGTCTGCCGATCGGAAACCGGATTGTAGGGTACAATGATATAAAAACGTTTTGTCATAATATCGCCCAGTTGAACCAGCTCGGAAACATACTGACGGTATTCCGCCGTCTGAATCCGCAACAGCTCGTTAGTCTGCTCTTTTTCAATCTTTTTCAGATTATCCAAGTAACCGTCAATATCCAATTTGCGAGACTGAATCACGATTTGCAGCGGAAACTCCAAAAAATTTAAAAAACTAATGTAGGCGGAAACAATGGCGTTTTGTTCTTCGTCGGACTTAAGAGAAAAGTTAATGCTGGAAACCAGCAAGACTGCCCGCAGCGTGCCGTCTTTAAGCACCACACAGTCCTCTTTGATTTCGGCAATATCCAAATACCTTTGGGTAGATTCGTGTTTACTTTTTTTGACCGCTGGCGGCATAAAAATAAAAAATATTAATGAATAACTTCGGGCAAACCGACGGCTTCGCCTTGATAAACGCCGCCGGTATCAACAATGAGCGACAATTCAGCCAGCCGAGTGGCTCTGACTTTGTTTTTGGTAACAATCACCGGCGGCAAATCAACCTTTTTAACTTTACTGTATTCCTTGAGCTCGGCGTTGGAAAAATCTTTGCGCCAAATTCTTAACGCCGGCCGTTTAGTGGTTTGAACGATGTTTAGGATAAAATAATGGATTGGTCGGCCGTTAATTTTGATAAAAGCGACGCTAAAAGTCAAAACCGAAATAATGACAAATTCAAAAATAAATAGGGTAAAATCCGACAATTTGTAGGCAATAAAACAAAAACCACCGCCGACCAGTAAAATTATAAACTGCCGGACGGTAATTGGTCCGATAATTTTGTCTTCAACGTCAATAAATTGAGGGACGACAAATTGCTCCATAGAAAAATAAATTCTAAATTCTAATATCGAAATCCGAAACAAATTCCAAACCCGAATATTTAAATTTTAAAATGTTTTGGATTTTGGTCATTTGAATTTGTTTAGAATTTCTGATTTTCCCGCCACCTTTTTAATTTTTATTTTAACGAAGGCGGGACCCCGCCGAATGGCGGTGGCGTGCTTCGGATTTTTACCCGTTAGTATCTTAATTTCTGGTTCAAATCAGCGATGGCTTCAAATTCTTCATTGGTTAAAGTGGGCTGTTTTTGACTTTCGCGCTTGGTAATCACTTGGGTAACCGGAATTGTTTCCGCCAGGCTTTGATGACCAATAGCCAAATACAACCGGTTAACGTCACTCTGTTTCCAGGCATTAACCCCGGCGACCAAGTCGCTAAATGAATCTTGCTCCAATAATTTGATTTTAGCCAAAATGTTTTCCGCCGCCTGCTCGGCGTTGGGCGATAGCCGGCGAAAATCGGATAAAGTCAAAGATCGGATTTCGCCAACCGGCCCCAGCAGACGAGGACGGAATTTAACATCTTCGATTTTTGGTCTTTGATCGGAAAATTCAGTCTCGGTTCTAACCACTGGTCTGGAGACTGGCTTAACGGCGCTGATGACTGGACTAGCAGCTGGCTTAGCCGCGACCAGATTTTCAACCGGCGCGGTCTTGGCTGGAACGTCTTGACTAAAGACCAATCCGGGTGGCGATGTGGATTCAGGCTCTTGCAACAGTTGGTTGACTTCTTCTTTCAATTCAGCGAAAGGTTCGCGGCTGACCGACTGACGCATTTTATCGTCTAAATTTTGGGATTCTTCATTGATAATCTTAAGCACCTGGTCAACTTGCTGTTCGGTTAAACTGAGACCGCCAATCAGCGTTGAACTTAAAAGCGCTTCCCGGGTTTGAATTTGATCGCGCACTCCTTTAAGCCGGCTCTGAATGATGTTTTTAAACCGCCCGGCCAAAGCGGAATCGGAAAAATTGATATTGGCCTGAGTGACGATTCTTTCTATCTCTTGATCCAAATTCAAAGGTTCTGCCTTGGCTAATACTGATTTGGTCGGCAGCGGCTTCAGGGCCACTGGAGCGGCAATAGTCTCTTCTAAACTTTTAATTTGACCACTTTTTAAGGTTTTAAGCTGACCGGATTCGTCTTTAAAAATTATTTCGTCAACTAGAAATGGATCAACAATGTCTGGCTCACTTTTGGGCAAATTTTTGCCCTCGGCGTTATCTTGGGCTAACAAGGTAAAAAAATCATCATTTTGATTTTTATTTTGCTGAACCATATTATTTAGCTGTTAGCTAATAGCTGGTAGAAGTTAAATAAAGGGTATTGACCGCAGAGCTTGCTCCGCCCACTTCTTACGCAGTCCCGTAGAGGCTTTAAGTTTACTATATACGGGACGGGGTATTACACCCTTTTTGGCTCCTCGGCTCGGAAACGAAAAGTTACTGACTTTTCGTTTCACTCGCCCTACGTCGCCAATAAACTATTCCCTAAAAGCTGGCCGCTAAAAACTTATTAGATTCCCGCTGCTTTTCTCAGTTTAGCAGCTAAATCGGTTTTCTCCCAGCTGAAATCTTTGTCCGTTCGGCCAAAATGGCCATAGGCAGCGGTTTTTTTGTAAATCGGCCGCAATAATTTGAAGTGCCTGATGATGTCGCCGGGCGTTAGGGGGAAATACTGACGGACCAACTGAACAATTTTGTCTTCGCTGATTTTGGCTGTGCCCTGGGTTTTGACTAAAATGCTGATCGGCTCGGCCACACCGATAACATAGGCCAGCTGGATTTCGCAGCGCTGAGCAATGCCAGCGGCCACGATATTTTTGGCGATATAGCGGGCGGCGTAAGAAGCCGACCGGTCAACTTTGGACGGGTCTTTGCCGGAAAACGCCCCGCCGCCATGGCTGCCGTGGCCGCCATAAGTGTCCACAATAATTTTTCGGCCAGTCAGCCCGGCATCAGCCGGCGGCCCGCATTTAACAAACCGGCCGGTGGCGTTGATGAAAAACTTGGTCCGGTGATCCAAGTAACGGCCGCAAACCGGCTTGACTACTTTATTAATGATATCACGTTCAACTGTTTTTTCCGAAACTTCTTCATTGTGGCTGGCGGCGACAACGACCGTGTCAATTCTTTTAGGTCGGTTATTGACGTATTCCACCGCCACCTCAGCCTTGCCGTCCGGCCGCAGATAAGGCAAGGTTTTATTTTTTCTGACTAGCGCCAAGCGTTTGGTGATTTTGTGAGCCAAAACAATTGGTAGCGGCATTAGTTCGGGCGTCTCATCAGTAGCATAACCAAACATCAAACCCTGATCACCGGCGCCCTGCTGCTTAAATTTACCCCGACCGGCATCTACCCCTTGAGAAATATCCGGACTTTGTTCGTCAATTGCCACGATCACGCCGCAGTCTTCCCAGTGAAAACCAATCGTGTGATCGTCGTAGCCAATGTCTTTGATTGTTTGCCGGACGACTTTGGCGATATCAACATAACCTTTGGTTCTAATTTCACCAGCCACGACCACCAGCCCGGTCGTGACCAAAGTTTCAATGCCGGCGTGAGAATGGGGATCCTGCCGGATTAATTCATCAAGAATGGCATCGGAAATCTGATCACAAATTTTATCCGGGTGGCCCTCGGTGACGGATTCGGAGGTAAAGATATAGTCTTGATTAGACATTTTTTTAGCTTTTTAGGAGTTAGCTTCTTAGCTTTTCAAACTTAATATTTAATCTCTATCACCCTCTCCCAAGAGGGAGAGGGTTGGGGTGAGGTAATGAAAATGAAATAACTGAAATGTTCGTAACCTCACCTCTGACTCCTCTCCGATATCGGAGAGGAGAATTACTCCTCAAACCAATTAAATATTTTAGTTTTAACATCAAAATAAGCAACTTGTTTGTATTCCGGCTTACCTAAACTGACCAGGATATTGCCAACCTGCATGCCAAGCCGAGCGGCGTCGTTGCGCCCCAAACCTAAACGCTGTTCCAAAACATACCGCAAAAACAGTCTGACGAACTTGAACTGAGCCGGATTCTTTTTAAATTCGGCGGCTAAATCCTTGCCATATTGCCGCTCCCAAGTCACGGCCAAAAACTTAAAAAGCTTTTCGTCCTGCTGCAATATCGGCTCCAGATCCTGCTTTTGAGCCAAGATTCTTAGAATGGCAACAGTTTTAACAATATCCTTAGCCTGGACCGCCTTAAAAAATTCCGCCCGCAATTTAACGATATCGTCCCTTAACTTTTTAGCTAACTTACCCTCAACTTTCGCAATCTCTTTTTTTTGTTTTTTATCGCCCTGGTAAGCTAATAAAATTTCTTGCTCAGATGTTGACACGATTGCCGGAGGAGCATTGGACACAATCGGTTCAAGCAATTTTCGTTCCTTATTCGAAATTTGGAAATAACGCTGGGATGAAAAATCTTCAATAATCCCCTGCGAAAACATCTTTCGTTTTCCATCTTTATCAATAAAAATCACAGATTCTTCAAGGCCCTCAAGGCTTAATGAAGACTTTTTAATAAACTCTACAATCTCAATAAAATCTTTAACCACACGTTTCTCTTGATTCGTCAAATTCGGCAGCGTATTGAGTAATAAAAAGTATTCAGCTTTCGCTAAATTAGAAGCAACACCAACGCCGACTGAACTGATATAATGTTTAAGCCAATTTTGGGTTGTACCACGTTGCTCGCCGTCTCTTAAGGGCACCTTGGCGGTTGTCAGTTGTTCATTATTTTTATTGATTGCTTGATTGAGACGCAGTTTATACTCATCGCGTTTCTTGAGAACAAAAAAATCTAGGAGTTTCTGGCGAAGGTATTCAACGACCAGAAGCTCTGGATCATGCAAAGCCGCTGCCAATCCAAACTCAATAATTTTTAAGACTTCATCGTCAGAGCGATATTGCAAAGTCAAAAAATGAAGACGGGAGATAACGGCATGATATTCTTCCCGCATTCGAACTTTTTCTTCAGCTGGTAACTGATTAATTAACTGCTCAAAGGCGGCAACGACTTTATAGGCTTCGCGAGATTCACCATACCAAACCAAATAATCAACAAGCTGAGTAATAGTCTGCTTAGTATTTTTATCTTTTAACACTGCCGATGACTTAATGTCGTGTATTAGTTGAACCGGTTTTAGTCCATCGGCAAATCTGGCGGCAAGTTGAGTAATATTACTTTCTGGCATAGTACTTAAATTTTAGTTGAGATTAATTGCCGTAAATTAATATTAAGTATCATCCGATTTTTTAGGAGGGTAATAATTTCTTTTACCGGTCAATTTCCTTATTTCTTTTACCTGATCCAGCGCTACTGTTTTAAGGTCAGATAGCCGGCCAAGTTGGGACTGAGGATCAAGTCTAGAGCCACCGTCCGGCATAGCAGGAGTACGAGATTCATTTATTCCTTTTTTCAATGAAGCTATGACCTCTTTATCAATGCCAGGCGTCTTATCCAATTTTTCTACCACTTTATCAAGTCTGTCCGCTATGGCATTAAGAGCAGCGGCAAACCCACTGGAATCCCCCTTAGCCACCGCCTTCTTAGCCCGTTCTTCTTCCTTTTCAATTTCTTCACCATCATCAACAACTTCTTCTTTAGAACGACCGGCTGGCCGTGGTGCGGCCGCAGTCGGCTGAGCTTGAGCACTAGCTCTGGGCCGAGCGGTTGGTTGGGCCGCCGGTCTTTCTTTTTCACCTTCTTTAGCTTTAACGACTGGCTTATGAATCATGGAAGAGGCAACGCTCATCTCAGCCGCCAACTCATCATTCCATTGTTCAAGGTCTTTATGAATCGCCTCTTTAGTTTTAGCATCAAGATGACCGCCACCCGGTAATTGCCCTGACCGATCAGCTTCTAGAGTCGCCTCAGCTCTTTGGATATTACCAACAACCTTAATCGCTTTTTGAGTTTGATCTAAGCGCTGTTGATGCCCCTCGGTGGTCTTGATTTGATCAGTCAAATTCTGACGAGCCGTACCTTCGGTTTGTCGTTTTTCGGCCAAGCTGCGTTCAGCCTCCGTCACGTCTTTTCCACCCTTTTCATAATCGGCGGTGTGACCTCGAGCTTCAGCTCGTAAATCTTGGGCCGTTCTTCTGACGCCATCAACTTCCACCATCTTATCTGGTGCGGCTTCGGCCTGCTGGGTTAATTTGGACAACCGATCAACCTGCTGACGGCGGGAAGCCTGCATTGATTTTTCATAACTCAAGGCTTGTTCCGCTCTTCTAGTTTCGTCTTGGGTTTGCTTATAATCAGCTGACCGCTGGGTTACTAATTTGGAAGCACCGGCCACAGTTTGCTGGAGTTGTTGCTGACGTTGCTGGGCTTTATCTATATTTTGTTGATGAGTATTTTGACGCACGGCAAACCGGACTTCCGGACTGGCACTGACATCTTCCGATTTAATTGGCACTTTTGTCGGCTTCGGCTTCCTCTTAAATTTATTCATCAATCGGTCAACACTAACCCGCCACTCACTCGGAATTTGAGCCAAAGCGCCTTCTTCCACTTCCACTTCGGGTTTAAGCCTGATGGGTGTTTCCAAAGTAACACCTTGCTTATCCGCTCGCTCCTTAATGGTTTTAAGTTCTTCAGTTGACATTTTGCCTTCAGCTAACCGACGAGCTGAGTCTTCATTAGCTAATTCAACCTCACCCATCTGGTGGCCATGTTCTTTTTCTAGTTCAGTCTGACGTTTAGTCCGATATTCTTCTGATTGATTTTTCCACATTGATGTTTGCAAGCTGGAGTCTTTATCAATCTGGGTTAAATCAATGTGAGCATACTCATGTTGAATTCCTTCCTTGCCAGCGCCGGTATTAGCTAAAGCGATGGCACCAAGCTCTTCAGGTTTATTCAAACGAGCCTTGGCCGCTCGGATATTCTGAATTTGTTTCAAAGAATTCAGCCGCTCGGCGTTGCCTTTGCCCTTACCCACCTGGTTAGTTTCAGATTTAATTTCTGAAGCCAGCCCTTCATCATTCATCTCCGGATTGAACTTCAGTCGATCTTTTGATGCCCCAATTTGAGCCAAGCGGTGATCTAAGGCTTCTTGAGCCTGTAAGGCTAATTCTGTTCCTTGATCACTGGTTAAATCGGCAAAAGTAACACCACGCCGGAAGCCACCTTTTTCATCTTTTAAGAAATCTAAGCCCAACTCTTTGAAATCAAGCGCCATCATCCGGCTTTGACCACGGCCAAATTTATTAAAGCTCATGGCTTTAGGCAATTTCTGAGCTCGTTCATATTGCTTAAGGTCATTTGGAGATAGATGCTCAGCCTCTTGATATTCGGGCATCACGGTGTAGTCATCAACGCCCATGGCTTTAGCCCGCTGTGCCAACGCCGCTGTTTGATCATATTTTCTTTGATCAATAGCTGGCAAAGGCATTGGACCAGGTGGTGGCGTAGCTGCTGCCGGGGCTGGTGCTGGACCAGTAGCTGCTGCCGCTCGAGCGGTTGCCGCTGACCGATATGCCCGCACTGCCGCCTCGGCTGCTGACCGAGCGGCAACAGCATCATTAGGAGAGTTAATTAGCGACTGTCCAGCCGCCTCATACACGGCGCGTTGTAAACTTTTATTCCGACCAACAGCGCCAGTATTAATGCCATCTACGGTTAAACTGCCGTCAGCGTCAAGAATGGCTTGGTCTGGATGACTGGCATTGTGGCGAACAGCAGTACGGAAAGCTTTTTTGCTGTCGTAATAGCCTTTCTCGGTCGAGTTAACAAAATTCTCAACATCGCCAATGCTTTTCGCGTAATTAGAATCACTTTTACTGGCACCCGTGCGTACGTTTACGATATTTGCCAAAAATTCCTCGAGCTCTTCTGCTTGCTCACCGCTGATAGAGCCGTCTCTTATTAAAGGCGAAAAATGTCCAACAAGTTCATCAAGACTTTCCGTCAAACGCTGGCGGGTTTCAGGTTTCATGTGACTAATTTGTGCCATGATACCACCAGAAATTAATGGCAAAATCATGGAACCGGTTGAGTGGACTGGACCATGCGCTGAAGCGCCTAAATCATCAACTTGTTCAGTCAACACATCTTGGCTTTGGAAGGTACGAGCCAGAAAACGAGGATCCTTTTTAACGCCATAAGCTGCGGCGCGATTAGCCGCCTCCTCGGAATCAAGAAAAGCGTAGTCATCACCTTTACGCTGAGCCAAACCCTTCAGCCAAAGGTCGTTATTTTGTAAGCCAATTTGCCCTAATTTAACTCCAACCCGCGCTCCTTCTTTTTCACCAAACAAACCTGTTAGTAACGCCTTAGAGTTTTCCAAATTTACTGCCAGTCGATTTTCAGGATTGGCTTTAAAGTGTTCCTTAAATGCCGGCAAGTCCATTAGGGTAGAACTTTTCAAGGCTTCATTGAAATCATGATTTTTAGTCAATGTTTCTAAAGCGGCTTGAACATTGTGCTCCCGTCCTGATACGGCATGACCGTTTTTATCCAAGTATTTCAGCAGACGCCCAACCACCTCGTCAGCGTCCTCTGAACCCTCAAACTCTTTTTTGGCTTCACGCACCAAGGCATCATGTTCAATAGAAGTAAATTCGGTTTCTTCACCTTCAACACCAGGAATAAAACCGGCGACACGATGAAAAATATCCCGAGCGGCGGCTTCAGAATCGTTTACAGCCTGCTCTTCACGACGTGCGCGAAACTTCTTAAATGCTTCAGGCACTGTACGAAATTTAATACCACCCGCCTCAACCGCTCGGTCAAGACCGGCTTTTCTGGCAAGAAATCCCAGTCCAGGTGTTTTGAGCGCTAATTGCATCAGTGGTTTTTGGATAAAACCAGCCTGCAAATCATCGGCACGTCGAGCCGCCCATTTCCCTAAACCACTCCCTAAACCGCCAGCAAATCTTGCAGGTTTGGTTAATGCCGCCATCCCGGCCGACCGAATTTTGCCGGCCATGTTTCCGGCAAAACTGCCGCCGGCCACTCCCAGCTGCTGGGTAATCATCAATGAAGCCATGAGTAAACAAATAACGATAATAAAAGTAGTCAGTTCTTTGGGGTCAGCAATGGCCGTCAAAGGATTGCTGGATTCCAAACCGGCAGTAGCGTTAACATTAAAATCAGTTGGCGTAGAATTTTTGTCAAGCAATTCAGTGCTGGTGCCAATCGCCAAAGCCAGCCACAAGAAAAAGGCTAAAACCGGACCAACCACCACGTATTTAATAAATTCATCCCACCATTGCTGGTAATAATTTTGGGCCCGCTTGCCGCCCCAAGCCGTCAATAAGTAAGGTAATGGCGCTAGGACCAACAGCAGCCAAAGCATGACAATCCGAATGGCAAAAACCACCACCATCACCAACAAGACAATAATGGTGATAGCCAGCATTATCACCATGACAATCAAGGTGACGAGTAAATTCATTGGCGTACCTTCGCCTTTATGATAAAAAATAATTTTATCAATATGCAAAGCGGCGATTAAATTGCCTTCGCCAGTCACGGCGGCAAAAGCCGAAACAAAAGTCATCATCACTACCTGGCCAAAATCCAAAATCAGCCCGGCAATGACCAAACTAAAGTTAACCAAAATCGCCATAATCAGGACTTTGGGCAGTAATCTTTTGAAACTGTAAGACTCAATTTTTAAAATCGTGCCTAAGGCGATAATCAGTAGAATGACAACGAAAAATAAATTAACCACGTCGCGAACCAGCGTCCAGCCGATTTGGACCGGTGGTGAAGCAATAAAACCGTTGTATTTGACAATCGCCAGCAGGGCCCGAGTCAAGACGGCAATCAACCAGCCTTCTAGTTGAAAAAATGGCGTTAAAACCCAGCCGACTACATCGGCAATCAAGTTCTGAAGTGTATTTTCCTGGCCGACTTTGGTTTCTTGGGCTGGTTGAGCGGGGGTGGTAGCAGTGGTACCCCTAACCTCACCTTCAATTTTAGCGGCTTCGGCTCTTATACTATCTAATTGCTGGTCATTAAGCGTAGGGGCTGGACTCTCTCCGGTGTCTGGAAATCCTAAGGCAGGATTAACATTGTCAGTTCCAAAATCTCCTAAATCTGGACGTTGGGCATAAACCACTGACGGCGATAAAGCAACTGGGATTAAGACAGCAGCCGATAGACAAAAAGAAACCAAAACCAAAAAGCTTTTGGCGATTTTTTTTCTTTTTTGATTGTTTTGGCTGGGTAGAAACATTGGACTGAATAAAATTGGTTTATTTATCGTTGGCAAATCTTCTCCAAGAGATTACTTCGCTACGCTCGCAATGACACATTAATGAAAAACAACGCTGATTATTGCGGCGGGGCAATAATGATATACCACTGCAACTTGGTCCAGGCCGCTGGATTAGCTAAACAGCCATCGGCTGCTGGCTCGGCATTAACCTGATAACCCCAGCTGTTGCCACAAACACCGTCTGGACACTGGGCATTACTAGAACAGACTTTGCCGTTTTGGCTGCCGCCGCTGCAAAGATTGGCTAACTGGCGGGTAGTTGGATTAATTGAACCGTTGCACCAGCCCCAATTGTCAATTACTTGAATTTTGGGTTTAACCGCGCAACTATTGCGAGCCAGATTAATTAAGTCATCCGGCAAATCTTCTGTGCCGGTATTGCAATAGATGTCGTCACCTTCAGCGTTCCGGCCTAGAATGTCATAATAGTCATAAGAATGAGACAAAACATACGGATCATCAATATTTGACTTATCCCGCAGCGGCGTGCCGGAAACTACCGCGGTTTTGCCGTCACTCCAGTCAACTTTATAAGAACTGATAGGCAGCTGATTACTGTCAATCACCGGATTAAATGATAACGTCACGGTGTCGGACCCAAAAATTGCCGTGTTATCATCGGCCTGACCATTGACGCTGATATTAGTGACAAGCGGCGCGACGGCACAGGCTTTATCCTGGCTCCGGCTGTTATTGACAAGAGAACATAAGGTTGGAGGCACGTCCCAGAACAAGGACTCATAGTCACCCGGATCAGCCCGATCTACTTTTTCATACTGAGGCGATTCCGTCTTACAGGCGCCGGCCACTTGCCCGCCTGGCGCTGAACCGCTGCCACAGAAAGCGGGATTGGTCGCTGAAGCGCCATCAACACAAGCCTGACGGCAAGTACCTTGATCTAAACCGCAACCAGCGCCACTGCATTCCGGCGGCGCCGAACAACTAACACCGTCACAACGCTGACATTGACTGTCGTCGGAGCAACTGGAAACCGTAAAACTTCCGTCGCTATATAAACACCCAGTATTACAAGTCGCAGGCGCTAGACAGCTGACAGCACCCGGATAGCACTGGGAGTCGTCAGTACATTCCCGGCCGGCTAAAGGTGTCCCCTCCTGACAAATTCTTCTAAAGCCGCCGGTAATACCAATGCCACCTTCGGGCCAGACCCAGACGTTATAACTTTTAGCGAATAATTTTTGTAAACGGACCGTGGCCGCCTCTCGGTCACCAGTGACTTTAGTCCGATCCGGCAAATAACAGCCGGAGGTTTGGCCGGTACCGGCGGCATCACAGGAGTAAGGACTGCCGGCCCGAGCCTGGTAAGGCCACTCAAAGCTGGTATCTGGCGCCTCCACAAAAATCGGCTGGTTACCTAAATAAAACGTGTCATCACTGGTTACGGCCGGGTTGTCTTGGGCGTCGTCTTTAGAATCCCACTCGGCCGGATTTTCTACTGGGAAGGGCGCTACAACCGAACCAAATGGCTGGTAGTCTTGAATGTAACTGTAATTCAAGCCATTGACTTTATAAGTGCTGCCCGGACTGACGCGGGAAAGCCAGGCTTTATTCTGGCCACCGGCCGTGACCACCTGAACCAGCTCACCGCAATAAGCATAGGAGAACTGGAAATCCCACTCAAAAGTTCCGGCCGCGGCCGTATGGTCGCAGACGCCATATTCAATATTAATAAACGTGCCATCAGCGTCAAAGTTAGCTTTGGCATAAACAATAATTTTTGAGCCGTTTTGCAGACCACGATTGTAGCCCTGGGAACAATAAGTCTGGCTGGTCGCCGCTAATTTGGCGCGATGGGCCGCGGATAAAATTTCACCATTCGGGCCAAAACCATAAGTGGTGGTTTGCTCAAACAGTCTTTCTGGCAATCTAGTGCTGCCCTTAGTTTCATCACCTGAGTTAGAATTGTCATCACAACGAACAATGGCGCCACTAGGCGGTATGGGCGTAGAAAATTCCAAATGGTCGCCGGTTTCTTGACTAACACAATACTGAGCTGACTCTATTCGGTCATAATCACTGTAATTAATATTGTCTTGCTTTGGATCAATTGTATTAATTGTTGCCCCTGAGGCAATCCAGCCAATTTCCCAGTTGTTCTCCGGACTCAAACGAAAACCGGTAAAGTCATAGGACTCACCGCCAGTTGAAGAAACTAACTTGATATCAATAAAATTGGGCTGGCCTAAATCGCGGTTACCGGAAAAGACAAACAGTTCATTGCTCGGATTAGTCCACGGGCCAGAGGTTTGATCGGCCCCTGGCTGTTTAATACCGGTCGTGCCGGCGGAAATTGACAAGGGCGTAGAAGCCATCTTGGCACAATAGTACATCGGCTCACGATGCGGGAAAGCGTTGTATTGGGCAAAATTATCGCCCTTGGCTAAATCAATTGGCCACCACTGCAGACAGATCTCCGGATTGCGAGGATCCTTTTCCAAGCAATAACCCGACCAGCCGCGCTGTCTGGTGCCTTCGGAATCAGTGTATTCGCAAGACAATGAATCGCTTTGGGGAAAAACCCGGCAGGATCGACTGACGTATTCCGGCTGCCACAAATCTTGCTGAGCCAGGTAGCGATCGGCAATGCGTAAAGCGGGTAACAAACTGACATTGTCAAAATAGGTGCTGCCTTCCAGCGGGGCAATGGAAGCACCAACGTCATTATTTAACCTAATTCTTAATTGAGAAAATTCTCCACTGTTAAATTTAACCGTCTTGGTTTGCCAGTTGAGCCGAGCGCCGCTGCTTAAAGTCTCTAACAGTGATTCTATTTGATCGCTATTCGGATCAAAACCGTAAACTTCGGCCACCGCCTGAGCCGTCTCGGGTTGAAGATTTACGGTGTTAATATCAAGAGACAAAATATAATCGGTGTTTTTGGTTACATCAATAAATTCCGACCTAACCAATTTATCAGAGTTAACTTTCAAAGATCCCTGGCCTAAAACGGCCACGCCTTCACTGACTAAAGTACTTTGATAATCAAAGACGACTCGGAAATCAGTAATGTCCCAGGATTTATTCGGATTTTCTCCTTCCCAACCGATTGGGTAGCCGTCCCGGCTCCAGTCTTCAAAATTACCGTTAGGCACTATAGCCACCCCGCCGATTTCGGTCATTAAATTGTAAGGATAATAGCCGCTGATCGTGCTATCGGGTTGAGTGAAATTGGTAAGAGTAATGCCGGCTCTGGCATAGCCGGAAATATTGGCCAGCCGTTTGGCGTCGCCGACTTTAGCCGTTAAATTATACAAGGAACTGCTGTCAGGCAGAACGAAATTATTAACTAATTGCCTTTCAGGGAGAACGAAACTATTACAATTGCCTTTCTCATCCAAAGAGTCGCAGGCGGCTAATTCCAGACAGAAGTCTCGTTGCTCGCCCTGCTCGTTGAATGATTTAATTTTTGTCCGGCAATCCAGCCATTGACCGCACTCACGATCCGGCCGGACTTTCAAAATCACATTTGAGTCGCAACTGCCGGCACAACTGGCTTGGGGCACATTAGCATTTATGCCACCGCCACTAGTATCGGCATCAAATTTTAAATAGGAATTATCCGACTCGTCAATTTTGTAATTAACCTGACTGCGGTCGTTGAGTAAAACACAGCCCAGATCCGGATCAACGACACCGTTGCAGTCGCGGCGGTCAACGGAATCGGCTAATTGGAAATATTGGCCAACCTCTTTGACTGAAATTTCTTTCATTAGCCATTCCTTCAGCCGGCCAACGCCGCCGGTACTTTCACTAGTTTCAGCCACTACGACTTGGCATGAGTTATTGCTGGCTAGGCCGCTGGCCGTGGCAAACCGGCCGGAGAATTGCCGCTCATTAGGCAAGTTACTCCGACCACTCTCGCCCCAGTCGCCGCGATAAGCGGTTGGCGGAATCATAAAGGTATCGGTCGCACAACGCTCAACGCCGTTGGCGCTTAAGGCATCGACGCAATCACTGTCTTCGGAACAGAAAATTGAACCCTGAGTAACCGGGAAATTGGGGATCACTTCGCCCTTACTATTGACGCAAATACCTTGTCCGGCCGGGATCAGAGAATTATCAAACGAACTCAAGCCTGGACAATTAGCGACGCCGATAAATAATTTATCAGTGTCGTTAATCATCGGCGGGTCATCATTGGCAATATTAGTGAATGACAAAACGTAAGGCGTATTCTGTTTTAAAGCCACCTTTTGCTGCAAATAATTAACGCCGGTTTCAGAATTACTGACGTTCCAGCCGTCGGGGAGGTAGTTGTCGTCAACGTCTTGATCTAAGTCGGAATTGAATAGTAGATTCTTGGCAATATTACTGACCGGATCAATAAACTCAGTGCAACTGGACATCTCCGCCGGACAAAGACCGGCAAAACCGTCACTCGGGTGGACAATGCCTAAAGGCGATTGATCAGCCGGACAATCCGGCTCAGTTGAGGTTGAACCAAGACGGTACCAGCCGGGTTTTTCGCCACTGGCAACGTATTGACAAACCTTGTTGCCCGGATCTTTAAAATAACTAAAGCCAGCGCCGGTTTTATATTCCTCGCAGCCGACTTCATTGCTGCCGCACAAAGAACTCTGGTAATCATTGGGGTTATTAATCAAATAGATATCAGAGTAACTAGAGACATTGCCGTTCTGATCAATTGTCGGCGAACCAAAGCGCTGGCAACCAACCGCCTGAGCGCCGCAACTGAATTCCGGCCGATTGACAATATGAATTACTTCATCAGCCGGCACCACCACGTTAGCCATCGGGTCGGCCGTAAAGAATTCTTGTTTATAGGGCGAGAGGGAATTGTGAGTGTCAACAAAAGTCTGGCAACCAACCGCCGCCTGCCGACAAAGCCGGTCAAAGGATTTTAAGTTATGAACCTGGTTTTGCGAATCAGAATACTGTTGACAACCAAGCATGAATTGAGGTGAAGGCTTTTGAGGCGTCACGAACGGATTGGTATCGCAACTGACCGGCGTCTGCCAGGAATCCTTGGCCACATAGA
>MHIE01000028.1 GCA_001817345.1 Candidatus Buchananbacteria bacterium RIFCSPHIGHO2_01_FULL_44_11 | reverse complement strand
GACCTCATTTATCCTTGAATTTATTATCTCCTACAGAGTATTTGTCGCATTTGCGATGAAAGAATGCGAATCCTTGACTTTTTACTATTTTTAGTATAAACTATTACCGGGAAAGGGTAAACGAACCTTGATCCAAGGAGGGTACTACCATGGAAGCAATGTGCGTTTTTGCCCTGCCGGAATGGCAGGGAACAAGGTATCTCTGCTTTTGGCGAGATAGTCAGGAATGCCCGAACCGCTTCGGTGGTCAGTGTCCACGCTTTATGCCTTACCAAGAAAAACCACCTCAACCAAACGGCATATCCTTGTCAGTGCCACCAGCGGTCAGTTTGGAGCCTGAAGCGGCATTGCAAGCTCACGCGGCGGCAATCAACGCCTCACGAGAAAAAGTAGGATTGGCACCGCTGCCGATCACACACTTCATCCTCGGCCGCGCCGCCGAACAAACAGAAACAGAAAGGAGAGTAGGACAACCCCGCTGACAGCAACGGGGATTTTTTTATCTAAACTAAAAACTACAAACCGTTTTATTCTAGCTAAAATGCGACATTCCGTATTCTCTCCCTCTTAGTATAAGAGGGAGGGGAGGGAGTTATCCTAGCTCTTCTTGAATTTTTTCTAAAGTCCCCTCAATATTATTAATTACATTATTATTCCAAAATCTGATTACGGTTATTCTCTGTTGTTTTAAATACTCAGATCGTTTCTTATCATATATTTGATTGCTTGTCTTATTGTGTTGGCCACCGTCTATTTCAACCACCAACCTTGCTGCTGGACAATAGAAATCTACAATATAATTACCAACGCCGTATTGTCTAAAAAACTTGAATCCTCCAAGTTTTTTATTGCGGAGATATCGCCAAAGCAATTTTTCAGCGTCAGTTTGATTCTTCCTCAATGCCTTTCTTTTGGTCTTAAATTTTGGTTGATTATAAGTCAAAGGCATAAATACTATGATAACTCCCCCGCCTGCGCTTCGCTTCGGCGGGCAGGCCTAACCCCTCTTAGATTAAGAGGGGGATTATTTTATTGACTTTTACTCTTTGTTGATTATAAAATGGTAGTGACTGGCAGGTGACTGAATTTCCCCAATTGAAGGAGGAACTGAAAATGGGTTGCCAATTCCGAGATCCATATAGGCTCTGTTCAGCGGCCGATCACAGCTATGGAGAAGTTCTCTGCCCCTATACCGACTCACGCGAGTTGGAGGCAAAATGCCAAGCGGCCGCCGCGGCCCGGCAAAAAAAGGAACAAGCCCAGACGGCCAGTACCGCCAAACCCCAAACAGCCAACGTTCATTAGTGACGTTCTTCTCCCCGCAAAACAATTGACGTGCCTATCTTTTCGGAGGTAGGCCGATTTTTTTAATTAAGCTAAAACCTCTTTCAAATATCGGCCGGTATAGCTTTTAGTCACTTTCACAATATCTTTAGGCGTGCCTTCGGCGACAATGTAGCCGCCTTTGTCCCCGCCTTCCGGGCCCAAATCAATCAGCCAGTCGGCGCACTTAATCACGTCCAAATTGTGTTCAATGATTAAAACCGTGTTGCCTTTGTCTACCAGCTGATTTAAAACCTGCAGCAGACATTTAATGTCTTCAAAATGCAGGCCGGTCGTGGGTTCATCTAAAATATATAAAGTCTTGCCGGTTGAGCGCCGCGACAATTCAGTCGCCAATTTTACCCGCTGAGCTTCGCCGCCGGATAAGGTCGTGGCCGGTTGGCCCAATTTGACGTAGCCGAGTCCGACGTTATACAAAGTCTTTAATTTGTTATTAATAATATCGTGCTGACCGAAAAACTTCATCGCTTCTTCCACCGACATATTCAAAATATCGGCGATGTTTCGGCCTTGGTAATGAATTTCCAGGACTTCCGCTTTGTAGCGCTGGCCGTGACACTCTTCGCATTGGACGTAAACATCGGGCAAAAACTGCATCTCAATTTTGACGTAACCTTCGCCGGTGCAGGTTTCGCACCGGCCGCCCTTGGCGTTGAAACTGAATTTGCCCGCTTTGTAACCGCGGATTTTCGCTTCTTTGGTTTGAGTGAATAAATCCCGGATATAAGTGAATAAGCCGGTATAAGTCGCCGGATTAGAGCGCGGGGTGCGGCCAATCGGCGACTGGTCAATGGCAATGACTTTATCAATGTTTTCCAGACCTTTTAATTCTTTGTATTGGCCGGGTAAGTCTTTAGCTCGATAAAATTTTTGGGCCAAAGCTTTAACTAAAATTTCCAGCATCAAAGTGGATTTACCCGAACCGGAAACGCCGGTCAAACAAATGAATTTACCCAGCGGAATTTTGACGTCAATATTTTTTAAATTGAATTCCTTCGCGCCAATAATTTCCAAATATTTACCCGTACCCCGCCGGTAAGCTTTCGGCAGCTTGATGGCCAGTTTACCGGCCAGATATTGTCCGGTCAAAGAATTTTTATCTTTCATAATCAGCGCCGGACTGGCTTGAGCCACGACTTTGCCGCCATACTCGCCGGCGCCCGGACCGATGTCAATAATTTCATCGGCGGCTTGCATCATCATTGAGTCGTGCTCAACGACAATAACGGTGTTGCCTAAATCCCGCAGATACTGCAAGGTTTCAATCAGCTTTTTATTGTCTTTTTGGTGCAGACCAATTGACGGTTCGTCCAAAATATAAACCACGCCGGTCAAAGAAAGGCCAAGCTGAGTCGCCAGTCTGATTCGTTGGGCTTCGCCGCCGGCTAAAGTAACGGAAGAACGATCTAAAGTTAAATAGTTCAGCCCGACATTAATCAAATAGCCCAGACGATTGATGACTTCCCTAAAAATCAGATCGGCGATTTTATGGTCACGGACTGACAAGGCGGTCGGTGAACTTTTTGACTTCAATAAATCCTCAAAAAAAACTAGAGCCTTTTCAATGGTTAAATTGGTAATGGCGGAAATGTTTAAGCCGCCTAAAAGGACAGCTAAAGACTCGGGTTTAAGTCTTTTGCCCTGGCAGGTCGGGCAAATAAAAACGCGCATATACTGTTCAATTTCTTGCCGCAAATAATCAGAAGTGGTTGAGCTATGTTTTTCTGCCAAAATTGCCAGAATGCCGGGAAAAGTCATCGATTGGCCAGAAATATTGTAAGTCTTTTCTTTGGTGCCGTTTAAAATCAGGTCAAAATCCTTTTTCTTTAACAATTCAACCGGCACATCCAAGGAAAAATTATTTTCTTTGGCCGTCGCCTGCAAAAGCTGCCAGTAATAATTTTGGTTGGCGAAATTTCTGGCAAACGGTTTAATCGCGCCCTGAGCCAGGGTTAACTTTTTATTTGGAATGACTAAGGCCGGGTCGACTTCCAACCGGGTACCCAAACCCAGACATTTTGGACAAGCGCCGGCCGGGCTGTTGAAAGAAAAATTCCGCGATTCAAAATTGGGCAAATCAAGATGGCAATTATAGCAGTGGGAATACTGGCAGAACTGGAGTTGCTGGCCAGACTCAAGCATCGCCACAATTTGACCGTTGCCCAGGTCCAGACCCAGTTCAACCAGCCGCGTCAAATTTTCTTTCATGATTCTTTTGTCCGGGCTGGTTTCGGCGGTAATTTTACCCACGACTACTGCCAACTCGTTCATTTTGTTACTATCTAAATTCAATTCACCGGCGGCTTGGATGTCATAAAATTCACCATCCACTCGCACCTGGCGGAAACCGGCTTTTTTTATTTCGGCAATGGTTTTTTTTCTTTCGCCGTTTTGGTTCAGAACAATCGGCGCTAAAACAATAACGTTGCGACTGTTTAACTTAAAAATGTCGTCGATAATTTCAGTTGAAGTTTGTTTTTTAATTCTCTGGCCGCATTGGGGACAATGGACTTGACCGATCCGGGCAAAAAGCAGACGCAGGTAATCGTAAATTTCCGTCACCGTCCCGACGGTTGACCTTGGATTGGCTGAAGCCGACCGCTGATCAATAGAAATCGCCGGCGACAGACCCTCAATTGAGTCGACATCCGGCTTATCCATTAAACCTAAAAATTGTCTGGCGTAATTAGATAAAGATTCAACATAGCGCCGCTGACCCTCGGCATACAAAGTATCAAAAGCCAGCGAAGATTTGCCCGAACCGGAGATGCCGGTTAAAACCACTAATTTATCCCGCGGAATATCAACATTAATGTTCTTGAGATTGTGAACTCTGGCGCCGCGGACTTTGATATACTTATGAACCATAGTAGTTTGGAGTGCAAGCTTTAGCTTGCTTGTTAAACAGGCTGAAGCCTGTGCTCCATCTGCCGTGAATGGAGTGCAAGCTTTAGCTTGCGGTCATTTTCAGCAGGCTGAAGCCTGTTCTCCAAGCGGAGATCAAGCTTTAGCTTGCGACCTTAGTTTGAGCAGGCTAAAGCCTGTTCTCCAAATCAAGTATTGGAGATCAAGCTTTAGCTTGCGGTCATTCAATCATTATCTAAAGCAAAATCGACTACGGGATATTCTGCAAAAATTGAATTTAACCATTCTTGACTTTTTATTTTTAAATAATAATTATAGCTACAAAACCGATAAGACGCTAACCCTTTAATGTTTTTAACATAGCCATGTTTAATCGGATTATTGTGGATGTAATTGAAGTGTACCCAAAAATCTTTTTCACTATTTAGACATTTGTCCCAATAATTCCACCAAATTTTTCTGCCGCTGGCGTTTTCTAATTTATTTAAATTCCTAGCGCTTAAACCGTGGATTTTTTGGATAAAACCAGACAGGTCGGTTCCTTTTTCTACTCTTACCTGACAGTGATAATGATTATCGAGTATCACCCAGGCAAACATTCTAAAATTATATTCTTCTAAAGCTTTGCTAAAAGCCATTAGAATAATATTTTTCTTTTGATCGGAATCAAAGTAAGGTGCGTTATTGAAGGTTCTTGCTGCTAAGAAATATAAACTTTCATCCTGGTAAAAGTGAGGTGGACGATTGTTGTATCTCATAGTTATTGCGGAGATCAAGCTTTAGCTTGCTTCTTCAACAGGCTAAAGCCTGTGCTCCAGACCAAGTATTGGAGACCAAGTTCTAGCTTGTGGTTATTCTCAGCAGGCTGAAGCCTGTTCTCCAAGCGGAGATTA
>MHIE01000027.1:28513-30981 GCA_001817345.1 Candidatus Buchananbacteria bacterium RIFCSPHIGHO2_01_FULL_44_11 | reverse complement strand
CTGCGCAAACAAATAGTTCATTTGCGCAGCTTTGATCATGAGGGCACATCCAGCAACGTGCGCCCGACCGAACGCCTCAACCCGTCGTGAATACCGTCGGCAAAAAGGAATCCTCGCAGATCACCCAGTGCTTTCGCTACAAAGTGATCGTTCCTAAAAGCCGGCGGCTCCCATGAACAAGGCTAACTCGGAGACCGTGTGGTAGGCCTGTTCCACCGACCAAGCCTTGGTCATCCTGGACCAGAGACTTGAGTTCGGGGAGTTTTCTACATTTTGCACAACTGCGCAGAGGGCAGAAAGTATCCCCGCGTTGATGGCGGCGCAATGGTGTCCAACGCTTTCCAAACAGGTATCTCGCGGTTCCGCGATGTCCCTTCTGGCTCTACGCTGGTTGATATGATCCATCGTCCGATCAAGCACCGCGGCCGCGACACCAAGCGTAGTCATCGCTACCATTGGCCGGTAGTAGACAAAGTGTTCTTTGAAAATCGCTGTTCCCTGACCTCGAGCGCCAAGCACCTCAAGTTCAGTAAGCGGCGTGTTCTCGAAAACAACTTTGCCCCAGCTCCATCCACGCAGACCCATTGGTTCCCACGTTTCGATCGCAACTCCTTTGCGAGCGATGTCAATCAGTGCGGCTGACAGTGTTTCATCCTTCTCAAACTTGAAAAAGACGATGAACACAGCAGCTTCTTTAATGCGACTGATATAAACTTTCTCCCCGCTTAAGAGATGCTTACCGCCGTTTTTCCTGGCGATTGTCTTTGTGGCTTGGATTTTGCTACCGCCATGCGCTTCGGTTGCAGCAATGCCCACCAGTGAACCAGAGGCTAGCTTCGGCATCCAGAGCTTTTGTTGCCTTTGCGAGCCGTGAAGGATGATCATCCTACCGTGACCCACGTGAGCAACATCTCTGTAGTCCAAATCATGATAGCCGCAGATAAACTGGATGAGCGCTTGCACGAGCGGCGAGCGATCCAGTCCTCCAAGTTTCCTCTCGACGTCCACCATTCCGTATTCGGATGCCAACAGGGATTTTGCTTGAAGCGGCTGACCCTTCGATTTGTCGTGAGAGATCTCGGAGAGAGATCTCTCAAAACTCGATAGCAACTGCCAGTCTTTTGGTTGAACCCATGTAACCAGCATCGGCTTTACGGGCTCAAGCCAAGTCTCGACAATCATATGTCAGCCCTCCTCTCGCATCTTGTAGAACTTGGCCGGAACGCCCATGACAATGGCGTTAGGAGCGACGTCCTTGGTTACTACAGAACCCGTACCCACCATGGCCATGCGGCCAATCCTTACTCCGGCGGCGATCTTGGCACCTGTGCCTACCGTGCATCCGTACCCGAAATAGGGCGGAATCAGTTCGGGCTTCACCCCTTCCTGCTTCCAGATCATAGCCTTGTCGTTGACCGTCCCCACGAGAGCGCCAAGAAACACCCGATCTTCAAGCACGGTACTGCTGGTGATGTGCGTGAGACCGGTACACCGAACCCAATCGCCGATGCGACAGCTCCTTTCGATGGTCATGTTGTGACCAAGTTGCGTATTACTGCCGATTTGAGTGTCGGTCCTGACCAGAGTCCTATGCCCGATCGTCGTGTTTTTACCGATGCTGACACCCGAGTAGATGATAGAGCCTGCCCGAAGGATAACCCCTTCAGCAATGTCGGTCTGCTTGGCTTTGCCAGTATAGACTTCGCCGACGGCGTAGCCATACTCTGGTTGTCCCAAGATGACTTGAGCTTCGATCACCGCTCCGTCGCCGATTGTAACGCCGCCGCAGATGACCGCGGACGGCATGATTCGCACATTGTTGCCGATCTTGATGATCTTGGCCTCGCCAGTCTGATCGCGAGGGAGAAAAATGACACTCTCGTCAAGCATCACGTTTTCCCCAAGAACAAGCAGGCCTTGTCTTTGCAGTTCAATCCCATTCATGTTTACCTCCTACTTTTGGTTGTGTGCAAAGAACTGTTGGTTCAAAAGAGACCATCGTGGTCCCTTTTTCTATTTGCTACCATACAATAATTTGCTCTCTAATGCAAGAGTATTGAGGACGGCGCGGCATTCCTCCCCTTGAACCCCTCCTGCCGCTCCGTCCGAGCGGGACATCCGCACGAGCCTCTGCCTGCGCGATAGCGCAGAACGCCGAAACGATTTTTTGAGTAAGACTAATTAAAGATCGTTATGGCGTAGTGACAAACGTTTGTTGAGTACTCGTGGCCGTATTGCCCGACCCGTCAACCGACTGAAGCATGAAGTAATAAGTACTGCTGGCGTTAAGTCCCAGGGCGGTTAAAGAGTGACTGGTGATTAAAGCGCTGGCACTTAAAACCCAAGTGGTCGTGGCCGTGTCCAAGTTATCTAACGAATATTTTAAGTAACTGGTGGCCGGTTCATTGGTTGTCCAGGTGACGGTCGCGGTCGTGGTCGCGGTGCTGGTCTGAATGTTACTGAATACC
>MHIE01000027.1:0-28496 GCA_001817345.1 Candidatus Buchananbacteria bacterium RIFCSPHIGHO2_01_FULL_44_11 | reverse complement strand
CACTGACTGACTTAAGGTAGTGAAGGTTTTTTCTGTACTCGTTGCCAAATTACCGCTGCTGTCAGCTGACTTAGCAACATAGTAGTAAGTCGTGCTGGCATTTAGGCCGGTTAAACTCAGAGAATGAGCAGAAAACATGGCACTGCTAGTAACTGTCTGTGAAGTAGTGGCTGTCGTCAAACTTTGATCGGCATAAACCACAACGCTGTTTGACGCTTCATTGGTGTTCCAGTTAATGACCGCCGAGTGAATGGCCGGTGTGGCGGTTAAGTTACTGATTACCGGCGCGACGGTGTCAGTGGTTGTGGCTGACTTAGTGGTGAAGGTTTTTTCTACACTTTTAGCGGTGTTACCGTCTTCATCAGTTGATTCCACTTGATAGTAATACGTTGTGGCTGGCGTTAAGCCCTCTAGCAGGAAATTATGGAACTTAGTTAAAGACGTATTATTGACGGTTTGATTAGTGGAAGTGGCGCCGGCTAGATGAGCGGTATTGTAAGTCACTTTGCCGGTGCTTTTTTCGTCAGTAAACCAGGTAATCGCCGCCGTACTAGTACTGGTTGTGGCGTTGACCGAGAAGATATCTAGATCATTTCTGTCCTCGTCTTCGTCTTCATCTTCATCCTCATCGTCATCATGCTTATCCCGGGCGCAATCTCGGGCCGAGATGGCTGGCGTGGCCGGACCTTTGCGGCCAATTTTTACCGCCGGAACTGCTGGAATCGCTCGGCACTTGTCAGTATCTGAACCGCGTTTAAGGTGACCAAGTTTAAGACCCTTGTCATGGCTAATTGACGGGCTAGAGGCAATTTCGTCGTCAGGGCTGTAATCGCTAATCAAACTGACGGGTAAACCCAAAAAATAACTGCCAAAGAAAGAAACCGGTACGTCATCTATCAGCTGATTCCAGTCTTCACCGTAGAGAGCGCGGGCCAGCGCTTCGGTTTTAATCCAGCGTAATACGCCTTTGTGGCCGACGGCGTAAACTTTCGGGTCGGTTTGAATTTTAACCAGCATAATGCCTGGCCGGTACCAGACAATGCCGCCGAGCGGTATCTGGGCCAATTCGGCGTCGGTTAAGACATTAATGTCGCTAAAGCTGATAAACCAACTCTCGTACACTCTTTGGTTGGGAAAGGCATAACGCTTGCCGTCGGTGGCGTAGTAATAAACCGTGGACTCAGTTGTGCCTTTGATTAAAGTATCAGCTTGCAGAGTGGCGGCGCTAACCGGTGGGGGGAATGTGATGGTCGTGGCTAACATAGCTAGGCCGAAGATGGCATAAATTATTTTTCTCATATTGTTAGATTAATTATTAAGTTCTTCACGTGGGGAAAAGTCTAGAGATTGATCGGAAAGATCTTGACTTTCGGTCCGATCCCCGTCTTCTTGGTTCTCAGAATCCTCCGGTTGGTCAATTTGGTCTTCCTCTCTTTGTTCCCCGTTATTATTTTGGTTTAGTTCTTCTGCTCTCTGTTCGTCTGATTCATCTTTTGTCTCGTCCTCTCTTTCACGGTCCAGTCTGAACTTTTCTCTTAGCCTTTTTTCTGAGCGGTCAATACGGTTTCTTACCTCTTGGTTTTTTTCGTCGTCATCATCTGGTATGTCTTGTTTTATTTTTTCTAAATCATCGATATAGTCTTGGGTTTGGTTGGATAACTGATCAACCATGGCTCTGACCGCTTCGGCTGTATCACGGTTGCCGGATTTTTCCAGTTCAATTTTAGCATTTTCTAAATAATCCAAAGCGCCGATCAAAGTCTGATGAGTTCTTTCCAGTGATTGAGTCGGTTTTGACTGGGACTTTATTATTGTTGTCTGAGTGCTTGTTGCTTCAGTGGTGGTGGCCAAAATCGAAGCGGCGGGTAGAACGTCGTTTTTTAACTCAACGGTTGGTTGAGGAACAGGTTTGGTATCCTTATTTAAAACTTCTTTCACTTCTTTCATTCTTTCTTGCGAGAATTGTAAAGACAGCTTGGCTTTTTTTTCAGGATTGAAAGTCAGATTCAATTGCAAATTTTCATAGGCCAGTTCCACCGGAAACATCAAGTCCCCGGGCTTGGCTTGAGCCGCTATCGTTGCCGTGCCGAAAAAAGCAATAATTAATAGACTGGTAACAGTCAAAGGAATATAAACCAGACGCGAAAAAAATTTTGGCCGGGGTAGCATAGTCTCTTGTTCGGTCACTTTAATTGTTCGGTAAATTCCTTGCCAAAGCCGATCGGTTTCTAGCTCCGACAGGGGTTGGGTCTGAATCTTCAGTTTGTCGTTCAGGTCGTTTTTCATAATTGTCCCAGAATTTCTTTTAATTTTTGAACGGCGCGGTAGTGCCAGACTTTGACGGTTGATTCTCTGACGCCGATGATAACGCCAATCTCTTCATAAGTTAGGCCACTCCAATAATGCAAACGCAAAACCTCCTGATACGGTTCCCGGAGCCGTTTAATGCCGGTGACCACATCGTGGTATTGGTTAAAATTTGATTGATATTGAGTCTGCGTTTCCATATTTTTTTGATTCGGCCGGAGTGCGATGTCGTGTTTATGCCGGCGGTAATATTTAATCAGTCGTCGTCGGCTGATTAAAAAAATAAAACCGTAGAATTGTCCGAGCGAGCGATATTGGAATTTAGGTAAGGCTTTCCAGATTTCAATAAAAATTTCTTGAGTGATATCCAGGGCGTCTTCACGGTTATTAGTCCGCGATACGGTATATTGAAAAATTCGTTCTTTGACCGCATCAAAAACATAGCGGAAAGAGTCAGGTTCTCCGTTCAAGCAGGCTTTGATTTGATTTTCCAGCTCTGGATTTGGTTCTGGTACCATACCCTCTAACTATTAAATGCCGTCAAAAAGCCAAAAGGTTACAGCGATTTCTGTTTTTTGGTTTAATTTAGCTTAATTTAGCGATTTTTCTGGTTTTTTTGAGCGAGGTCGTAAGTGTTTTTAAGTAGCATTACCACGGTCAGTGGTCCAATGCCGCCGGGTACGGGTGTTAAATAACTGGCCACCTGACTGACAGAGGGGTCAACGTCGCCGACCCAGTGGTTTTTATCCATCAGGTTAGTGCCGGCATCAATAACGATAGCGTCTTTTTTAATCATTGATTTTTTAATCAGGTATTTTTTGCCGGCCACGCTAATGACAATATCGGCGGTTTTGAGTTTTTCGGTCAGTTCTTTATCGTCTGGCTTAATAATTGTGACGTCTAAGCCGTCTTTTTTTAAGGCTTGGGCTAGCGGACTGCTGAAAATCGGATTTTTGGAAACAATAATGGTTTTATTGTCCTTAAGATTTTTTTGAGGAAACATCAGTGCCAGCCTGATCGCGCCAATCAGCGGTGAATTTGGCTCGGCGTTATCTGGGTGAAAGCCGTCAACATCTTTTTTGGGGTCAATGCGGTTGATGATTTTTTGGGTGTTAAATTTTTTTGGCAGGGGCAATTGAACAATGATGCCGTCTATTTCTTCGTCTTTATTCAACCAGTCAATCATTTTTAAAATTTCGGCTTGCGTGATTTGAGGATAAAAATCTTTTTTGCCGCAAAGGTATTCATGGAACGTGATGCCCACCTTAAGGCAAGCTTTCTTTTTATTTTTGACAAACAAGGTGGAAGCGGCATTGTCACCAATTAAAACAGTCGCCAGGCCCGGTGCCTTGGCGAGATGACTGACTTTAGCCTTAAGTTCCAGAATGATTTTTTCGGCCAGCAATTTGCCGTCAATAATTTGAGCGGTTGGCGGTTTCATTTTTTTGCAAAATTAGGGTAGAGGAAATTTTTTGGCCAGCCTGGCGACTGACCGACGAATAGTTTTTAATTCATCGTCGTCTAAGACCGCTTGACGGAAGTTTTTAATTGCCTGGTTTTTTTCGTCTTTAGCCTCGGGGAAATCAAAGCGGCAGCTTTTTTTCAAAACCGTGGCGATCAGTTTGCCGATCAAAGTCATTTCTACTTCTTTCATACCCCGAGTGGTTAAAGCCGGCGTGCCCAGCCTGAGGCCGCTGGGGTAAAAGGCCGAACTTGGGTCACTGGGAATCGTATTTTTATTAGCGGTGATGCCGGCGAGTTCCAGACCTTCTTGGGCAAATAAACCCTTGCCCGGGCCAAAAGGCGTTAAGTCAATTAGAATCAAATGATTATCCGTGCCGCCAGACACCAGCTTAATCCCTTCGGCTAAGAGTGAACTGGCTAAAGCCTTGGCGTTTTTAACAATTTGGTCGGCATAAATTTTGAATTCCGGTCTCATCGCTTCGGCTAAGGCGACGGCAATTGCGGCGGTCTGGTGATTGTGCGGCCCGCCTTGAAGTCCGGGAAAGACGGCTTTATCAATTTTTTCCGCCAGCTCCGGATCTTTTTTTAAGCCTTTTTTTGTCACCATAATCATGGCACCGCGCGGTCCGCGCAGGGTTTTGTGGGTGGTGGTGGTAATAATATGAACAAAAGGTTCCGGACTGGTATGAGCCCCGCCGGCCACTAAACCCGCCACATGAGCAATGTCAGCGGCTAAGTAAGCGCCAACTTCATCGGCAATTTCTCCCATTGCTTTAAACGGCAATTCTCGGGCATAGGCCGTGGCCCCGCACCAAATCAATTTTGGCTTATGGGTTAAAGCTAATTTTCTGATTTCTTCCAAGTCCAGGTAGCCGTCGGTTTTTACCGGGTATTGGACGCTTTGGTAAAACCGGCCGGAAAAATTTACGCCCCAGCCGTGAGTCAAGTGGCCGCCGGCAAATAAATGCTGGCCCATTACCACTTCCCCAGGTTCCAAGACGGCAAAATAAACCGCTTGGTTAGCCGGACTGCCGGAATAGGGTTGAACGTTAGCATAGGGCACGCCAAATAATTTTTTCGCCCGTTCCTGGGCCAAAATTTCCACCTGGTCAATAAATTGATTACCGCCGTAGTATCTTTTTTTGGGGTAGCCTTCAGAGTATTTGTCAGTCAAAACTGAACCCAGGGCCGCCCGCACCGCCGGGCTGGAATGGTTTTCCGAAGGAATCATTTCCAGACCGGTTGCCTGTCTTGCCCTTTCTTTTTCTATCAATTCGGCAATTTCCGGATCATGTTTTTTTAATGTTTTGTCTAGCATAGATTGAGTGTTAATATAGGTAGATTAATCTTAACAAAAATATGAAAAATAATAAAACCGCCAGAAAAACAAAAAATATTTGGCGGCTAGACAATTCTTATTTAAACTCTAAAGATTCATAAATCATATCACTTGCCGTAAACTTCTTCCCGGCTGATGTTAAGGCCTTTCCACCAAACGGTGGTGAAATTATCCATAACTTTGATTTGCGCCAGTAGTTTTTTGGCGGACTTAGTTTTTAAAGACTGGCTGACGTTTTGAACCCAAGTTTCCAAATTTTGGTAACCTTGTTCGGAATAAATTTTAGCCTGGAGAGCGGCCTCAAGCCAGTCGGCGTCTTTAGCCACAATGCCTTCCGGGCTAGAGTGATTTTCACATTGATCATAAAGATCAATAATTTTAGTTCTAATTGCCGGCGGTAAAAAATCCATTTGGTCGGTTAAGGCCTGATGTTCCGCTTTGTCCTTATCAATATAGCGAGCGGCGACTTTATGCTGGTCCGTGGTCCGGACTTCGCCGTTGTCGTGGAAAATCACCATCGTGGCGCAGGTTTTGCCGTCCAGGCCTTCCAGTTCGCCGATAATATAAGCCAACTGGGCAGCGATAGTAATGTGATCGGCCAGTGAATCGGGATGTTCCACGCCGGCCAGCCGAAAGCCTTCATGCCGGTTTCTTTTCAGCATATAAATTTCCGAAACAAACTTAACGATTTTTTCCCAGTCAATGTCTGGCATCGGTTTTATATTCTTCAATTATTGTTTTAACGTTTTGGTGGCAGTCTTCCGGCAAATTATTAATATCCAGCCAGGCGTATTCTTTGATGTAAGTGGCTGGTTTAATTTCTTCACTGGTCAATTCGGCCAAGTAATGAATCAGAATTATTACCTCGTCTTTTTGCCAGACCACCATTGGCTTAAGGGGTTTAATAATTTTTATTTTCAGCCCCAATTCTTCCGTTGCTTTTTTAACCGCCCAGGCATCCAGGTCGCCTTCAGCGGCGGTAATGTCGCCGCCGGGGAATTTCCACAAATCGGTTTCGCCGTGTTTATTCAGTAAAACTTTGCCGGCCTTAATAATCACCGGGCCGGCGGCAATGACCACGTTATTGAAATGGTGATTCTGGGTCATAATAGTTTCTTAAGCCATTATAGTTTTTTAATTGGGGCCAGTCAATATATCAAAGATATTAACTGTCATTGCGACCCCGCTAAAGCGGGGGAAGCAATCTCGTTAACTTTAGAGATTGCTTCGTCGTCTCAACGTAAGGCCACCACTCCTCGCAATGACACGATGGATTTTTTGTTTTACCCCTAACATTGCATTTTGACTCAAGACCGATTATTATAAAATAAGATAATTAAGTTGGCTAAGAAAAAATAACCAAACCCTTAATTATCTTCAATTAAGCGGTTCATTCCAACTTAAGGAAAGGAGGTTAAGGCCATGATGTCACCCGGAGTCCAGGTTTCAGATCTCACGCCGGGCATAATCGTTCGTCATCATCAGACCGGTGAAGACGGCATGGTTTTGCCGGCCAGCGGCAGCCAAAAACGGCCGGATATTTTTGGCCAAAGCGTTCTGGTAGTGACCGGCGCTTTTAATCAAGCTCGGCCTCGTCGCTGTGTTCTTTGGTCTATTTCAGACCTGGCCGCCGTCATTGATGGCCAATCAAGACTGCTCAGCCGAGCCGACCTGAGGCCGGGCATGGATGTCAGGAATCTGGCCAGCGGCAAAGTTGGCACTCTGCTCCCAGATCCCAAAAGGCCTGATCGGCTGGCTTCCGCCGACCGAGAGTTTGTCCAAGTGCTGACGTTTACCAGCAGCGCTCAACGGCGAGTTACTTGTTGGAACCTTTACAACCTTGAAACCGTTTGAAACGGCTTCATATCCAAAGCGCATGAAAAGGAGATTATAACCATGCCGCACGCCAATATAGGAGTAGATGCTTCGGCTCTTAAGCCGGGCATGATGGTTCACAATACCGCCAACGGCGAATACGGAATGGTCCTGCCTCGGTCAGACGACCTCGATCGGCCGCAACTGTTCCTCCGGGATCACTTCGCCCAGGTAGTCACCGGCATTCACGGCCAAGGTAAAGGCCGCCGTGTCTGCGCCTGGTCGTTGGCCTTTATGGTGATTCTGGATCAGGAATCACATCTGCTCCGCCGCCAAAATCTCAAGCCTGGCGCCCGAGTCGTCAACCTGGTCAGCGGCCGCACCGGCCAGCTTTTGGCCGACCCTCGTCATAACGATCAGTTGTATGAGGTGATCGACAGTTGCGTAATGGTTCACACCCAAGATGCTACCACTCGTCGTACCAGACGGGCCAATTGGCGACTTTACAACCTCATCGCCGCCTAATCAGCCGCCCTTTCTCCGGCTGGATAAAAATCAAATTGCTTTGTTCCTTGCTTTCCCTGCCCCCCGCTTTTCTAGCGGGATTTTTTTATTTTTATGTCCTCAAAAGAATCCCCCTCTTAATTTAAGAGGGGGATTCTAGGTATGTCTTCGTGGTTTTTAATGAGAGTAAGCGGGGGAGTTATCAAAGCCAGGATAACTCCCTCCCTGCCTGCCGAAGCTCAAGAATGTCTCAGGATTCGGCGCAGGCAGGCGTCTCCCTCTTACACTAAGAGGGAAAGAATACTTTGAAACTCACTGGCGAGTTCGGGCTCTGCGCCAGAGGCGCATCTCAGCCAGAGGCTGATCTGCCTTTGGCACGACGCCTTTGGCGGAAGTTGCCGTCCCTAAACCCCCTTCCGGTCCTATTTTGATTAAAGCGCTAATTTTACTTGTATATTGCTGGCCTAGTCGGCAGCAGGCGTTAAGCTGACAGCAGCTCATTAAGCCAATTTTTTTGTCAGGTAAGTACCTTCAAGCTTATAGCCGAGTTTGCGGTAATAATTTCTGACGCCGATGCCGGAAATAACGGCAATTTTTTTGTAACCATTTTTTTGGGACAGCTCTTCGGCCGTCAGCATTAAGCTTGAGCCAAAACCGCGATGCTGAGTTCTCTTGTTTTTATTTAAACCCTTGTCTAAAGACCCGACCGGAATCATCTGGCCATAAACGTGGAGTTCGCGGACCAAGGCGGCGTTTTTAAGTTCAGGAAAAATATTATTTTGCGGTCGATCATTAAAGCGCAGGCGCAAGAAGGCATAAACTTTTTTTTGGTCCGGACTTTCAAAACTGAAAAAATGTTCGGTGCCGGCCGAAGCCCGGTAAGTCCGACAAACCAATTTTGCTTGTTGAACTTTTTCTGCCTGGTCTCTGACTTCGCGGCAGTGCAGACATTGACAACTCCAGCCCTGCTGGTGGCTGAGTTCTTTTAAGTACTGGCGCAGGTTGGTGATTTTATTGCCGGCGACAATACTTTCCGCCGGAATGTCTCTGATTAAGCGGTTGATTCTGACGTAAGGCGGCACGATTTTTTTAATCGCTAAAAGTAAATTTAACAATTGCTTAGGTTCATAAGGCTTATATTTGCCCGATTTATACCATTGGTAAAGTTCCGCGTCTTCATTGACAATGCAAGGATAAATTTTAATCTGATCCGGCTGCAGCTCCGGGCCGCTAAAAACATATTTAAACATGGCCAAATCTTTTTTAGGCGTTGAACCGGGCAAATCGGGCATGTAATGATGGTCAACTTTTAGCCCAACTTCTTTGAGCATTTGTGTTGCCCTAACGGCGCCTTCCAGAGTATCGTCACGCTTGATTAATTCCAAGATTTTGTTGTCAGTATGCTGGACGCCAAGCTGAACCCGGGTGCAGCCCAGTCTTCTTAACCGTTTGATTTCTTGCGCATTAACATAGTCCGGTCGGGTTTCCAAAGTCAAACCAATAATTTTATATTTAGCGGTTTGGTTGAAATTTTGTTCCGCCTCTAGACTTTTTACTTTTCGCTTGGTTTTTTTGCCGTAAGTGTTAGCGGCATAAAAACACTGGGTGATAAACCAATTTTGATAGCTGAGCGGATAAAAAGACCAAGTGCCGCCTAAAACAATCAGCTCAATTTTATCGACTTCATGGCCGTTAGCTTCCAGGGCCTTAATCCGGTTAGTAACCATCAAACAAGGACTGAATTTATTTCTTAGCGCCCGCTGGGCCGCCGGTTCGTTGGCCAAATAACTTTTTGGCATCCGATAGTCAGTCGGGCAATAAACGCAACGGCCCGGACACGGAAAGGGTTTGGTTAAAACCGTAATAATTGAAACGCCGGATAAACTCCTGACCGCCCGTTTGACCAAAAGTTTTCTGAGTTTAGGGTTAGGTTTGATTTTTTTGGTCTTAACTAAAGTTTGGTAAGCGGTAATTAAAGCCGATTTCGCCGGGGTCGGTGAATTGAACTGGCCGGCAATTTTACGGACAGCCGCCGCCAAGGCCGCTGAATTTTTAGGCGGCGTTTTATTGATCGCTTGAACAATTTGTTGAAGTTGAGTATTATTCATATATTCTTTGCTACTTTTATAACTAAAAGTAGCAAAAAGTTTTGGGGGCGGTAATTTCCGCCAGAGGCGGACCAGCCTCTGGCTGGCGCCAACCATATTATACTTTTCTATTAGTATATCTCTGGTTTAATCCATCAACTCGCCTCGCATCAACTCGCTGGCGGACTTGGGCTCAGTTGCCGCCCCCAAGCCCCCTATCGGACTAAGTTTTTTGGTAATTTGATCCTGGACTTTTTGTCTCAAATATAACTAACGAATCATGAAACCAGAAACCGTGCAAAAAATCTTAGATAAAGTCAAAAGTGATTATAACACCATTGCGGTTGATTTTGACAAAAGCCGGCAGGAACTTTGGCCGGGTTCAATTGAGTTTAAAAAATACGTTCAGCCGGGTGATAATGTCCTGGATGCCGGCTGCGGTAATGGTAAATTACGGCTAATGTTTAAAGACGTTAAGGTTGATTATTTTGGCGTTGACATCAGCCAAAACCTTTTGACAATCGCTCAAAAAAATTCCCAGTTCGCTTTACCCAATCAGCAATTTTTTAACGCCGAAATTTTTCAGCTGCCCTTCGCCGATAATTTTTTTGATGTGATTTTTTGCATTGCGGTTTTCCATCACCTGCCTGGTTATGAGCTGCGGCTAAAAGCCTTGCGGGAATTTCAGCGTGTGTTGAAACCAGGCGGCGTATTAGTTATGAGTAATTGGAATCGCTGGCAAAGACAGTCAATCTATTATATCATCAAGTTTACCTTTCTAAAAATTTTTGGCAAAAGCGACCTGGATTTCAAAGATATTTTTTTGCCTTGGCAGGAGGGCAAAGTCAAACGTTATTACCATGCTTTTACCTTAGGTGAGCTGAAAAAATTGGTCATAAAATCCGATTTAAACTTAGTTGACCAGTACCTATCTTATTGGGATATTTCTTGCCGTCAAAAGGTTTGGCCTTTGGGTTACATCAAAGGGGCTAATATTGTCACCGTCGCCAAAAAATGATAAAATAAAGCTATATTTTAGATAATTAACCCTCTAAATTCTATGAGTTTTGCCAAAAAGTTTTTTGTTTTTTGTCTGGTGGCGGCATTTTTAGCTTTGCCTCTGGCGACTTTTGCCGGGGTTTTTGCCATCGATAACAAAGAAAATCAGTCAGTGACAGTCGCGGCTGACCAGATTATTGACGGTAATTTCATCAAAGCCGGTAACATCATTGACATTGAAGGCGCGGTTAAGGGGGACGTGATCGTCGCCGGTAACACGATTAGGATCAGCGGGCCGGTCAGCGGCGATGTCATTGCCGCGGGCAATTCAATCAAAATCAGCGGCCCGGTCAGTGGCAGCGTTCGGGTAGTTGGCTCAAACATCGAAGTCTCCGGTGAAGTAAAAAATAACATTTGGACGGCCGGCAGCAATGTCTTTATCGATAAAACGTCGACCGTCGGCTTGGACGTTTACGCCGCTGGCGCCAGCGTTGAAATTAAAGGCAAGGTTTCCGGCAATGTCTGGGCCGGTGCCGGCACCGTCGTTATTTCTAACGAAGTAGGCAAAAAAGTCACAGCTTCAGTTGACCGCGAAGGCCAAGTGATTTTAGAGACGGGGGCTAAAATTAATGGCGACTTGGTTTATCAAGCCGCTTCGGAAAAACAGCTGATTATAAAAGAAGGCGCGGTTGTGTCCGGCCAAACCATTAAAAAAGCCATTAAGAATTACAAAGTTGATACCGGCTTTTTGAGTCCGGCATTTTTCTTGTTCAAAACTATTTCTTTTTTCTCCTTCTTGATCTTAGGTTTGGTTTTGATCAGTTTAGTGCCGAAAAAACTTTTGGCCATGCATGCCGAAATGGTTAAACGGCCGGCCCAATCAATCGGTTGGGGCCTGGTCTATTTAATTATCACGCCCGTGGTCGTTGTCCTGCTGCTTTTTACGGTGATTGGCATTCCTTTGGCTTTAATTATTCTGCCGCTTTATCTGATTGGTTTGTGTTTGAGTAAAGTCATTGCCGGCTTGGCCATCGGGATATTATTAGTTGATCAATTAAGTCACAAAAAATACAGCGGTTCACTAATTGTGCCTTTAGCCGTTGGTCTATTGGTTTTAACCATTCTTTCCAGTTTGCCGATTGTCGGTTGGCTAGTTTGTCTATTGACAATGCTTTGGGCTTTGGGTGCCATGCTCCAAGTTAAAAAAGACACAATTGCGGAATGGCGTTAAAGCCTAAAAATTATTTATGCCCGATGTAACAAGACTTAAGGCTGTTGAAGCGTTAAAAGAAGAATTTTTTCGGGGGGTAGAAAATTCAACGCCAGAAGAGATTAAGCGTCAGCCAATCTTTGATTTAAGTCAGCCCGACGAAATCAGGCTTAACTTAACCAAAGCACTAGTTGAACACTACCAGCTCGACCGCTGGCTAGCTGATTATGAGAAAGAAGCCAAGGTTTCAACCAGCGGCGTGCGCGGTCCGCAAAACGTGACTTATTATTGGGATACTCGTTTTCCGCTCAATCAACTGGGTATCGCTTTGGCGACTTTAGCTAAAGCCGCAGTCTTTAAAGAAAATAATAAAAATAAAGAAATCCATAAAATTGTTTCTGGCGAAGTCAGGTACAACACCAAAGCTTACGTTGAATTAATTTCCCGGCTTCAGGCCGGTCAGGGGATCCATATCCATCAACCTTATAATAATGAGATGACCACCATCTGGCTGGCGTCTTTTTTGATTTTTATTCAGGATTTGGCCGGCGGCGAATATGTCACTTCCAGCCATGCCATTTCCAGCAAGACCTCAACTAAGGATTTAGACAGTCAGGGCAGTCAGTTTATGCCGGAGATGTCATTACTATTTGTCGAAAAAATCCGCGGCTTTTTGGAGCAAGCCAAAAACAGTAAAGACGGTTTTACCATTACCCTAGCGTCTAAAGATAATCCTTTGATTACCCAGGATTTTGATGGCCTTGATCTTTATGTTGAATATTTGCGTCGGGGCGTGGCCAGTGAAATAAACTTGGATTATATCAAACAAGCCGCTCAAGCCGGCATGAAAATAATTTTTGACACCGTTGGCGGCTGTATGCACAAAAATATGGTGCCAATTTGTCAGCGGCTGGGAATTTTAGACATTTACACCTGGCGCAATGCGGAGGCGGATCCATTTTTTCACGGCATCGGCAAAACTTGGCGCCAGAATCCTAGTACCGGCAAAAACGAATTTTTTGATCTTTCTTGCGACTCTACCCTGCTGCCGGTAGTAAAAACCATGGGCTATGAATATGACTTAAAAGGCGCTACTATTGGTCAGATTGTTTTAATCACCGATCCGGATGGCGACCGGCTGGTCGTCGGTCAGGTTGAGCCTGTGACCAAAGCCAAGAAATTGACGGAATTAGGCATTAACTACATTGGAATTGATGCTGAAAAAATTTTTGCCGTTTACGACCCGACTTATTCATTTTTAATGACCATGGATTTTTACGCCCAGCAGCTTAAAGCGGCCGGTCGCTGGGATAAACACTCCCGGGTATTAATCACGACCGCACCTTCCAGTAAAATGTGGAACGAATGGGCCAGTAGTGTTGGCGCCAAAGTCATCTCTTGTCCGGTTGGTTTTAAAGAAATTGCCAACGTGATGAAAAAAATCGAAAAACAACTTCGGAACAGTCCGAATAAAGAAGTGGTCTTAACTGATATTTTCGGTGCCGAAATAAACTTAGGTTTGAATCCCAGAATTGTTTTTGCCGGCGAAGAAAGTGGCGGGATGATTACCGGCCCCGAGGAATTGATTACCAGCCAGGGCGGTCGGCAGGCCATTGCCATGCGGGAAAAAAGCGCCGGTGAGGCTTCGTTTATCATTACCGCTTTGGCCGCTGATTTATTTTTAAAGAAAAAGTCTTTAACTGATTATCTGGAAGAAATTTTTGCCGCCAATAACATTGTCAGCCGCTATTATTTCCGCAACGACATTGTTTACTACAATGAAAGCGAAACCGACCCGGAAAAAATGCGGTCGGAAAAACTGGCCGGCGAAGTCCGGCGAGACAAAACTGACAAGTTTTTTCTTGGCCTAGCGCTGGCTTATAGAGAAGGCAAAATATCGTTGTCAGTGGTTAAAAATATTTTAGCCGAAGTTTTTCCGGATTTGGATTTTTCCGATCTGGAAAATATCGTTTTTGTCGGTGAAAGCACCCAGCTGCAGTTCAGTAATATTTTTGTCCAGGTCAGGCGCTCGGGCACTGACGCTAAAATGCGTGGCTATACCGGCGGAGCGGATAAAGCCCGCTGCCAAAAATATTTAGAGTGCCTCTTTGGCTATAACGGCGACTTGACACCTCAATATCAGCAAAATATTCCGGCGGATTTTTACGACAACATTTACGTCTTGACCAATAAACTGTATAAAGAATATTTGTATCAGGATCTATAATTAGAATGTCAAAAAGTAAAACTTCAAAAATTGCCAATTAATTATTAAGTAAAAACATATGGAATTCTTTTTTGGTCCTCTAGGTATTATCATTGTGGTAATTATTCTTACCGGGCTGAGGGTTGTTGACCAATACGAACGGGGTGTAGTTTTGACGCTGGGTAAATACACCGGTACCCGTCAGCCGGGTCTGACTTGGATTTTTGCTCTTTTGGGGATTCAAAAAATAATTAAAGTTGATCTTCGGGTTAGGACCGTGGATGTGCCCCAGCAGGAGGCGATCACCAAAGACAATGTGCCAGTCGGCGTTAACGCCGTGGTTTATTTTCAGATTGAAAAAGCCGAGGACGCGGTTTTAAAGATTCAAGATTACACTTTTGCCGTGGCCCAGTACGCCCAAGCCGCTTTGCGCGATACGATTGGCGGTGTTGAGCTGGACGCTCTTTTAGCCGAAAGAGACCGGATTGCCGAAGAAATCAAAAAAATCGTTGACGTTCAGACCGACGATTGGGGGATCAATGTTTCCGCCGTTAAGATGCAGGATATTGAACTGCCGGCGGACATGAAACGGGCCATGGCTAAACAGGCTGAAGCGGAGAGAGAAAGACGGGCAACGATTATTCGGGCCCAAGGTGAGCTCAAGGCTTCGGAAAACCTCCGGCTGGCGGCCGAAAATTTATCTGTGCCGGGAGCGATTTCTCTGCGGACTTTGCAGACGATCGAAAGCACCACGGTTAATCCGGCTAACACCATTGTTTTTGCTTTGCCAATCGAAGTTTTAGAGGGAATAAAAAGAGTGACCCAAGCGGTTCAGGGTGGCAAGAAAGAATAATTCTATAATTAGTGAGTAGTTAGCAGTAAGTAGCGAGTAAAAAATAATTTTATCTCTACAACCTACTACCTACAACCTACTACCTAAACTATGCCGCTTGATCGTAAAAAGCATTATCTTCAAGTTGCTTTAAACAGTACGCTGGAAGAAGCGCGCCAGATTATTGCCGCTTTGCCGTATTCTGATCGGATTTTAATTGAGGCTGGTACGCCGCTGATTAAGCGCTACGGCACGGAGGGCATCGAAAAACTGCGCTTATACTGGTCGCAAAAGTCTAATCCTTTGGCACCAGTAGTTGGAAAAAAGCTGTCCGGGGTAAAGACTGGTGGCTTACTGGACGTCTTAATGTTGCTACTGAATCCGGAGCTAAGTACACTTAGTCAAAAAAAACCGGTGGCCCTCAGTCAATCAAAAAACGCCATTGCCCCTTACATTGTCGCTGATTTAAAATGCATGGACCGGGGTGAGGCGGAAGTGACACTGGCCGCCCAGGCCGGCGCTTCGGCCGCGGTGGTTTTGGGTTCAGCGCCGATTGAAACCATTAACCGTTTTATCAGTCACTGTCAGAAATTAGGCATTGACGCCATGGTTGACATGATGGCAATTGACCAGCCGATAAAAATTTTACGGCGCTTAAAAAAAATGCCGGCCGTCGTGATTTTACACCGCGGCGTTGACGAAACCGCGGATAATAAAACCAAAACTTTGCCAATTCATCAGATTAATAAAGTCAAAGGCACGGCTAACGTTTTAATTGCGGTCGCCGGCGGCGATACGCCGCGAGATGTTCAAAGTGCGGTTTTTAACGGCGCGGATATCGTGGTCGTTTGGAAAGATTTTTACCAGGCCACTGATTCCACCGCCCAACTAGCGGAAAGTTTTCTTAAAAATATCAAGTAGTCTAGTGATTTTTAGTCTTAATTCGCATCATTCGTATAAATTCGCAAATTAGCATTATATTACTATGATTGGTATTTTCGACTCCGGCCTGGGCGGCCTAACAGTGACTAAAGAGGTATTGCGGCTTTTGCCGGAATACCAAATTTTGTATTTAGGCGATACGGCTCGGACGCCTTATGGCAACCGGTCTCAAGATTTGATTTATCAATTTACTCAACAGGCGGTTGATTATTTATTTAAACAAGGCTGTCAGCTAATCATTGTCGCCTGTAATACCTCATCAGCCGAGGCCTTGCGTCGGCTTCAGCAGGAATGGTTGCCGAACCACTACCCGGACCGCCGGATTTTGGGCGTGATCAGGCCGGTGGTGGAAGAAGCGGTTAAAATTTCCCGGTCCGGCCAAATTGGCGTCATTGGTACCCGCGGCACGGTTAACGCCGGCGCTTACGAGCGTGAAATTAAAGTTTTGTTGCCAAAAGCGACGGTAATTTCTTTTGCCTGTCCGCTTTTAGTGCCAATCGTCGAAGAAGGCTGGTCCAAGCGGCCAGAGACAAAAAAAATTCTGCGTTATTATTTGCGGCCGCTGAAAAACCGTAAAATTGACACTTTGATTTTGGGCTGCACCCATTATCCGATTTTATATCGGTCAATTAAACAAATCTGCGGTCGGCGGATTAAAGTCATAAATTCCGCTGAAATTGTGGCGCTTAAGCTTAAGGATTATTTAGCCCGTCATCTAGAAATCGAACGGCAATTGGAAAAAAATAATCAGCATCGGTTTTTAGTCACCGATTCAACTGAAGTCTTCAAAAAAAATGCCCAGCAGTGGCTGGGTCAAGAAATCAAACTCGAAAAAATAGTTTTAGAATAATTTTTTTTGGGAAAAAAATAAGCCTAGAGCAACAAGACCCTAGGCTTTTTGGCGTTCAAACCAATGGCTGGTTAATGTCAACAGGCGCTGGAGCCTGAGCCTCATGATTTCAGCAATGACTTCAATGTTGGCTTTTTTGGCTTGTTGGCGATAATAATAGCTGAGTTCATCTTGGATCGGTTCACCAATGACGACGATGATTGTTTTGCCGAACTTCGGCCAGGTACTGCCAATCGGCAAGACTTCTTCCACGCCTCTAATGGCTACAGGCAGTACAGTTGCCTTGGTTTGGTGGGCCAGTCGGGCGGCACCCGGTGTCCATCGGCAAAGCTGTCCTGATTTAGGTTGGCGGTTTCTGGTGCCTTCGGGAAAAATCATTACCCGGCCAGCCGTTAGTTGGCGGCTAATCTCCGGTAGCTTCGCCAGAAAATTGCCGCTACCTCGGGTAATCGGGATACAGCGCCACATCCGGCACGCCCTAGCCATCAGCCAATTTTTGAAGAAGTTTTTTTCTTCCGGCAAATGCCAGGGAACGAGGTATGGCTTGATGATGCAGCGCGGCCAGCAGCAGGCCATGACAATGAACCAGGAGTCAATCATCGTTAGGTGATTGGCGATGATCAGCAAGTTGCGGCAGTCGGGGATACGGTGGCGGCCGATAATTTTGGTTCGGTTAAACCAATGCATCAGCGGCCACGATATCAGGCCAGTCAGGATTAGCCAGAGATAACTCAGAATATTCCAGAGCATCGTTTTCCTCCTTTTTAAAGGTGCGGGGTTTAAGCCTCCTTTTGGTATAGGTAAATCTTGCTAGCTTTTTTATTTTTAGGATTAGTGCTGATGATTTTTATTGGCGGCCAGGTCGGCAATTTGAAACCATAGCAGACGATTTTAGCGCCCGGCTTTAATTCCTTTTTTAGTTTTTCTTCCACTTTGGGCATGACTGAATCAATCAAAAAACAATAAACACTGTCCGCCTTCGATAAATCGGCTTGGTAAAAATTTTGGTAAAGAATTTCCGCCGGGCTTTTTGTCAGCCAGAGGTTGAGTTTGCCGCGTAGATAAGCCCAGGGTGTGATTTCAAAACCCGTGGCCTTGGCCCCGCGCTTAGCGGCCGCAATTAAAAAACGACCTTCGCCGCAGCCTAGGTCGTAGAAAACATCGTTTTGTTTTAGTGCTAGTAGATCCAAAATTTCCGCCACTCTTTTTCTAGGTGTAGGAACAAACGGCACGCGGCAAAAAAACAAAGCGATGGCGCTGGCGCCAATAGTTAGAGAGATAATGACGCTTATGGCGGCCGCAGCGCCCAAAGCGATATTTAATGTCGTTAAGAGCATTTTAGCGGATGCCGATTTTAATTCTAACTTCAGCCATAGTCTTTTGGGCAATGGCCTGAGCCTTTTTGGCGCCGTCAGCCAGTGTCTTTTCTACTTCTTTTTGGCTGATTTGTTTTTTTCGTTTTCTAAAGTCAGCGAAGTAATCGGCGATGTCCTGGGCTAAAATTTCTTTAAGTTCAGAATATTTAAGCGTCCCGGAATTTTTTTCGGCCTGAAATCTTTTGTAAGTTTTATCGTCACTAAATATTTTTATTAAATCCAACAAATTTCGGGCGCCCAAGCCCTGGCCATCGCCAGTATCGGTCACCGCTTTAGCCAGTTTAGCGGCAATGACTTTTGGTTCGTCGTCAATGTAAAGGCAGTGGTTGTCGCCCAGACTTTTTGACATTTTTTTCTCCGGTGTGAGCAAACTCATCACTTTTGGCGTGTCGGTATGAATGGTTTTTGGTTCAGTAAAGGTTTGGCCAAAGCGATTATTGAAAAATCTGGCAATTTGACGGGTCAATTCAACGTGCTGGTCCTGGTCCTGGCCAACCGGCACGGCTGTAACTCTATACATCAAAATATCAGCCGCTTGTAAAACCGGATAATCAAACAAGCCAACGTTGATGTTTTTTTGCTGTTGGTTTGCTTTGTCTTTATATTGGGTCATGCGCTCCAGATAAGAAATTGGGGTAACACAGTTGAAAATCCAAGCCAGTTCGGTGTGCTCGGCCACGTGCGACTGAACAAAAATGGTGCATTTTTTCGGGTTCAGCCCGGCCGCCAAAAAGTCGGTGGCTAATTCCATAACTTGTTGCGGTTTTGTGTTTGGCTCGTAATTTTCGGTGATGGAATGATAATCGGCAATAAAAAAATAGCATTCGTGCTGATCTTGGAGCGCAACGAAGTTTTTTAAGGCGCCTAAATAGTTGCCAATATGGAGTTTTCCGGTCGGTTGAATGCCCGACAAAATTATTTCCTTAATCATAATGTATTCATTTTAATATGATGTCAGCTAACTGTAAACCCCGTTATATCCTCCTTAACCTAAAAACTCCTCTTGATTATTAGTGTGGATGTAAGGGGTAAAGCGATTTGGCTTGACAAAAAGCCCTAATTCCGCTAGCATTAAACCTTACATCTCTTTTCCGGGGATGTTTAATTTGCCCTTTAAAGGAGCTTTTCTAGATGAAACGTGTCAAAGCGGTTATACCAGCTGGTGGTGAGGGCAGCCGGATGTTAGTACTGACGACTGAGCGGCCAAAACCGAATGTTCCGTTTGAGAGCGGGCGAGTGATCGATCTAGTTCTCAGCAATTGTGCCCACACCGTGCTGATTGATTCGGTTGATGTTCTCATTCAAGCTCACGCCAACAAATTGCTTCGCCAGATTGAAGGCTTTGCGCCTGAAGTGGCTAAGCCAATCAGATGCCAGGTGGCGGTGGTTAGAGGTCATGAGCGTTATGCTGGCAGCGCTGATGCCCTACGGCAGAGTCAGTACCTGTTTCATGACGGCTATAATCACATTCTCACTCTTTGTGCTGATCAGATTTTTGTCGCCGATTACGGTGACTTAATTGAACAGCACGAAGCCAGTGTGGCGGCAGTGACTTTAATGGTCAAGCGTTATCCGGCAGCTGAAGCCAGTCGGTTTGGGGTCGTCATCCTCAACGCTTCTGGTGTGCCGGTCGGTTTTTTGGAAAAACCGGATAATCCGCCGTTAATTCCTGGAACCACTGATCAAAGCCTGGTTCATATGGGCATTGCCATCTTTGATGCCCAGCAACTTCAGCAAATGCTGTGCGAGGTTGACGGCGAAGACCTAAGTCGCCACATTATTCCTCATGCCTTTGCTTCGGGCCGTCTGGTCCAGATTTACGAATTCAACGGCTACTGGACAGACATTGGCACGCCCAGAAGTCTCTGGCTAGCCAATATGGATTTGGTTAGTTCGACACCGGCCATCAACCTTTATGATCCCAGTTGGCCCATCATCCATCGGCCGCGGCACCTGCCTTCTCCCAAGTTCATTCACCAATGCCAGCTTCATGACGCCATCGTCGGTAACGGCAGCGTCATCGCCGGTCAGATAGTGTCATCGGTTCTTTCAACCCGGATCAGAGTTGGCCGTAATACCCGGATTCAAGATTCAGTGATTTTCGACCGGACCATTGTCGGCGATAATGTCCAGCTCAAAAGGGTTATCGTTGATAAGGCGGCTCAAATTAACGCCGGTGTGATCCTGGGTCAAGATCCAGCAGCAGAAGTCAAACGTTATCCTGGCCTGGTTTTGGCTGAAGATAACATCATCATTGTTCCCCGCGGTTCGGTTATCGCTTGAAAAGCTCATAACCGCTCAGCTAAAAGTTTCTGATTGAGGACCTGTTCCGCAGGCCTCTTTTTTTTGAAAAAAAATTGCAGGCGGCAGAGACATTGAAGTCATTGCCGCCTGCTTGGCATTAGGATTGTGGCCGCCAATAGTGGCAGCCGGGAGTATGACACTCAAGATTGTATCCACTTTGCCCCCAGCCGATTCGTGGCATCTGAGCCAAAGGACCCTGACATCGTGGGCATTTGCCATGCGGACTAGGCCGGGCCGTTGGCTGGTCGCCGCCCGCCGGCTTGGTTGGTAGTTGTCTTGTTTCGTCCATCATCCTCTCCTTTAAAGAACGTTGTGGTTTATTAAGGTCGGGAAAAAATAAAAATCCCGTCCTTTGTAGAGACGCAAGATTTTACGTCTCTACAAAGGACGGGACTATTCTTCGCCTTCGTCCCGACCAGTCGGGACTTCAGCGGAACAATGCCGCGGTACCACCTTTATTCCCGACTACGCTCACTACTAAAGCTTCGTCGGGCAGAGGTCTTATTTTGTCTTAATCAATAAAAAAAGACCACTTTCAGGCGCTTTATTCCGTCAATTGACAGACAACACACCCAAGCCCTTGGTTACGGAGGCGGCCGGGTCTTCACTAGCGCAAAGACCACCTTGTCCCGTGGGCGCATAGCGCTTTACGGGACGAAGCGTGCCCAACCCTTCGACTCGCTGCGCTCGCTCAGGGCGGCGCCTACAAATCAAAGGACACACTTCATTAGTTTTGTAATTGTCAAAGTATAATTAGTGTATCACGACTTGATTTTTTGTCAACCCTGTACCTTTTATTCAACTGTCATTCCGGACTTTCCGCCAGAGGCGGATCAGCCTTGGGCTGATATCCGGAATCTGTCAGATCCTGAATCAAGTTCAGGATGACCTTAGGAGGTAAAAAAAGGTGCGGGGTCAAGCGAGTAGCCTAGACCTGTATAATAACCGGCAGGACCATAGGTCTACGCTGGGTTTTTTGGTATAAGAATTTGCCGATCTCGTTTCTAATCCGGTCTTTGAAATAGTTTTCGTCAACTTCGCCTTTCAAATTATCTTTAAAGATTTTTTTGGCCTCCATCCGGGTTTCTTCCACCAATTTTTTATTTTCTTTCATGTGGATAAAGCCGCGGGAAATTAAATCCGGATTTTGAACCAGCTTGCCTTTTTTAGTGTCAATAGTCGCAATCACCACAATCATGCCGTCTTCAGCCATCATTTGTCGGTCGCGTAAAACCACGTGCGAGATATCGCCGATACCCAAGCCGTCAACAAAAACATAGTCGGCCGGCACTTTTTGGTCAGTGATTCGGCCGCCGTTTTTGTCAAATTCCGCTACTCGGCCATTATCCAGAATAAAAATATTTTTTTCCAAAAAACCAAGGGTTTGGGCCAGTTTGGCCGATTCTTTAAGCATGTAGTGATAGGCATAAACCGGAATAAAATAATCAGGCTTGATTTGTTTGAGCATATAGGCAATGTCTTGCCGGTTGCCGTGACCCGAGACGTGGATATCCATGATATTGCCGTGAATGACGTTGTCGCATTGGCGATATAATCCGTCTTTAAGTTTTTGAATGGTGCGTTCGTTACCTGGGATGATTGAAGAAGATAAAACAACGGTATCAGCTTTTTTAATTTTAACGTAGCGGTGAGAACCGGAAATAATTCTTGACAGGACGGCATTGCCTTCGCCCTGGGCACCGGTGGCGATGACGATGGTTTTATTATCCGGGTATTTATCAATGTCTTCAATTTTAATCAGAGTGCCTTTAGCCGCTTTGATGTAGCCTAATTCCTGGGCGATGCCAATATTCATCTTCATGCTGTAGCCGTCCAGCGCCACTTTCTTTTTTAATTCTTCAGCCAAAGAAATAATCCAGCCGATTCTTTCAATTTGGGAAGAAAAAGTGCCGATGATGACCCGTCCCGGTGCTTCGCTCACTATTTTGTGGATATTTTTTTGCATTTCTTCGGTCGTGGCGCTAGTTCGGACATCAATGGCACCTAAACTTTCCAGCATCAGGACGGTCGGTCTTTTCATTTGGGCGAGGAATGAATAATTTAGCAACGGTTGACCAAGACTATTTTTTTCCAGGGTCCAGTCGCCTGGATGAATCACCGTGGCGGTTGGTGTTTGGATCAAGATACCGACGGCATCCATGATCGAGTGATCAATCGGAAAAAAGCTGACTCTAAAAGCACCGAACTTGAATTTGTCCTTGATGTTTTTTACCATGATTACCTTGAGACTTTTTGCCGTGTTGGGCTTGTAGTCTTCCTGCCGGTGTTTAATCATGGCCACGGTTAACGGTCGGCCGACAATCGGCGGATGGCCAAGTTTTTCCAAAAGTATTGGTGCGGCGCCGATATGGTCAAGATGGCCATGAGAAAAAATCACCGCTTTGATGTTTCTTTCCTTACCTTTCAGATAAGCGATATTGGGAATAATGTAGTCGATGCCCGGCATGTCTTCTTCGGGAAACTGTAAGCCCATGTCTAAAATGACGATATCGTTTTCATATTCAAAAACCGTCATATTCCGGCCGACTTCTTCTAGGCCGCCCAGAGGGATAATCCTTAATTTGCCTACCCGGCTTGGTGCTGAACCTTGAGTTGGCCGCTGGGCCTGACTTTTGGCAAAATTGACTCTATTCTTTGAGTGCCTGGATTTGCGGTTTCTTTGATGCCGCTGGGCACTATTTTTTTTATTGTTTTGTTTTTCATCCATAATTTTTTAGTAAGTAGTTTATTTTAGTGATATTTTTTAGGTGCAGAATTGGTCCTGCACAAATGGTGGGCGAGGAGAGACTCGTCCCGATTTTTTTAATGAAAATAATTTAGTGGCGGGAAACCCTCAATCCCTTGCCCTCGCACCAATCCATAAATTATTAGTTTATCTATATTTATCTTCGAATTGGCGTGGGAGCTTGAGGGAACTCCGTCGTTGAAGAATTTATCGCTTGGTTTAGGTTAGTAGATAAAGTGCCGCGGGGGAGACTCGAACTCCCATGTCCTTACGAACATACGGCTCTGAACCGTACGTGTATACCAATTTCACCACCGCGGCATAAGTAGGGGGGGGCTCGCCCCTGGTCTAACTATTTTTAAATTTAGCGTAAACCGCCTTGATATACCCGTCTGGTCTTAATATACCAATCGCTGAGATTATTAAAGCGATCGGCCGGCATGGTAATTCTTTGGATGTTTAGGTCTTTAATTTTTTGATCAACGACGTAAGTATAGGTCGGATTGTAAAGAAAGATGGCGGGCAATTCGCTGTTAAGAATAGTTTGGAACTCCTGATATTTTTTGAGCCGTTCTTCTTGATCCGCAGTTTTTCTGGCGTCTTCCAATAATTTATCAACGTTTCTGTTGGCATAGAGCGACAAATTTAAGCCCGGATCTTGGATTTGCGAAGAATGCCAAAAAGGATAAGGGTCGGGGTCAGAACCAACAATAATGCCAAAGAGTAATGCCTGGTAGTTTCTGGGTTTGATGACATCACGTCTGATTTTGCCCGGTTCAATGATTTGAAGATTGACTTTGACGCCGATATTTTGCCAGAATTTTTTGGTCAACTCGGCGGCGGTGACATTCTCCGGCTGGTTGACCGTAGTCAAAATAATTTCTAGAATCTGATCGCCTTGGCGGCGATAAAAATTCTGTTCCGCCACTCCGGGTTTGTTAGTCTCTGGCGTTTTATCTTCAGCCTTGGTTTGGTCGGCTTCGTTGGCTGGTTGAGCGGCCGCCGCCTGATTATCAGTATTGTCTGCCTCAGTTTTTTGGGCTTGGGCGGCGATGGCTTTTTCCACTTGTTCTTTTAGAAATTCCCGGTAGTTCTCCCAGGTGATTTTAGCCCAGCCCGATTCGGTCAAAAGCTGATCGGCTTTATCGGGGTCAAAGTTGATTTTTTCCGCCTCAGTCGGACCATTGATCGTACCCGGCAGAATTGGTCCGTCAATAATTTGGCCTTCCAGCTGCAGGGCCTGGCTTAAAATTTCTGGCTTGTTAATGGCTAACGCCAGAGCCTGGCGGACGCTTTTATTTTTTAATGCCTCGTTTTCTTTTTGATTGAAAAATATTGCCGTGTATTGGGGTAAATCAAAAGAATATTGCTTAGCGTTTTTTTGGCCGCTTAATTCTTTTTTTAATTCCTTGGGCAGGAAACTAATGCCTTCAATTGAATTATTTTTCAAGGCTTCGATAGCGGTTTGAAAATCCGGATAAAATTTGAAAGTTATTTGTTCCAAATACGGTGCCAGTCCCTGGTAATCCGGATTTGGCAGTAAGGTGTAAGATTTGATATTACCCAATTTATCTTTGAATAACGACTTAAATTTCCAGGGACCAGAACCGACGGGTTTGAGGTTGTATTCGGTTAGGTTGGCATTGATCGGCGGGATTTCACCCCAGATGTGTTCGGGTAAAATGCCGAAAGTCATCACCTCCAGAAAGGCCGGATAAGGTTCGGGCAAGATAAATTTGACGGTTTGGTCGTCAAGCTTTTCTACCTCAACGCCGCGGAGACTGATTAAAAGCGGACTTTTAAAATCAGGGTCCTGAATACTTTTAAGGGTAAAAATAATGTCGTCGCTGGTAACTGGTTGTGGCGCATCAGTTTGATCGTCATGCCAGAATAATCCCGGCTTCAAATTAAAAATGTATTCTTTTTGATCTTCGCTGACTTGCCAGTCGGCGGCCATATCCGGTACGACTTGCAAATCATGATCATATTTCATCAAGCCGGAAAAAACTAATCGGGCAATATCGGTGTCAACGTCGTTAGTTTGTGACAGGATGGGATTGATATATTGCGGGGCGCCGATTAAGCCCTCAACGTATTGACCACCCGCTTTTGGCACGGGCAAAAAATTACGAAAATAAAAGGCGCCAGCCAGAAAAATTATAGATAAGGCAATTAGACCAAAGGCAATGCCAAATATTTTTTTTTCGCCTGGCTTTAAAATTTTAAACAAATGCTTAAGCTGACGAAAGTTAGGCAGCTTCGATTTGTTGAGAGAATAAACTAATTTTTCATCCAACTCCTTCTGTTGGCTAAAGTTGGGTTTATCCTCCTGGTGATTTAAATTATTTCCCGCGGGCAAATTAATATATTTGGCTGAGACCTGAAAAAAAGATCCGCCGAACAACGGTTTGTTATTCGGTTAACCAGTTTCAGGTTAATGATTATTATGTTTTCCCCGAATACTCCGAGGCAAGCCTGGAAGATGGGGGGAGTCTGAAAATAATATTGTCGGCGCCTGCCCGCCGAAGTCTCGGCGCAGGCGGGGAGCCGACACCTCTCATAAAGAACCCGCCCAAATACCCAGCCCTTTTTGTTTTTCTGTGTCAGGCGAAAAGGGCTGGGTTGGGTTCATTTGAGAGTTAAAAAATTGAGTTGGCTATTGATATAACTAAAAAAGTTATAGCCAAGATAATAGTTGAAGTGAATAGAGTTTTTTCCACCCCTCGTTTGGTTTTATAGATGTTGCTTTCACCGCCAAAAGTCGCGCCTACCCCGGCGCCTTGATTTTGGAGTAAAACGATAATAATCAGTAGTATAGCAATGACAATCTGGAGGATATCTAAAATCATATATCTGCACTTTAACAGAAAAATAAGAAAGCGTCAACCCCCACACCTATTTACGTTTGATTTGGCTGGTGATTTAAAAATTTATTTATTGAGTTAAACCAACTGATTTGATTAAAGTTTTATTAGTAAAATAGGTGTGGGGGTCAATCCCGCCTAACTTTTCGGATTTTGTTTTTGTCATTCCGGACTCCGATCCGGAATCTGGATCCTGAATCCAGTTCAGGATGACAATGATATCTGAAAAGTTAGACTGGTCAACCTCTCGGTTTTTGTGACTTTTTGATAATAATGTCTTGAAGTTTGAAAATATTTTTTCCCCGGACGCGCATTTTGCTTTGTTTGCCTCTTTTAGACCGGTTGGCTTTTGCCAGGCGGTCTTCGATGGCGGCTAGATTTTTTTCTTCAATGGCAGGCATAGTTTTGGTTACCTTGTTATCAGTACCCTATATTTATGTTATAGTATAATTGACTGTATGTATAGTAGCCAGGACAATAATTTGTTTAATCAGGCCAATCCGCCATTTTTGTCCGGCCGGCGGTTAAAGTGGTATCGCCGGTGGTGGGGCAAAGCACTCTTAATTTTTTTAACTCTTTTCTTGGTGGTTTTGGTGGCCTGGGGGTTTTATGTCGGCCGGTTAACTTATTTAATTAGGACTGGCCAAATTGATTCCAACCAATTATTGAACCGGCCATCTTCTAGCAATAATATAAGGGCGGAAACGCTACCAACCCAAGCCACGGCCGACGATCCGGGCGTTGGTCCCTTTGATGCCAAGGTGGTGATTGTTGAATTCAGCGATTTCCAGTGCCCTTATTGCGGCCAGGCTTTTCCGGTGGTTCAGGAGCTGATCAAAAATTATGGCGACCAAATCCGGTTTGTTTTTCGCGACTTTCCTTTAACTGACGTTCATCCTCGCGCCTTGCCGGCCGCTCTGGCCGCTGAATGCGCTCATGAACAAGGTAAGTTTTGGCCGATGCACGATAAAATTTTTGCCAATCAACAAAATTTAGAAGAAGCTGATTTGAAAACTTACGCCATTCAGGTTGGTTTAAACAGCATTCAATTCGGCGACTGCTTACAGTCACAGCGTTATTTAGGCGAAGTCCAAGAAGACTTAACCGCCGGGATACAGGCCGGCGTGGTCGCGACTCCCACTTTTTTTATCAACGGTTTTAAAGTTGAGGGCGCGGTGCCCTTATCGGCCTTTCAGCAGATTATCGTCGCGGAATTGAATCAGTGATTTTTCCCATTATAAAGTAAGTAAAATTTTTATATGGATAAATTATTTAAAAAGGGTTTAGTTATTATTTTAACCTCGTTGTTATTTTTTAGCTTGGCTGGCGTCATTTTGGCTCAAGAAAACAACACTGAAAGTGGTAGTGGTATTTTGTCAGTGCCGCCACAGCTCAGCGTACCGATCGGCGGGTTTGGTGCCTTTAGTCCCAATATTGATTGCAGCCAAAAGGATGCCAAGGGCAATGAATTATGTTCCATTCCCTGGATTGGCCAGTACATCGCCGTTATTTTTCGCTACGGCATTGGATTGGCCGCCATTCTAGCCACGGTGATGATTATGATCGGCGGTTTTTTGTGGCTGTCTTCGGCCGGCAGTCCGGACCGGGTGGGTAAAGCTAAAGAGTTTATTACTTCAGCCTTGCTGGGATTATTTTTAGCCATGTTTTCTTATTTAATGCTTTACACGATTAATCCGCGGTTGGTGGCTAGTGAGCCGATTTTGGTTCAGAAAGTTACCCAAGTTGATTTTATGTGTTGTCGGACGGCCGAGGGGAAATTTCAAATGGCGGGTGTCAGTCAAGATAATAAATGCCCGAGCGGGACAGAGCCGGTTGAGGCCAGAAAATGTTTACCAGTGCCAAATCAAACCTGTAACCCGCCGAGCCAATCTTTAGCTGCCGGTCAATGCGATAATGCGTGTAAAGATAGGGGTGGAGTACGGTCAAATCAACCGCTGCTTGATGGTACGGGAACACAAACTGGTAAATATTGTTGTGTTTGCAAATCTGATAGCAATTGTATAGCTGAGAACGGTAAAGGCTGTACCGCCACGGCCAATTGTTGTGAAGGTTTAATTTGTAATACCTATTACCATGAATGTCGCAGTCCCGAGCTCGGGGGTGATGTTAATTGTAAGTTGGATAGTGATTGCGGACCCAAGTATATATGTTTAGATGTTCGTACCTGGAATAATTGTTGTAAACCTTTACCGCTTGGCATGGAGTGCGGTAAGAATTCTGATTGTGGATCTGGAATATGTAACTCGGAATGTCGGAATGAGAGAGGAATACGCATGAACATAAAAAGATGCACAGCAACATCAGGCCCGCGTGATCCAAATTGCAATAGTACATACCCTCCGGCACCATCTTGCTCCCAGTAATTACTTCCATGCTACTGAACGTTAATATTTGACATAGCAGTAAAACAGGCGTATAGTTTATACTTAGTTTTTAGCAATACGCCTGTTTTTAGTTTTTTTAAGTTTTTGTCTTAAGGTGGGCTGGCTAAGGTCGCAAGCTAAAGCTTGGCCTCCATTCACGGCAGGTGGATAGCAGGCTTTAGCCTGTTGAAGAAGCAAGCTAAAGCTTAATCTCCGCTTGGAGAACAGGCTTCAGCCTGCTGAGAATAACCACAAGCTAGAACTTGG
>MHIE01000026.1 GCA_001817345.1 Candidatus Buchananbacteria bacterium RIFCSPHIGHO2_01_FULL_44_11 | reverse complement strand
GATATGTTTTTCATAGCGCCAAATGATATTTAGTAAGTTAGTACCTACATTGTATCATTTGTCGCATATCTAATGAGAATAATGCGTCCCCTTGACATCAGCATATCTTAGAGCTAGAATAACTACAGAATATAGATTAAAAAACATAGCGCCCCAAGAGGCGTTTTATTTTATTATTATAATTTAGCCAGCTGATTCCGGTTTTAAAGAATCGGAACTAGCTGATTAAACCGCGGCTAGATGGATCTTTAAAAGATTGGAGGTGAGGAACAATGAGTGCCATGTTGCGGCTCCTCGGTTTTGGCCGGAATAAGACGCGAGTCGGTACTTTCTCGGTAATCCACGGCAGAAGTGGATCAATCGAAAGGCTCGGCTCACGCGCGGCCAACACCAAGTGCGCTGGTCAATGCACCTGTCGGTGCTGCAAGTGATTCCATTTGGGTATGAGCAACGTTTTCTGGTTGCTCATACCCCTTTTACAATCAAGGAGGTGAAATGTGAATACGCTTACACCGCTCAAGGCGCCAATATCGGTGAATTTCGAAACGACGCAGGTTTGTAATCTTCGTTGCAGCTTCTGTTTCAGCAACTCGGCGACCCATCATCACAAAAATCCGCCACTGGAGCGAGTGAAGCGGATTATTGATGCCCTGGCCGAGGCAGAAGTCTTTGAAATTCGCTGGTTCGGCGGTGAGTTTACGTCCCTTAGAGGTTGGCAGGAAGCCGTTGCTTATGCCTTTGACAAAGGTTTTTTCATGGCCTTTGTATCAAACGGGACATTGATGACTCGAGAGTCAGCAAGGTTCCTGTCGAGTTGTGGTGTTACCGGCGGCGCAATGTCTCTTCACGGGCCTGAAAAAATGCACGATCAAGTCGTTGACGTTCCCGGTGCCTTCGGCAAAACCATCGCGGGAATCAGAAATTGCTGGGAAGAAGATATCGGCGTTACGGCACTTTTTACGCCGACCCAAATGAATCTCCATTCCCTTTATGATCTCGCTCGATGGCTGAAAGAAAACGAGGTGCCAATAACTGAAATCGACATCGGCCGGCTTTGCCCATCGGGCGAAGCGGTTGACGGTTGGGACAAGCGGCGCCTATCCCTTGTCGATTATCGGTATCTGTTCCAAGTCATGCGCGAAGTTCAGCGAGATTTCGGCCTCCATGCCTATATGGGGGATGCTTTTCCTCTTTGCGCACTTCCCTATAAGGACTGGGGGTTGGTTACCGGCTGCTGGCAGGGAACTGGATTCGGCCAAATTTCCTATACCGGCGAGTTGAAGTCCTGTTCAATTCTTGGGGGTTCTTATGGGAATATCCTCGAGATCCCTTTGACTGAAATTTGGACAGAACGGTTGAAAATAATGCGCTCGCTTGACTATCTGCCGCGACAGTGCCGACTTTGTCCGCATTTTTGTGGCGGTGGGTGTTCGGCATCACGAGCTGGCGTTACTCATTATGCGCCGGATGAATTCATTCCTAAACCGGAAGAAGAAAGCGTGTTGACCTTGGCGCGTCGGGTTCCCGGTCTGCTCAACTTCTACGTCAGAAGCACGATTGATCGTTGGAAAACCCAAAGAGGGAACGGTCAAAATGCCAAGCCGCTGCCTCCGTTGAGTGCCAAGCCGAGGCTGAATTGCCAGTTTCGTATCCGTCAGGATCTTGACGGATTCATTGGGTTTTTTAAAAATCGAGGGATTCTTACCTTCGACGAAACATCAGCACGCATCTTTCAGCTCATTGACGGCAGGCGTTCTGTCGAGGATATCATCGTGGCCATAGCGGGTGTTGAACCTTCGCTCGATGGTCTAATCCGTGAGACCGTTTTGACCTTTCTTGATTCAATTAATCGCGGAGAGTTTTTAACCTTCAGCGATTGACTTTGCCAACAGAGGGGGTAGGTTTTATCTTGCACCCTCTTTTTTTATTGGCGACGTAGGGCGAGTGAAACGAAAAGTCAGTAACTTTTCGTTTCCGAGCCGAGGAGCCAAAAAGGGTGTAATACCCCGCAGCTTGCTGCGTAAGAAGTGGGCGGAGCTTGCTCCGCGGTCAATACCCTTTATTCTTTTTTTATAATTTTTATGTTAATATCTAAATATGCCAACTATTATCTTTTCTAATACTAAAAAACGAGAGCAAGAATATCTTAGTCAACTCTTTGAAGAAAAGGAATGGTTTAAGCGTGAACATTTTCCGGTATTTTTACCCCCGACCAAGGCCAGTAATAGACAAAAGATTAAGGAGCTGTCTCGGAAAGAGATTGATCAACTAAACAAAGATTGGAAGAGAATCGAAAGGGATTTTTTTGCCACAATTAAGACCTTTCGTCATAAGAAATTAGTCCCTAAGTACGTTGGTCATGTCAGCCGTTTTGGTCCGGAGGGTAAATATCAAAGTCCCAATATTGTTTTCATTAGACTGCGAGCTAAGCATGATGCTCGGCAGGCGACCGAAACTATTGCCCATGAGTTGATTCATCTATTTTTTGCTGATTTTTTTGAGTCAAAAAAGTTGAATTATGCCGAATGTGAGGGGATGGTTGATGCCCTGGTTTTGGAAAGTGGCCTTGCCGATATTTTTCCAAACTATAAAAGACAGTCCGTTGGAAAAGTGCGCCGGAAATTATTGAAATCAATTTTAATGTTGGGTTAGGCCGCTTTTTGCTTAACCCTACTTTTTTTATTCCATTGGGTTATGAGTTCATTAAAATTTTCTTCGGGGTTATTCGAGTTTGCCGCCCAATCAAGAGCATTGAGGTGAAAGATAGCATGGACAAACTGATATTTTTTCCAAAATAATTTGTTGTTTTCTATGAGATCAGATCCCAAAATGGCGGTGACCAGTTTATCCATGTAGTCAGCTTCAAATGTTTCATCAATACCCTGTTTTTGATAGGCTTTAGCGCATTCTTGATAATAAAAGAGACGAAATAGGTCATAATCGGGATCGCCGAATAGTGCCAATTCCCAATCAAGTACTCCGGTCAGATTTTTACCATCCGTCAGTAAGTTGTGGGTAATAAGATCGCCATGAACAAGAATTATTTTTTCTTTTTTGGAAAATAATCTTTTACCCCCAGGGATGTTAATTATAGCCAGTAAATCCTCTATTATTTTTCCTGTTTGCTTGAATTGTTTTATTTTAGTAATTTTTTGGTTAATAGTATCAGTGAGGCAGGCTAAAAAGCCGTCGTATTTTTTACCGGTATTGACTGAATAAACATAATTTTTAGTTTGAGTTTTAAGATATTGCAGAAATTGAATGACTTGTTTGATAATATGTCTTTGGTTGGCCATTGGAAGACTTTTCCAAATCAAATTTAAATTTTTTCCCAGGAGGCGATTTTCTACCATAACAGTTGACCGGCCTACCTTTCCGGTCCATAAAATTTTTGGTATCAGTTGATGGTCAAGTTGTTTTAAAAAATCCGCCTCTCTCAGTAAAAGTTTAGGATTATTATCTCGAAAACGAATAGCATATTTTTTTGAAAGAAAAACCCGATAGTGCGTACCGCCAGCAGAAGCTACAAAATTTTCGTTTTCAAGAATAGGCAGTTGTGCTTTCATTTTTTTAATTCGTAGTAGATAGTCTTGCATATTTAATTTTGTAATAACTAATGCGTGAGGTGTTGTTATTATACTACAAATAAATATGCTTGTCCTTTTTATAACCTTGCCGCCAGAATACTCCAGGCAGGTTCATGATATTAGTCCGGTGGGCCGGACAAAGGTTAGCATTTCTTTTTCCAAATTCCGCTGGACGGACCGAAGTCCAAAAATTACCAGCCCCAAGAACCGGTCAGCCACTATTTGGGCAAATAATAGCGTCCTCTCCGGCCACGGAGAGGGTGTCATTGCGAGGACTCCGCCACGGCGGGGGACAAAGTCATGCCAAAGGCAGATCTTAGCCAGAGGCTGATGCGCCTCTGGTGCACGCCTCGGGCGGACAATCTCACGGGTTTGTCACGCTCCTTCTGTCTATCTGGTCTGGTGCAGAAATTTAGATTTTTTACAACTTTATAAAGTTGTATTAATTTTGACAAACTTTATAAAGTTTGCTAATATGGTGACGTAATCTGAATTATATGACTACCCGTCAAAAACTGGAAATTATTCAAAAAACACTGGGTTTGACTCAAACTAAGCTGGCCGAAAGGTTCGGTGTCTCTTTTGTTGCCTTTAACAGCTGGTGGAACGGCAAAGCCACTCCCCGGCCAAAAATGCAGTTGGCTATTGATGAGCTGTTTTTGACGGTGACCGGCCAAAAAGTAATTCCGGCTGATCAGCTGACCGCCAAAATTCAAGCTCTGCGCCAAAAATCATTAAAACACAAAAGCGTCATTAATGAAATTTTAGCTAATCCCGACGTTTGTGATCAATTTATCTTGAAACTCACTTATCACAGCAATCGGATTGAAGGCAGTACTTTATCCGAACCGGATACGGCCGCTATTTTATTTGATAACGCCGCCTTGCCGGACAAAAGCCTGAGCGAGCAGCTGGAAGCTAAAAATCACCAGACGGCCTTAAATTATTTATTTAACCATGTCGCCAAAAAAGAAAAAATTGACGAAAATTTAGTTTTAAAATTGCACGGCATTTTAATGAATGGCGTTCGGCCGGATGCCGGTTTGTACCGCCGTCATGGCGTCAGGATCACCGGTGTCAGCCTGCCGACCGCTAACTACTTAAAAATTCCCGACCTTATGCCAAAAATTTTAGCCCAAACGGCAAAAACCAAAAAAGACATAATCAGCCTGTCGGCTCACTTCCACAGTCAATTTGAGCAGATTCACCCGTTTTCTGACGGCAACGGCCGAATCGGCCGTTTATTGATGAATACTATGCTGCTTCAAGCAAACTTTACTCCGGCTATTATTCGTCAGGAACAAAAACAGCTTTATTACACTTATCTTTATAAAGCTCAAATTCAAGGCGACCACAGTCAACTGGAAGATTTTTTTTGTGATGCCGTTATGGCTGGTTTTAAAATTTTAGAACGCACTGACGTTAAGCCGGGACGGGTGCGCTAACCCAAGCCAGCATCAATTCAAAAGTCTGTCAAAGTCTGTCAAAGAATCCCCCTCTTAATTTAAGAGGGGGCCCAGATCTACTTATCTAAGATCTAAAAAAGCATAAGTGGGGGAGTTATCAAAGCCGTCTGCCCTGTAGAACGGAAATGATAATGTCATAGTACGGGGAAATAGAAATGTCATACCGCTATGGTAGAATAAGTGGTTAATTTTTAACCTAATTCT
>MHIE01000025.1:604-22430 GCA_001817345.1 Candidatus Buchananbacteria bacterium RIFCSPHIGHO2_01_FULL_44_11 | reverse complement strand
AGCTCAGCGGGCTAAAAATCTTGGCGCGAAGTGTCCGATTGCCGTTGTGCCCAATGGTGTTGTGTTTCCCGCTCAGTCAACCGAATATCAAAAAAATAGGCGAGTGGTGACAGTTTCTCGTTTGGTTAAAAAAAACGGTATTGCTGATTTGATTAAAGCAATGAAATTTGTCTCCGGCCAGCTGGTTATTGTCGGCAGTGGCCGGTTGAAACCAAGTCTGGAAAGTTTAACCAAACAATTTAATTTAACCGATCGGGTTGAATTTATTGGTTCGGTTGATAATCAAAAGGTTTATCAGTATCTGAGCCGTTCGAATATTTTTGTCCGGCCTTCTTTGTCGGAAGGCTTAGGCAGTGCTTTTTTGGAAGCAATGGCAATGAAAGTGCCAGTGATTGCTACGCCAGTCGGCGGTATTCCTGATTTTCTTGAAGACGAAAGAACCGGCTGGTTTTGTCAGGTGAATAATCCAAAAAGCATTGCCGAAAAAATTAATTACATTTTAAATCCCGAGAATGCTGAGACAGTAGGGCGTGTGGTTGACGCTGCCTACCAAATGGTAAAAGAAAAGTATCAGTGGGAAGGCATTGCCGCAAAAATGAAAGGAATTTTTCAAAGTCTATGAACCCCGTTAGAAATTCCGAGCCTAAGCAATGGTCACGTTCCTTAATTTCTAACGGGGTGAAAATAGTGATAGCCGCGGAAATTTTTCCGCCCGATATTGGCGGTCCGGCCACTTACAGTCCCAAAATCGCCCAGGCTTTGGTTGAAGCCGGCCACCAGGTCAGTTTGATTTGTTATAGCGACAAAGCCCAGAAAGACGATTATCCTTTTACGGTGATTCGGATTATCCGGAGTAAATTTAAACTCCATTATTTTAAGTATTATCGCCAATTGAAAAAACTCACTGCTGATTGTGATGTGATTTATGCTCAAGGTCCGGTCAGCTCCGGTTGGCCAGCCCTGAAAGTCAAAAAAAAATTGGGCAAAAAATTCGTGGTTAAAGTGGTAGGCGATTATGCTTGGGAGCAGGCGCAAAATTTTGGCCTGACTAAATTAGGCATTGACGAATTCCAAAGCCAGAAATTTGGCGGAAAAATTGGTACTTTGCAAAAAATTGAACGGCAAGTCTGCCAGCAAGCGGATAAAGTCATTGTCCCTAGTCAGTATCTTAAAAAAATCGTTGTTGGCTGGGGGGTAACGGAAAATAAAATTGAAGTAGTATATAATGCAGTTGACTTTATAGCAGTTGATCCGGTGGTTAAATCGCATGAAGAAAATTGGTTGATTTCTGTCGGTCGTCTTGTTCCCTGGAAAGGCTTTGAAACCTTGATTAGCATTACTCCCGATATTATTAAGGATGTCGACAATTTTAGATTAAAAATAGTCGGCGATGGACCAGAGATGAAAAAACTGCAGCTATTAGTTGAGAAATTAGAATTGGATAATATAGTTGAGTTACTTGGTCAGAAAACAAGAAAAGACATGCTAGCTTACGTCCACGCCGCCGATCTTTTTATTCTTAACAGTGGATATGAGGGCTTGTCCCATGTGCTAATTGAAGCCTTAGGTCTCGGTAGGCCTGTTCTGGCTAGTAATGTTGGTGGTAATCCTGAAGTTATCATTCCTGGAGAAACTGGTGATCTATTCGAATATAATAATAAAGAGGAAATAAAAAATAAAGTAATTTCTTTTTTTAAACGTGGTATAATGGACAAAAAACTTTTACTTAATGATGACCGAAAGTATTTTTTCTCACGTTTCGAATTCGCAAAGATGATTAAAGACACAATTAATGTTTTGGAATCTCTATGAAAGTATTAATGATTAGCACTGACAATACGCTTTTGGGCCAAGCCGGCATTGGTGATGCCGTGAGCCGGCATCAACAGTATGCTCAGCAGGTGGAGCGGCTGGACATTTTGGTTTTAACTAAAGGCCTAAAACAGCCTAACCAGATTGCGCCGAATTGCCAGGTGGTGCCGCTTAATTTTTGGGGCCACAGAAAAAAGAGCCAAAAGTTTTATGAAAAATATCACTATGATTTGATTGTTTGCCAGGATCCGTTTATCACCGGTTCGCTCGGCGTTCAGCTTAAAAAAAAGTTTGGGCCAAAGCTCATTATCCATTTTCACGGCGATTTTTTGGACAACCCTTATTGGCTGCAAGAAAATTTTCGTCACCGGGTTTATAAAAAAATGGCGGAAAAAACTATCTACCAGGCCGATTCCATTCGGGTCGTCAGTGAAGGCATTAAACAAAAGTTGATCAAGCGGGGGGTTGCCGAGCATAACATTTATAAAATTTCCACGCCGGTCAATTTAGTTAAATTTGAGACTGAACCGACTAACGAGCCCCGGAGCAAAAAAATTGTTTTAACCGTTAGTCGCATTGTCAAAAGCAAAGATTTCCCGACCTTGGTTAAAACGGCAAATCAAGTTTATCAATCTGTGCCCGATTTTGAATGGCAAATCATTGGTGACGGTCCATTGTTGAGAAAATTTCAATCAGCGACTAAACATCAGCCTTATCTAAAATGGTTAGGCCGGATTGATCACGATCAGCTGGTTAATTATTATCGTCAGGCAACGGTTTTAGTTTTAACTTCCACCAATGAAAGTTTTGGCAAGGTTTTTTTGGAAGCGGCCATGAGCCGGCTGCCGGCGGTCTCAACCGACACAGTCGGCGCTCAGGAAATTATTTTTGACGGTGAAAGCGGCTATTTAGTGTCGATCGGCGACTGGCAAAGTTTAGCCGAGCGGATTGTTTATTTTTTAAAAAATCAGTCGGTAGCGAAAAATTTTGGTCAACGGGCTTACGAGATTGTCAAAGCCAATTTTGATTACGCTAAAAATATTGAGTTAATCATCCAAATGTGGCGCCAGACAGTTGGCGGTCAATAGCTATGAGTTTAGTTAAAATGGACTGGGAAAAATTGGTTTTACTAATGTTAGCGGTCAGTTTTTTTGTTGGTATTGGCCACGCCTTTCCGATGTTTAACGTCATTAGTGATGAAATGTATTTTGTCGGCGGGGTTTTGCGGGCGATGGAAAATCATACCATATTGCCGGCGGCCGGGGACGTGCCCTACGGCACCTTGACCTATTTTTTGAACTACATTCTGGTCGCTGGATTTTTAATCATTCTTTTGCCCTTTTTTGGTTTTAGTGTCTTTAATTTAAAAATGTATCTAGTCCAGTCGCCGGAATTGATTTATTTTTTGCCCCGGCTACTCAGCGCTCTATTAGCTTTGGTTTTGCTTTGGTTGTTCAATCAAATGTTTAAAAAAGAGCTTGCCGACTATCGTTCTCGCTTACTTTTATTAATTTTGCTTTTTACCAATCTACTTGTAGTCTCAGTGTTGCATACCGGTAAAGTCTGGGTTCTAAGCATAGTGCTATCAGTCACATCGTTTTATTTTTTTTATCAGGCTTTAAGTCAGCGCCGGTCGCCTGAGTTTGGAAAAAAATTAGCAAACCCTCTTTTTTTCAGCATCTTTTTCGCTTTTTTGGCGGCATTAAATTTTCCGATTTTTATTTTTGGTTTAATCAATATTCCCATTTTAATTTTATATTTTTGGCCGGATAAAAAAATGGTTTTGGCCATTGTAGAATACACCCTTTTTGCCCTCGGGCTTTATATCGTTATTAGCCTTTTAAATTTCGGCGGGATTAAAACTTTATTTATTAACACCTTTACCGCTTACCGGCCGCTTGATTCTACGGTACTGACCGACAATCTTAGCGTTTTAAGTTCAATTTGGCTGAATACCCAAAAGACCCTGGCTTTTTTTGCGCCCTTAATTTTATTTTTGGTTTTGGTGGTTAAAAATGGCATTAAAAATAAAATTTTATTTTTTGCGGCCACGGCTTACTTTTTGACTTATTTTTTTACCATTAGTGTCGTCGCCACCTGGGCCACTACTTTTTACGCTTATAGCCGCTACTTAATGCCGTTGGGTTTTTTCTTAACGCTATTGATTGCCAGCTTCAACTTTAATTTCAGAAAATATTTTTATTTGATCGGTGCTGTTAGTTTGGTTTATTTCAGTTTTTTGTTATATTATTTGTCCGTGCCTACGACTTTTAACCAAGCTTACGATTTTGTCCAAAAAAATATTAATCAAGAAAACGTCGTGATTATTAATCAGGTCTGGGAATTGCAGTTGCCGAAAAATAAACCGTCTTATCTTTTGGAAAAAGAAAACTTTTGCGCGACGAAATGCCGGAATACCATTACTTATGATTTAAATCCTTATTTCCAGCCTTTGGTTATTGATAGACACACTCAAGAAGACGTTGCCATTAGTCCGGATGCCACTGTCTATTACTTTGAAAATAACCAACAGGTTAATCTTGGGCTGGAATTAGTGGCTAGTTTTGAGAACAATTTGACGAGTAAGACTAAAGAATTTTTTTCGGTTGATTCAAGGTTAGCTAATTATTTTGATTTTGATTTTTTTAGAATAAAAAATTTCGGTTCTAATATTTATGTTTACCGCAAAAATTAAATATGAATGCCGTTAGTGCTAATAAGACCAATCTTTAGCTAAAATAAATTCAGGAACAATTCTAATGTAATTACTGTGATGATTTTAATTAACCCTCTGCCATAATTTTAGAAAATTAATTAGCACTAACGGTATGAATAAAAAAAATTTAGGCGTCGGTTGTTTAGAGATTAACGCCTTAGCCAAAAAATACATTAATCAAGTCATCAAGTCTAACCGGCTTTCTTACGGTCCGTTTATTAAAAAATTTGAAGAGCAGTTCAGCCGCGATCATCAAACCAAATTTGGCATCATGGTTAATTCCGGCACTTCCGCTTTAAGAATCGCCGTGGCTTGTCTGAAGGAAACGGAGAGCTGGGCTGAAGGCGATGAAATAATTATTCCGGCGGTGACTTTTATTTCCGACGTTAACGTGATTGCCAGCCAGGGCTTGAAACCGGTTTTTGTTGACGTTGATCCCAAAACTTACAATATTGATCCGACTAAAATTGAGCGAAAAATCAGCCAAAGGACTAAAGCCATTATGGTGGTTCATTTGTTCGGTCAGCCGGCTCAGATGGCGCCGATTATGAGGTTAGCCAAAAAGCATAAATTAAAGATTATTGAAGACAGCTGTGAGACAATGTATGTTAAGTATCAGGGCAAAAGCGTGGGTTCTTTTGGCGACATTGCTTGTTTTTCCACTTATGTTGCCCATTTAGTAGTCACTGGTGTCGGTGGTCTGGCCGTGACTAACAATAAAAAGTACGCGGAGATTTTAAGAAGTCTGGCTAATCACGGCCGGGACAACATTTACATTAGTATTGATGATGACAATAAAATTCAAGGTAAAGCTTTACGGGCAGTGGTTGAGCGCCGCTTTAAATTTATCCGGCCCGGCTTCAGTTTTCGGGTGACGGAACTGGAAGGTGCGCTTGGTTTGGCTCAGTTGTCAGTCATTAGAAAAAATTTAGCTCAGCGCCGAAAAAATGCCCAGTATCTGATTGAAAAATTTCAGCCTTTAGAGCCTTATTTACAGTTACCCTGGCCGCCGCGTGACGTTAGCCATGCTTTTATGATGTTTCCCATAGTGATTAAAAAGGGAACCGGTGTCAGTAAACAGCGTTTGGTCAACTATTTAGAAAAGCAAGGGATTGAAACGCGGGACATGCTGCCCTTGATTAATCAGCCATTTATTGAGAAAATGTATAAACTGAAAGCCAAAGATTATCCGGTGGCTGATTGGATTAATCGCTATGGGTTTTATATCGGTTGCCATCAAAAAATGGGCAAAACTGAATTGGCGTATATTGTTAAGGTTTTTAAGAAATATTTTGATCGTTAAATAAAAAAATCCGTCACGACCTCAATGGCAGTGACGGGAAAGTGAGAAGTTTTGGTTATTTGGCCTTCAGTAATCCGGCCGCTTGGCGAAAAGCTTCTGACAGTATCCTTTCTTGTTCTTGGCGTTTCGCCAAAATTGGTCCGCCACCGGCCGCCTCCGATGTTTCAGCTTGACGCGAACTTTCCGGGTAAATGAAGTTAACATTGACCGCGGCCACCTCTTGTTCAGCCGCCAGCAGCTGAATAAGGAGGAACTGTTGGATGTAAGTATCGGGATACTGAAAACGGGTTGGACAAACCAGAAGCAGTTGCCAAAGCCGAGAGGCGAGGAAAGCGACTGGGCCAAACATCACGTCCAGGTTAACCCGGCCGATCGCCGAACTGAAAGCGGCGTTGGCTCGCCGTTCAGATGCTTGCTGAAATTCCGGGTAGGTTTCCCAGCTTTGTTTTGTGCGGCGGGGGACGACGGCCACGACGTTATGCCTGAAAGCGGCGATGATTTCTTGAATGAACCGGACTAGATCGTGTTTTTCCGGCTCCAGCCAGACTATGATTCCGTCTTCGGCTTTCAGGGTGCAGTAGAGGTGGTTTAAGGCGTGGAAAAATGCCAGACGTCGGGAGTGGCCCATGCCCTTAGTGGTTTCCTGAAAAACCAGGGCGCCGAGCTCGGTGAAGGTTTTCCGAATCGCTGGATCCGGTGAGCCGTCAACGACAATGATGTCGTAGTCGTGTTGCCGGGCCTGTCGGATGGTCTCACAAGCCAGTTGGTAGCGCAGGTCGCTGACGCTTTTGTAAAAGGTCGTTGTCACAACAACAATCGGTAAGCTCATTTTTTAGCCCTCCCTGAGCTAGTTTTGTCTCAATTATTGCAACATTTATTGCAACATTCAATAATACTATAATAAAAATTTTTAGTCAAGCCAATTATGAAAAAAGCATTAATTACCGGTGTTAACGGCCAAGACGGTTCCTACTTGGCGGAAATTTTGTTAGCCAAGGGCTATGAAGTCCACGGTATTGTCCGCCGTTCTTCGACTTTCAACCGTTGGCGCATTCATCATTTGCACAAGCATCTTTTCGACCGCAATCAGAATTTCCATTTGGAATACGGCGACCTAAGTGATTCATCCAGTTTAATGCGCATTCTTAAACAAGTGATGCCCGATGAAATTTATAATTTAGGCGCTCAGTCGCATGTCCAGGTTTCTTTTGAAACGCCGGAATATTCAGCTGACATTGACGGCATCGGCGTTCTGCGTCTGATTGAAGCGATGAGAATTTTAGGTCTGGATAAAACTGCCAGGTTTTACCAGGCCTCAACCAGTGAGCTCTACGGCAAAGCCCAAACCATTCCCCAAAACGAAGAAACGCCTTTTTATCCGCGCAGTCCTTATGGCGTGGCTAAACTTTACGCTTATTGGATTGTTAAAAATTATCGCGAGGCTTATGGTTTATACGGTGTTAATGGCATTTTGTTTAATCATGAATCGCCCCGGCGGGGAGAAAATTTTGTCAGTAAAAAAATTACCCAAGGTTTGGTCAGGCTTAAATTCGGCTTACAGGACAATTTGCATTTAGGCAATCTAGACGCCAAGCGCGACTGGGGTTATGCCAAAGAATATATGGCGGCCGCTTGGTTAATGCTGCAGCAGGATCAGCCGGATGATTTTGTGATTGCTACCGGCAAAACCCACAGTGTCCGAGAATTTGTTGAAGCGGCCTGCCGTTATTTAGACATTGATTTGGTTTGGCAGGGCAGTGGCCGGCAAGAGCAGGGCATTGATAAAAAATCCGGCAAAGTGATTGTGGCGCTGGATGACCGCTATTTGCGGCCGGCCGAAGTTGACGTTTTGCAAGGCGATGCTAGTAAAGCCAAAAGAGTCTTGGGCTGGGAGCCCAAAGTAAAATTTGAGGACCTGGTTAAATTGATGGTTGATTACGATTTGAAAGACATTAAAACTAATCAAGGTGAAATTTTAATTGATTAAAGCTGTGGCAAAAATAAAACGAAAGAATATTCTAATTATCGGCGCCGCCGGTTTTGTCGGTCAGGCCTTGGTTAAAAAATTGCTTAGTCAGCCCGGCAATTTATTTTTGACCGCCCAGTCAAAGAAATTTAAGTGTTCGGGCGCGAAAGTATTTTATGGCGATTTAACCGATAAAAAATTCTGCCAAAAAATTGTCCGGGGGGTTGACCTAGTCTATTATTTAGCCGGCTATAAAAAAAATATTGCCTGGCACGCCAAAAAGCCGTTTGAATTTTTTGTCGGCAATCTGAAGCCTTTTTTGAATTTTTTAGCCGCGGCTCAGCGCTCAAAAATAAAAAAAATCGTTTACTTAAGTTCAACCATTGTTGATTACGCGGCAACCGAACAAAAAACCATTGACGGTTACGCTTGGGGTAAATATGCCAATGAACTGGCTTTAAAATCTTTTAAGGCTCAAAATAAAATTGACACGGTCTTAATTCGTTCGGCGGCAATTTACGGTCCGGGCGATAATTTTAATCCGGCCGTGGCTAATTTTATTCCGGCGACTATTGGTCGGGTCAGTCAAGCCCAAGGCGAACTGGTAATTTGGGGTCGGGGATTAAGAAAAATGCAGTTTATTTTTATCGATGACTTAGTGGCTAATTTAGTCGCCGCTCAAAAAACTAAAAAAGATTTTTTCGTGGTTGGCAATCCGGAAGTAATGACGGTTAATCAGGTCGTTCAAAAAATCATCGGACTGTCTGATAAAAAATTGGCGATTAAGCATGATTTAAGCAAGCCGGATAAATCAAGCCAATTAGTTAAGTTTAGCAATTTGGTTAAACCTCAGTTTAGCCTGAGCCAAGGTTTGGCTAAAACCATTAGTTATTATCAACAAAAAAATGGCTAAGATTTTAGTGATTGTCCCGACTTATAACGAGCAAGATTCAATTATTCCTTTGGTTGATAAATTGTTTGGCTTGGGTCTGGACCTTGATATTCTGGTGGTTGACGACGGCGCCGATAAAACTCCAGAATTGATTAAACAAAAACAATTAGAACGACCGAATTTATATTTAATCAAGCGTGAAAAAAAAGCCGGCCGTGGCACGGCGGTTTTAGCCGGCTTGCGGTTCGGTCTGGAGAAAGATTATCAATTCTTGATTGAGATGGACGCGGATTTTTCCCATCAGCCCGAAGAATTGCCCTCGCTTTTGGCCGTCGCCCAGCCTGGTAACGTCGTTATCGGTTCGCGCTACGTTAAAGGCAGTCAGATTAAAAATTGGCCCTGGCAAAGAATAATTTTCAGTCACTTTGCCAATTTTTACGCCAACTTAGTCTTAGGCATTGGCATCCACGATTACACTAACGGTTATCGGGTTTACAGCCGCGCCGCCGTGGAAAAAATTGACTTTGACCGGATCAATTCGATTGGCTACATTGTTTTGTCCGAGATTGCTTACCAGCTTTTTAAAAAGGGAATTAAGTTTACGGAAGTTAAAATATTATTTATTAACCGCCAACGCGGCAAGAGCAGTTTTTCTTTTAAGGAAATCAAGGAAGCCTTTACCGCGGTTTGGAAAATCCGCCGGCAAAACCGCAATATTTGACCATTGCTTATGAAGTTATTAATGATCACCCCGTCACCAAGCCCGAAAGTGGTTTTAATAAATTCAATTTTTAATCTCGGAAACGCCTGCGGCTTATGTTATTTAATATCCAGATCCATTCTGGTGGCTTGGTGAGGGGCGAGACTCAGAAATTTATTTTTTATTTGGCCAATTGGCCATAGCTAGTCAGTAAAATATGAAGCTTCTAATGATCACGCGCAAAGTTGATATAAACGATTCACGGATGGGGTTTTTTTATCAGTGGGTGAGAGCAATCGGGGAGAAGGTGGAAAAGTTATATGTTATCACCTGGCAAAAATCGGATCGCGGGGAGCTACCGGCTAATATTGAAATTATCAATTTGCCGCAAAATAAACTTTTAAAGATCATCAGTTTAAGATTCAACACTCTCAGATTATTGCCAAAGATTGATGGCATCTTTTGCCACATGAATCCCGAGTATACTATCCTGATCGCTCCTCTGCCTAAAATTTTTGGAAAGAAAGTGGTGAGTTGGTACACGCACTCGGCCGTCAGCTTTAGATCAAGATTGATGGAAAAATTGACCGATAGAATTCTCACCGCTTCAAAAGAAAGTTTTCTTTTGCCTTCAAAAAAAGTATTAGTCACCGGTCATGGTATTGATACTAAAAATTTTTTTCCAATAGACAGCGCCGAGCCGTTAAAGGATAACTTTGATTTATTAAGTGTCGGTCGGATTTCTCCGACTAAAGATTATGAATCGATGATTAAAGCGGTTAATATTTTGTCTGACCAAAATATAAAAAATGTCAGATTAAAAATTATCGGCGAGCCGGCATTACCGGAACAACAGGTTTATCTTGATAGCCTAAAGCAAATGGTTAAAGTGATGAAATTAGAGAATCAAGTTGAATTTTTGGGCTCAGTGCAAAATATTAGTCTGCGAAAGTATTTTTTGGACGCGGATGCTGTCATTAATTTAAGTGGCACCGGTAGTCTAGACAAGGCAGTTTTAGAGGCGATGGCTTGTGGTCGTTTGGTTTTAACCAGTAATATTGCGTTTAAGTTGATTCTACCTCCAGAATTAATGGTTGAGCAAAATCAACCTAAGGCTTTGGCGGAGAGAATTGAATTCTTGATTAATTTGTCCGGCGAGAAAAAACGACAGTGGCAAAATCAACTTAGGCAAGAAGTAGTTAATAATCATAATTTAGATAACTTAATTAAAAAAATTATTGAGCAGTTCAGCTAATTTTGGTTTATGAATTTTAAGGATATTAAACTAGAATTTTTTCATTTCCGCAAAGCTTTCCTCCAGTACCATCAGGGCTGGCAATATATTTATAATAAGTTTATTCTCGCCAAGAAAATATACCGATTAAATCGGGTTTTTGGTGAGGAGATAACCCATCAGAACTTATCAATTCACACTATGCTTGGTCATAAACATGTCGTGATGGGTTTGTGGTCTCTGTGTAGTTTTTATATCGCCGCCAATTTTAGCGGTAAGCTATATATTCACAGTGATGGGACATTGACTAATAACGACCAGAAAATATTGTCAAAGTTTTTTCCTCAATCGGAGCTAGTTGATCCCGGCCAAGTCTTGTCAAAATATGCTGCTGAGTATGATCAGTATCCACCGATTAAGAAGTTTCGCTTGGAGCATAAGGATAATTTTTTTCAGACCAAGCTGATTGATCCTTATATTATTTCCACTAAAGACATTAGACTTTTTTTTGACGTTGATATTTTGTGGTTTAAAAATCCTGATCTTATTCAAAATGAGATAGAAAATGGTTGTCCGCATTCATTAATGATGAGCCAGCTTTTCAAAAGTTCTGATAATCCCAGTGATGCTAATACAGTTTATTTTAAAGATGGTTCCAAGTTGCCAGAAAAGTACTCAACTTATAATGGCGGCATCATGCTTTATAGCAAGAATAATTTCCCCGCGGCTAAGTTGATTAATTATTTGGAAAATTTGGACATGTCGCGTTTAGAATCACAGCATTGGGTGGAGCAGTCTGGTTATGCCTATAACATGCAACATCTTGAATATTTGCCGATGGAAAATTATCCAATCAAGGAATTGGTGACGGATCGGGTCGTGGCTCGACATTATACCGGACCAAGAAGAGCGGAGTTTTATATTGAAGGCATACCTAGAATTATTAAGAAATTAGGGATTTAGAATTACGACTTATGTCTGATGAATATAAAAATCGAGTAGTCTTAATTTCAGGATCAAGCTCCGGCATCGGTGAACAGACTGCTTACAAATTTGCCGAAATCGGTGATATTGTAATTGTCACATATCATCTTAATAAAGAGCAGGGAGAGCGGGTGGTTAGGAAATGCTTGGAATTAGGTGCCAAAGACAGCTTAGCCTTATCCTTGGAGTTGATGCAAGATGAGAGTATTAAGAATTTGGTTCAACAAATAGTCAGTAAATATGGCCGCATTGACATTTTAATAAATAATGCCGGTAAGTTGGGGAAGGGTAATTTAAGTGAGCAAAGCTTTGATGATATATCAAAACAAATAAAAACAAACTTAGAAGGGTTAATAAAGTTAACTCATCAATGCCTGCCTTATATTAAAGAGAGTATTATTAATGTTGGCAGTGCCCTAGGACTTTCGGCTAAGGGGGGATTATCGGTATATTCAGCGACTAAATTTGGGGTTAGAGGATTCAGCCAATCATTAGCTAAGGAGCTTTCCGGTATTCGTGTCTATACGATTAATCCAAGCTTAACCGCAACAAATATGGGAGGTCAAACTGGTCTTCCCCCGGAGCAGGTAGCTGAAATTATTAAAAAAGCCGCTCTGGGTCAGTATAAGGCAAAATTCGGTGCTGACATTAATGTTCGGGAATATTTGCATGGTGAAACTGGCCGATTATTTTATTTAATTGGTCGTAAATTGAAAAGACTGATTAGAATTATTTTAAGGCAACATCAGTAGATGAAATTATTATATTTTGCCAATTCCCGAATACCAACAGAAAAAGCCCATGGCGTTCAGCTTTTTAAAATGTGCGAGAGCTTTGCTAATCAGGGAGCCGAAGTTGAGTTAGTCGTTCCCGGCCGGCTCAACAGGGGATTTAAAAAAATTAATCCCTTTGATTATTACCGAGTTAGTCAGAATTTTAAAATCGTTAAGCTTTTTAGTCCGGATCCGCATTTTTTAACTAGATTGCCTCAGGGCACTTACATAAAATTTCAGGCCCTCTTTTTTATCATCTGGTTATTTTTTTACTTACTTTTTAAGCCGAAGAAAAAAGATTATGTTTTTTATGTCCGCCATGAATATTTATTACCGTTGCTTAATTATTTTTCAAAGCAAGTTTGCTGGGAAGCCCATAATTTGTCCAGGAGAAAAGAGCTTTACGTCAAATCTTGGCGGCGGTGCCACCGAATTTTTGCCATTACCCAGGGGCTTAAAGACGAGTTAATCAGCCTGGGAATTAGCGCGGAAAAGATTTTTATCTCGCCTGACGGCGTTGACATTAAAGAGTTCAATCTTGACCTGACTAAAGAGCAGGCCAGGAAAAAGTTAAGTCTGCCCCTTGATAAAAAATTAGTCGTTTATGCCGGCCACCTCTATGAATGGAAAGGCGCCGATGTTTTGGCCGCCGCCTCGGAATTTTTAGATAACAGCCATTTGATTGTTTTTGTCGGCGGCACTGATTTTGACTTGAAAAGATTCAGGCCGGCGGCTGAATTTTATCAAAACATTTTTATTGTCGGCCAACAATCTTATAAAAAAGTACCCGAGTATTTAAAAGCGGCTGACGTTTTGGTCTTGCCCAATTCAGCCAAAAGCGATATCTCCAAGCGTTACACTTCACCCATGAAAATGTTCGAATACATGGTGGCTGGCCGGCCAATTGTCGCTTCGGATTTACCGTCAATTCGCGAAGTTTTGAATCAAGACAGTGCCGTTCTGGTCAAGCCCGACGACCCGAAAGCATTGGCCGCCGGCATTGATCAGGTTTTGAAGAATCAGAAATTATCTGAGATAATTTCAAAACGAAGTTTTGAATTAGTTCAGAATTACACCTGGAATAAGCGGGCCGAAAAAATTATCAGTAAAATCATTTAACTATGAAGATCTTGGCTACCTCGCAAAACTCCCCCTCGACAAGCTCGGGGTCGTCTGCGGGGCAGGCCGGCGGAGCGATATTAAATAATTTTCAAATCCTATGAAAATTTTAGTGACTGGCGGAGCAGGATTTATCGGGTCAAATTTGGTCGCTGATTTAGTCGGTGTTGGAAAAATTAAAGGCCAGAAAATTGAAAAAATTGTTGTCATTGACAACTTGTTTTTGGGCAGAAAAGAATTCATTCAGCCTTTAATTAATCAGGGTCAGGTTGACTTTTTTGAGCAGGATCTGTTGGATCAAGCCGCGACTTTGGCCGTATTTAAGAAATGTTCATTTGATTTGGTTTTTCATCTGGCCGCCAATTCTGACATTGCCTATGGCGCAAAAAATACCGACTGGGATTTGAAGCAGGGGACTTTAGTGACTTTTAATGTTTTAGCCGCCATGAAAGACAGCGGCGTCAAACAGATAATTTTTGCTTCCACTTCCGCTGTTTACGGTGAAGTGCCGGTCCGGCCAATCAGTGAAGATTATTCGCCGATGTTGCCGATTTCTTTTTACGGCCTGAGCAAACTGGCGGCGGAAAGTTTAATCAGCGCTTTTTGCCATAACTTTGGGTTTCAAGCCTGGGTTTACCGTTTCGGCAACATCGTCGGATTTAACGGCACCCACGGCGTTTTAGTGGATTTTATTAAAAAATTAAAGGCTGATCCGAAAGTTTTACCGGTTTTGGGCGACGGCCGACAAGCCAAGCCTTATTTATACGTTGCCGATTGCGTGGCCGGCATGATTTTTGGTTATCAAAATTCAACTGAGCAAAATAATTGTTATAATTTGGCTTGTGAAGGCTCCACACCGGTCTCAGAAATTGCCCAAATGGTTATTAAGGCGCTGGGTTTAACCGAGGTTAATATCCAGTACGCCGGCGGCGACCGGGGCTGGCCCGGTGATGTGCCGCAAGTCCGGTTAGATCCGGCTAAATTGGCTCAACTGGGTTGGCAGGCGAGTTTAACTTCAGACCAGGCCGTGCTTAAAGCGATTCAGGATTTAATTAAACAAATTTAAATTTTATGCAGGCGGTAATTTTAGCCGGCGGCAAAGGCAAAAGACTGGGGCGATTGGCCCAGGGTTTGCCTAAGCCGATGGTCCAAGTCGGGGGTAAGCCGGTTTTAGAGCATCAAATTAAACTTTTAGCCCAAGCCGGGATAAAAGATATCTGGATTTTAACCGGCTATAAAGCGGAAAAAATCAGTGAGTATTTTGGTGACGGCAGAAAATGGGGAGTTAAACTCCACTATTCGAAAGAAATTGAGCCCTTGGGCACGGCCGGGGCGGTTAAAAGTATTGCCGCCAAGTTAAATTCAGACTTTTTGGTAATGTACGGCGATGTGATGGTTAATTTTGACGTCAAGCGTTTTATTAATTTTCATCGTCGGTTGGGCAAAAAGGCTATTGCTTCGATTGTGGTTCACCCCAACGATCATCCGCTGGAAAGCGATTTAGTTGAAGTAAAAAACAACCAAGTGGTTAATTTTTTTCCCAAGCCGCACCCGGAAGGCATCTGGTATCGAAATTTGGTCAGCGCGGCCGTTTACATCCTTTCGCCTAAGATTTTTTCTTTTATTCCTTCAGACCGGCAGACCGATTTTGGCAAAAACATCTTTCCTTTGGCTTTTAAAAAAAAGAAAAACATTTTAGCTTATTTAACCGGGGAATATTTTCGCGACATGGGCAAACCCCGGCAGCTCAGAGAAGTGAGAGGGGATTATGAGTCTGGTCGCTACCAACATTTGACTTATCAAAATAAACAGCAGGCGATTTTTTTGGATCGCGACGGCGTGATTAATCAAGAAGTGGATCAGCTGGCCAAAGTTTCCGATCTGCGAGTCTACGATTTTGCCGCCGGGGCGATTAAAAAAATTAATCAGTCAAAATATCTGACGATTGTAGTGACTAACCAGCCTATGGTCGCCAAAGGATTTTTGACCCTCACCGAGCTGAATGAAATCCATAAAAAACTTGAGACTGAGTTGGGAATATTGGGCGCTAAAATTGACGCGATCTATTTTTGTCCGCATCATCCCCAGCGCGGCTTTAAGGGTGAAGTTAAAGCCCTAAAAATCAACTGTCAGTGCCGCAAACCCAAAATCGGTTTGATTAAGCAAGCGGCGGCTGATTTTAACCTTGATTTAACCCGCAGCTATCTGATTGGCGACTCCCGGCGTTTTGATTACCAAACCGCCGTTAATGCCGGTCTAAAATTCGTTGGCGTCAAAACCGGCTACGGTTGCCAAGATACGGCTAATTATGGTAGAATAAAACCTCGGCATTTGTTAATCAGAAAGAATTTACAAAAAGCCGTTGATTATATAATTAAAAACAAGGGAAAATGATAATTTCTAAAACGCCATTGCGGATGAGTTTTGTCGGCGGCGGCAGTGATTTGCCGGCTTTTTATGAGCGTCAGCCCGGCGCGGTGATTACAACAACCATTGACAAGTATGTTTATGTCACGGTCAATAAAAAGTTTGATGACCACGTCCGTCTGAGCTATTCAGAAACCGAAAACGTCGAAAACGTTGACCAAATCAAGCATCCGATTGTCAAAGCCGTCCTTAAAAGGCTTAATATCCCAGGCGGCATTGAAATTACTTCCATTGGTGATATTCCGTCTAAGGGTACGGGCTTGGGTTCTTCCAGCGCTTTTACTGTCGGTTTAATTAATGCCTTAAAAGTTTATCAAGAACAGAAATTTTCTTCGCCTCATGACTTAGCCGATCAGGCAAGCGAAGTGGAAATTAAAGATTTAGGTGAGCCAATCGGCAAGCAAGACCAGTATGGTGTGGCTTTTGGCGGCTTGAAATTTTTGCAATTTCATTCCGATGGTCAGGTTAGCGTTGATCATGTTATTTGCTCCCGCAAAGTCAAAGAAGATTTAGACAACAATATTTTAATGCTTTACACCGGTTTAGCTAGGCCGGCGGCCAGCGTACTAACGCAACAAAAAAATAATCTGGAGTCAGACCAGCATAAGGTTAATACCATGAAAAAAATGGTTCAGCTGGCCCATGATTTGTATCAGCAGCTGCAAAAAGATAATTTAGACGCTTTTGGCGAAATTTTACACGCCAACTGGATGTATAAAAAAGAGATGGCGGATAATTTAAGCAATCCGGCAATTGATGAGTGGTATTCTGTTGGCCGCCAGCACGGCGCCCTGGGTGGTAAAATTTTAGGCGCGGGTGCCGGCGGTTTTTTAATTTTTTACGCCCCTCAAGAAAGACACCAAGAAATCAAAGCCGCTTTGCCTCATTTAAAGCCAGTTGATTTTAAATTTGAAAATAACGGCAGTCAAATCATTTTTATCCACTAATTTATGATTAGCGCTTCAGACCAACCTAAAAATTATTTTGATCGTTTGTCAGAGGTTATCAACCAGCTTGATACTAAAAAAATATCCGAGCTGATTTCAAAGATCGCTTTTTTTAGTAAAACCGATAAAACCTTGTTTATCGCCGGTAACGGCGGCAGTGCGGCGGCCGCTTCTCACATGTCTTGCGACTTGGGTAAAACCATTTTAAGCGGCGACTCTGCCTCTGATCGCTATTGGCTGCGGGTCACTTCTTTAGTTGATAACGTGCCATTAATGACGGCTTTAGCCAATGATTTTGGTTATGACAAAATTTTTTCCGAGCAGTTAAAAGGCCTAGGCCGTCAGGGCGATATGCTGATTGTGATTTCCGCCAGCGGCAACTCGATCAATATCCTTGAATTACTAAAAATCGCTAAAGCCATGGGCCTTCACACTTACGGCTTGTTGGGTTTTGACGGCGGTAAAGCCAAGGACCTAGTTGACGACATGATTATCGTCCCCAGTCAGGATTACGGCTTAGTTGAGGATGCTCACATGATCGTCAATCATTTGATCACCGATTGGTTCAGAAACCAAAATATTAGGCAGTAAAAAATTAACTCGTGTCGATAATTAAAAAAAAATTTGGCATTCTAGGGGGCGGAATAGCGGGCTTAAGCCTAGCCTATTTTTTAAAGGATAAGTCCGCCGTGATTATTGAAAAAAACGATGCCTTAGGCGGTCTTTGCCGTTCCTATAACATCAACGGTTTGGCCTATGATATTGGGCCGCATATCATGTTTTCCAAAAATAAAGCCGTCCTGGATTTAATGACGACTATTACCCCCACCCAGCAGCTAGAACGCTCTAATCAGATATTTCTTAAGGGCAGCTACATTAAATATCCTTTTGAAAATTTTTTGGGCATGTTAAAGGCTAAAGCCGACATTCAATATTGCTTGGAAAAATTTTTGGACAATCCTTATCAAAATCAGCCGGCCACAAACATGCTGGCGTTTTTTTTAAAGACTTTCGGCGAGGGCATTACCGAGCTTTATTTGCGGCCCTATAACGAAAAAATTTGGAAATTTGATCCGGCTTTGATGGATACCCAGATGGTTGAGCGCATTCCTCAGCCGCCCAAAGAAGACATCATTAACGCCGCGGCTGGCAAATACAGCGAAGGCTACACCCATCAGCTTTATTTTTCTTATCCGATCGCCGGCGGCTATCAAAGTATGGTTGACGCTTTCAGTCAAAAATTATCGGCTCAAGCAGTGACGATTGCCCGAGGCGAGCCAATCACTAAAATTGAATCGGCGGCTAAAAATTGGCTGGTGACTACCGGTAAAAATCGTTATCAGTTTGACCAAATTATCAACTGTTTGCCCATTCACGAATTTATTAAAGTTTTAGCCGGCGTCCCGGACATTATTCAGCAAACAGTGGCCGCCATGAAATACAATTCTATCTATATTGTTATTATTAACGTTAAAAAAGATTTGGTCGGCAATCACTTTGCCGTGATGGTGCCTCAGCCGGACGTCATTTTTCACCGGATCAGTAAACTCGATTTTCTGGGGTCAAATTATCACCTGGCCGATTCCGCCTCTTTTATGGCCGAAGTCACTTTCCGGTCCGGTGACCAATACGACCAGATGCCTGAAGCCCAGTTGGTTTCCCGCTGCATTGATGATATGGTTAAACTGGGGTTTATTGAATCAAAAGAGATGGTTAACTTCACCGATTGCCGTCGGGAAAAATACGCTTATGTGATTTACGATTTGTCTCACCGGACCAATACCGATAAAGTCTTAAGCTATTTACGCGAGCAAGGGATTGAATCTAACGGCCGGTTTGCCGAATTTGAATATGAAAATTCCGACAAAGTCATTGAAAAGTCCATGGTTTTAGCCCAAAAAATTAACCAATAGTTTTATGCCTGAAATCACTAGCCAATCGGTTAAGCCAATTTCTTTAATCCTTTTGGTTCACCAGGAAGCCGAAACCATTGCTCAGGTGATCAAAGATTTTTATGATAAAGTGATTGCTAAAATTCCCGGCTCACAAATTATTATTTGCGAAGACGGCAGTACCGACGGCACCAAAGAAATCTTAAAAAATTTGGCCAAGCAGTACCCTTTGACTTTGGATCTGCGCGAGCAAAAAAGGGGATACACCGGCGCGATGAAAGACGGTTTTGCTCTGGCGCAAAATCCCGTCATCTTTTTCAGTGACAGCGACGGCCAGCACGACCCGGCTGATTTTTGGCGGATGTATCCGCTGCTGGAGCAATATGACATGGTCATTGGTTGGAAAAAAAACCGGCAGGATGTCTGGTACCGTCTGCTGATGACTTATGTTTTTAATAAATTAATTTCTCTATATTTTGGCACCAAACTCCACGATATTGATTGTGGTTTTCGGTTAATAAAAAAAGAGGCGGTTAGTTTCCTCTTGCAGCAGACTTGGCGGATTAAGCATTGCGTTAATTCCGAGTTGACCGTTAAAGTCCGGGCCGCCGGTTTTTCGGTCGGCGAAATACCCGTCGCCCATTTCTCCAGGCAGTTTGGCGCTTCCCGCGGTTTGCCGGTAAAAAAATTACCGAAAATCGTCTGGCACATTTTAAGCGGGTTGCCGCAAATTAAAAAAGACATTAAACAAATTAAAGCCGGCCAGACCAAACCTTAAGCTTGTTTGAATGTCAATTTTTTGTTTAGGGTGTATTGGATGGCGGTGACAATAAAAATGGTCAGAATTTTAGCCACGATAGTTTCTAAAGTCAAAATCTCAATCATTAGATATAAACACAGGGCGCTGGTGGCTAACCCCAAAAGACCGATAGAATAGAATTTCAAAAATCGGCTGAAAAATTTATCCAGCATTTTGAAGTTAAAAAAGGCATTGAGGACAAAGTTATTGGCAATACCCAGCGAAACGCTGATGACGTTGGCGTATTGATAGTAAATACCGAGCTGATTGTTCAGAAGGTAAAAAATAAAAAAATCCAAGCTGACCCCGGTAAAGCCGATCAGACAATAAACAATAAATCTTTTGTTTTTTTGGTAAGTCTTAATTAGGCGGTCAAGCATTTCTTTGGTTCAATTTTTGTCTTACTTTTTTAGATTACCACATTTTTTGTTTTTTTTCTAATATTCGGTATGAATAAAATCCTGGCTTTTTTCAATAATCACTGGCTGGCCTTGATCTTAGCCTTAAGCGTCGGCGGAACGATAATTTTTCCCAATCTTTTGTTTTTTTATCAGGCTGGGGATCAATACGGCGGTTTTAACATGTTTGAAACTGACGGCGAATACTATTACCTGGCTCGGGTCAGGGAGGTTTATGACGGCCATTATTCTATTGCCAGTCCCTTATTTTCCGTTAAAGACTTGCCTTATGTTTATCCGCCTTTGCCCGAGTTAATAATGGGTTTTTCTGGTTTAGTCCTGGGGCTGGGGATTAATGGCGTAGCGATTCTATTTCGTTTTTTGAGTCCGTCTCTGATTTTCCTTTTAATCTATTTCTTAGTCTTGAGACTCTCTGGCAATAAGAAAGCGGCAATCTTTGCTCCTATCGTCACTATCCTGGCCTACAATCTAATTTCTTCTCCTGGTCAGCTTTGGCAAATTTTAACCGGCAGTGACTTAACGGAAAATCAATTTTCCATTTACAGCCGGCCGGTTAATCCCCAAATCAGTACTTTATTTTTCTTGGCTTTTCTTTATGCTTTCTGGCAGCGGCTGGCAACAACAAAAAAGCGCTATTTTTATTACAGCGTTTTACTTTTTGGTCTGGCCATTCATGTTTATCTTTATACCTGGGTATTTTTAACGATTTTTTTAGGTTTACAAGGTCTGGTGTCTTTAATCAGACGTCAAGCGGCTGAGTTTAAAAAAGTTTTAGGCGTGTTACTGATTGGCAGTTTATTTACCGTTCCTTATTTTTTAAACTCTTTTAATTTAAGCCGGCATTTTTCTTATCCTAATCTGACTTTGCATTATGGCCTGGTCACCAGCCACCAGCCGGTTTTTAGCAGCGTCGTTCTATTGGCTTTAGTTTGTTTATTTTTTGTTTATATTCTAAATCGGCCGCAGCCGGTGAGTCGTTCTTTTTGGTTTTTACTTCTGCTAGTTTTAAGCGGTGCAGTCGCCATTAACCAGCAAATCATCACCGGCCAACTGATGCAGGCTGGCCATTTCCATTGGTATTTTAACCGGCCGATTTTAATTATTGTCATCGCCGTTTTACTTTTTCAATTTTTAGACAAGATAAAAATCAAAAGTGTTTATCAGCATTTACTTTTAACTATTATTGTTGTCATCTCTTTTGTTAATATTTTTGAAATTCACAATGCTTCCTACCAATATCATTTAGCCAAGTATTGGCGAGCCCAAAAGTATCAAGATGTTATCGGCTGGTTTAATAAAAACGCTCAGCCGGAAGCAGTGGTTTATGTGCCGGAATCTTATTTTTATCCAATCCCTGGCCGCGACCTAGAAACCGTAGATTCTTTTATGCTCAATCGTTTTATGGTGATTTATACGCCGCTGAATGTTTATTATGACAGTAAAGCCGGCCTGAGTCTGTTGCCTTATCCTGATTATGATAAATATAATCTCTTACTAACTTTAAAATTGTTAAATATTCAGCCGGACCAAGCCGCTGACTATTTACAAACTAACCCGGCAATATTTCGTGATATCTCCGGTATGTATTTTAAAACTAGGGGACTGAACAGCAGTCAGGTGCCGGCTGATTGGATTTCTTCCATTACTTCTCAATATCAGGATTTTTATCTTAAGCCCTGGCCGGAAATTTTCAGCCAATACCCTTTGGATTATATTGCCTGGGATAAAGCCGATTTGCCCGACTTGCCTTTTGAACAAATCAAAGACGAATTCAATCTTTACCAAGAGGTTTACTCGGACGGCCAAGTTATAGTTTATGAGGTTTTGTAACATTCAGTTCTTA
>MHIE01000025.1:0-596 GCA_001817345.1 Candidatus Buchananbacteria bacterium RIFCSPHIGHO2_01_FULL_44_11 | reverse complement strand
CTACGCCAACGCGTTAGCGTGGCGAGGAGCCGATACTATGCATTAGAATTTGCCCAGATACTGCGGTCTTTAGACCGCAGTCAGATTCATTTCAAGAGTGATTTTTGACGGGTGCTTGACGCAGTAAATAATTTATGCTATAGTACCGAGTTGTTCATTGTTGTTCATTTCATTCCAAAAAACAAGGAGTTGTACTGGCGATGACATCAAAAATGGTTGTTGTGCTTGTTGGTCTTCCTCTTTCGGGAAAAACCACACTTGGTCAGGCGCTGGCCAAGGAAACAGGACTTCACTTCATCGACATTGATGGAGCGCCGGCGAGTTGCACTTTGCCGCAGGCAGCAGACCATCTTTCTACGCCTCAAGCGCGTCAGCGGGAACAGGCACGAATGGCAGTGGCTTATTCCGTTCTTCATGCGGCTGCAGAAGCCAATCTAAGGCAAGGCCTTTCAGTCATTATCGCCGCCACCTATTCCAGCCACGCCAGTCAGGCATTCCTCAAACAGGCGGTCGAGAAGGCCGGCGGGGTAATGAAGTTAGTCTGGTGTCAGTTCAAAGATTCCCCGGTTGAGATCGAAAGGCGTATTAGAGAACGG
>MHIE01000024.1 GCA_001817345.1 Candidatus Buchananbacteria bacterium RIFCSPHIGHO2_01_FULL_44_11 | reverse complement strand
TTGTCATCAGCCAAATCATTAAAACTGCTTTGTCGTTTTTGGGTCTGATTTTTGTCATTTTAATCATTTACGCCGGTTTCCTTTGGCTGACTTCAGCCGGCAATGAAGAAAAAATTACTAAAGCCAAAAAAATTATGGTCGCCGGTGTAATTGGCCTGGTCATTGTTTTATCCGCTTATGCTATTACCATTTTTGTCTTAGAGAAATTGCTCCGAGCCACCGTGGAACAAAGAAGTATTTATTTTGCCAGATAGTATTAAATAAAAAAAGACGGCCGGAGCCGTCGCAAACTAGCCAGATTTGAAAATTTGAAAGATCGAGTGTTCGAGTTAAGGTGCGATGTAGAAAAAATCCAGAACCTCACCTTGGCGCATTGAATCACCCTTGGCCCGGTTAACCTCGTGGTAACCGTAAACATAAGGACGTTGATGCCCAAGGATATAGACCCGGACATTGTACCAGCCGGCCGGTAATTGGATGTCGGCCCGACCCGGGACCACTCCTTGACGCGGCGGGACCACCTGCTCCAGCGACGCTTGCCGGCTCTCGAACTCAAACCGCACTGGTTGATCCCGGTAATTAAACAGGGCGCCGATATAGCGCATAGCCGGATTAGCCAGCGAAGTTGACTGGCTGACCAAGCCCGGACCATCGGCTTGATAGCTTTCACCGACTCGTTGCCAGTAAGTCTTGGTGGAGTCGTATCGGGCCACTTCAGCGCCGGTCCGAGCCTCCCCGACCCTGGAATAAGCGCAGCCCACCAGATAAAGCAGGCTAGCGACCAGCAATAAAGACCAAAGCAGTCTTTTCATCATCAGCGTCCTCCTTTGGACTTGGACTGAGATCGTTAATTGTAGCCACTAAGATCTCGAGCCACCGCATTGTAGCAGTTAATGATAATTTTGTCAATCATCAACTAATTAATTTAAGTCGGCAAATCAATTTTAAAATTAAAAATATGAAAAAACTTTTGCTTCAAATAATTTGTTTAATCAGTCTTGTGTCTTTTGCTTTCCTACCAATAATGATAATCGCCGCCGAAGAAGATGATAAGAATCCAGCCAGCCCCAGCTTAGCCGGTGATATTAATCAACAGCTGCAGCCGGTCGGCGATGTCTACGGCCAAACCGGCACGATCAGCGAGTCATCATTGGCTGAAACTGTTGCCGAAATAATCAAAGCCGTTTTGGCCCTTCTGGGCATCATCTTTATCGCCTTAATGGTTTATGCCGGATTTATGTGGATGACTTCAGCCGGCAATGAAGACCGAGTGGAGAAAGCCAAAAAAACCATTGTCGCCGCCGTCATTGGTACCGTTATTATCATCTGCGCCTATATTATCACGGCTTTTGTCATCAACAGCTTGCAGAGCGCCACGGCCGGCTAAATTCTTCCCCCCTTAAACAACCCAGATTTTTATAGCGATGGGTTGTTTTTTGTTGGCTAAAAACTTAAAATACTATTATATGCCTAAACCTGATGCCGCCAAAAAAGCCGTGATTCTAGCCATCGCCGTCTATACCTTGATTTTTGGCGCCCTGACTCTTTGGAAATACTTTAACTTCGCTTACAACGCCATGGATTTGGCGATTATTAACCAAGTTTTTTACCATTCCAGCTTGGGTAATTTATTTGGCTCAAGCATTCATGCGCCGACTTATTTGGGCGACCACTTTAGCCCAATACTGCTGCTGCTTTTACCAATTTATCTGCTTTACAAAAGCCCAATTACTTTATTGCTTCTCCAAACCGTAATTTTAGCTTTAAGCGCCTGGCCGCTTTATTTAATTACTAAAAAACTTTTAAGTCAGCCCTGGGCGGCGGCGGTAAGTTTAATCTGGCTGCTTAACCCTTTTGTCCAAAACATCAATCTATTTGAATTCAGTTTTCTGCCCTTAGCCGTGTTTTTTATTTTTTGGTCATTCTATTTTTATCAAGATAAAAACTTCTGGCCGTTTGTCGCTCTAATCGGCCTGGCGTTGCTGGCTCGTGAGGATGTCGCCCTGGTTACTATGACGTTTGGTTTTCTGGCGGTCTTAGAAAAAAGAAAATTAAAATGGTCACTGACGCCGATAATCTTAAGCGTGGCTTATTTTATCCTAAGTTTAAAAATTACCGCTCTTTTTGCTGATGCTGGACAATATAAATTCTTGGTTTATTATTCTTGGCTCGGCTCAACGCCCTTAACCTTTATCCAAAACGCCTTACTCAAACCCTGGTTGATAATTAGCCACCTAGCCCAACTGCCAACTTTGGAATTTATCTTAGCCGCTCTATTACCCTTTGCTTTTCTGCCACTAGTCAAACCAAAAAATCTTATCCTAGGATCGGCGATTTTAGCTCAGCTGGCCTTGGGCTCGGCAGGCCTATCGGCCACTTTGCTGTACATGCACTATGCCTCTTTGTTTTTGCCGGCGCTGTTTATCAGCTTAATTTACGGCTTGGATTATATTATTAACCAAGGTGAAACAACAAAATCAACCATACTAAGATTGATAAGACAAGAAAAAAAGATGGCGGCTCTGTTATTTTTTATCACTGTTATTTATGCTTCTTTGACTTTAGGGCCGCTGCCGGGCAGCGTCAACCAGCTGGCACAAAACGGACTGAAGTGGACTCAAACTGAAGCTAAAAAGGAGTTAATAAAAAAAATACCGCCCCAAGCTAAAGTGGCGGCGACTTATGACTTTCTGGCTAATCTGTCGTCTCGGCCAGATCTTTATTCTTTTAACTACGCTTTTTTGGGTCAAAGACAATTTTTGAGCGAAGATTACCAACTACCGGCTGACACCGAGTATCTACTAATTGATTATAAAAATTTAATCAGCTATCAGCTCCAATACCAGCAAAATCCCTTTTATCAACAACACTACCAAACCGCGCTGGCGGGCTGGGCCAAGACCCTGGATGGCTTTGGCCTAATTGCCCTAAATGACACTTTGGCTCTTTACCAAAAAGGAGCGGAAAATCAATACAATTTAGTGACTCTACTACCCAGTCGGCCAAAGATTGAGATGGCTTTTGACATTGTAATCAGCCAGGAATTAGAATTCCTCGGTTACAACCAATTAAAAAATAACCACTACCAATTGTTTTGGCAACCACTGAAAATTACAACTGTCCCCTACCGCTTCCAGTTGAGTCTATGGCAAGATGGAAAAAAAGTTAAAGAAAAAATTTACCCGCTGGGCTACGACATTTTAGCGCCTGGCCTTTGGCCGATAGACCAAATTGTCCAGACGGACTACTGGTTTAGTGCCGACAAAACTTTATCGGCCGGTGATTACCAAGTGACAATCAACTTAGTCGCAATTATTAAAGGCGGCTTAGACATCAACGGCATTCGCTCAGCTGAAGACACGATTGATCAACTGGAAACTTTGGCTGAGCCAATCGCTTTGGGTGAAATTACGGTTGAGTAACCTGATAAATTTCAACGCCAGCGTTCCGATAAACTAATTGCAAATAATTTTTATTCGCCGGATTAAAGTTAGCCGGCGTTTTTTTAGACTGAGAAAAAAACAAATAATCAATGCCGTTTTTGACTAAAAATTCCTGCTTTTGAACGTCTTGTTTATCCGTGCCAAAAAACCACTGCCAGAAATAAGCCTTGACCGGGTAGTCAACGGTTTCAATCTCATGAGCCAAATAAACCGCCTGGTTGGCCAAGCCAGGGATGAATAAAGATAAAACCTGATCATTGGCTAAAACTTGCTGGTTTGAAACCAGAGTAGCCAAATGCTTGATAGCGGCAATTTCATTTTGCGAAAGATAAAAATAATGTAAAACCGGCTCCGGCTTTAGGCTGAAGTAATAAATATCCCGGGTCAGATTAAAAATGTTGGAAGCGGCTAATATTACAATAAAAATCATCACCGCCAAATACTGATTGCCCAGCCAAAGACCGTATTTGTCTAAATTTTTAGGCGTTAAAAATTTGTCCGCCAAAAAAAACAAGGCCACCACCGAAAAAATCGCTAACGGCAAATGCAAACCCTGGGTATAGCGGCTTTGAAACTGAATAGGAAAATTAACCAAAGCCACGGAAACCAAAAGCCAGCTCAGTAAAAACAGGAAATAATGATTCAGCTCTCTTCTTTTTATCAGCCAAATAATACCCAGAACCGCCAGCGGCCACAAAAAGCCGTAACCGATGATAATAAAAATAAACGGCGGGGCAATGGTGATGTTTTGGCTGGCCCGTAAAGCCATGATTGGATTGTTAGCTAAAACCCAAAAATGGTAAAAAATCGCCGGGCTGCTGATGATGATAAATAGCATGAAATACCCGGCCTGGAGCCAAAGAATTTTTCTGTTTTTTAAAATCAAGAAAAAAAGATACAGACCCAACGTGGCGAAAACCATCGGGATGTAGAAAGGATGGAAGTTAAAATAAACCAAGGCTAAAACTCCGGCGGTTAAGACGTAGCTCAGACGCTTCTCTAAAAAAGAAAAAATCATCAGCCCAAAGATAGCAATCATCAAAGTTAAGGAAGCGATAAAATGCGGGGTTTTATAAAGGGTTAAAAAAACAATTGACTCGGGAATCCAAATATCGTTTGGCGTCCAGTAGCCGGGTTTATCGGCTAAATCAAAGGCACTGATTTGACCGAGAAAATAAACGCCCAGGCCGGCGGAAAAAAGAAGGAAAAAAAGACAAAACTTTCTTTTTTTCGGCTCGCTAAAAAATAAGCCGATAAAACAATAAACCGCGACGATAAAAACCGGAATCAGTAACAAACGGACAAGGTGAAACGCCAATGCCGGTGGTAACAAAAAAACTTTAGCGATTAGGCCGGTCACCAGCCAAAAAACATTAAACATGCCAAAGGGCTCAGGCTCGGTCGTGAACAAATCATTAATTAAAAAATTACCTTGCTTAACCTGATTAATATAAGAATAATAAACCGGATTATCGGCCGGGGTTAAGCTAGTTAAACCGTTATAGCTAAAACCGGCCGGGGCGACCAAATAAGCGTACAGATAAGGCACGCCGGTAATTATCACTAAAACCAAACTCATCAAAATGATGAACCGCCATTCCGACTGAGTGATTGACTTAAATAATTCTTTCATAATTTATCAATAACGGGCCTGGGCAAAAAGCGGCCGAGTAAAATCATAAGACTTGGTAAATCTGAACTTGGGAGTTAGAGTAAACCTCTTCCAAATAGGACTTAGCCGCCGGATTATAGCTGCCTAAACTTTTCTCCAGCGGGCTGTAAAAAATATAATCAATCTGCCGCTCAGCCAAAAAATCTTTTTCCATCGGCTCAGCCCGGTCATGACTAAAAAACCAAGCCACGGCCTGCTGTTTAAATAAATAATAAGGAGTTTCCACGCCGTGGCCGGCATAAACCCGCCGGCCGGCATAAGCCGGAATCAAATTAACGCCCTGATTGTCAATATTAAGTACAATACTGCCAGCGTCAGTTTGTTTGAGCCACGTTACCGCCTCAATAATTTCTGGCTCAAGATAAGCCAGCTGAGCGCGATTCTGATAAATCACAAAGTCCACGGCCAATAAAAACAAAGTGGAACTGATTAATAAAGCGCCGACGACAAAAATAATAGTCAAGCGCTGAGTGAACAAAAGCTGGCTCAAGCGATTCTTGCGCCGGCTCAGCCAGGCTCCAAGACCGAAAAGCCCAACCGTAGTTAAAACCGCTAAGGGAAAATGCAGCCCTTCGGTTAACCGGCGCTGAAAGTTAACCGGCGCGTAAATTAGCAGCAACTGAACCACGGCCCAACCGACAACTAAAAGCCAGGCGGTACCTTGATTGGTAAAACTAAAATTTTTGTTTTTAACTAAAAAATAAAATCCGGCTAAAGCTAAAGGCAATAATAAGCCGTAACTAATCAGCATAATTAAAAACGGCGTGGTCGGCGTAATATTCTGCAACGCTTTTTGGCGCATGACAAAATCAGTCTGAATTAAATAAGAATAGTAAAAAACCGCCGGCGCCGAAAAGATCAATAAAACAAAATAATGCGCTAGCAATGGCCAAAGAATTCTTTGATGCCAAACCAACAAACTGAGAAAATAGACAAAAACAACGCCAAAAACCGTCAAAACGTGAAAAGGATGAAAGCTGAATAAAACCAAAGCGGATAAGCCGGCGCCAAAGCTGTAACGGAATTTAACGGTTTGAACAAAAATCAAGGTTAATAAAAAAACCAAAAGCAGCAAAGTTAAAGAAGCAATAAAGTGAGGTGAAGTATAAAGCGTAAAAAACGTATTACTTTCCGGCACCCACAAATCCATCGGCCAATGGAATTGACCGCTAAAAACGTTTTTGGGATAGATAATGAAATAGTGAACCAAAAAAGTGCCTAAACCGGAGGCAAAGGACAGCAAAACCAAAGAAACTTTGCGTCTTTGTGAGTCAGCGAATAAACAAGCTAAAAACAAATAAGCGACCAAATAAAAAATGGGGATCAGAGCCGTTTTAACTAGATTGAAAGCCACGACACCGGACAAACCAAAAAATTTGCCGACCAGGCCAACTCCAAGCCAAAAAATATTTAAAACCGGCCGATGAACTTCGGCGGTAAATAGATCAAAAAATAACCAGTGACCCTGGGTTGCCTGCTCTAAATAAGAATAATAAACAAACCAGTCATTAGGCAGAGCAAAATGAATACCGGTAAAAACCGCGCCGGAAGGCGTATTCAGCCAACCATATAATAAGGGCAGGTTAACAATGATCATTACGCCTAAAACCAGGCGGACAAAAAACCGCCATTCGGAGCGGCTGATAGTTTTTAAAATTTGAAGTAAAGTCATAGTCTAGAACAGGCAAAGTTAACGGCGTTTGCCGACCGATTTAAAGCGCAATAAAATTACCTGCCAAAAACTTTCCAAAATTATTTTGAAAGAAAATTTTGATTTACCTTGCAACCGCTCGGTAAAAACAATCGGAATTTCTTTAATTTTAAAACCGGCCCGATAAACTTGATAAGTGGTTTCAATTTGAAAATTATAGCCAACCGAACTGAGACTGGCAAAGTCCAGCTGTTCTAACACTTGGCGGCGGTAGCATTTGAAACCGCCGGTTAAATCACTAATTAACAGACCCAAAATCAGCCGGGCATACCAGTTACCAAAACGACTGATTAAACGCCGGACCAGTCCCCAATTTTTTACCCCGCCACCGACAATATATCGTGAGCCCAAAACCAGATCAAAATTTTCAATCGCCTCTAAAAAATCGGGTAGATAGCGGGGATCATGAGACAGGTCGGCATCCATCTCAAAAATATAATCCGCGCCCTCGCTTAAAGCAACGCCAAAACCGGCGATATAAGCCGGCCCCAGACCGAGTTTAGCCGGACGATGCAAAATTTTAAGATTAGGATATTGCCGTTTAACTTTTTCTACCATGGCGCCGGTGCCGTCGGGCGAATTGTCGTCAACCACTAAAACGTACAAATCATTAATGGCCAGACTAAAAATCCGTTCCAACAACAAAACAACGTTATCTTTTTCATTATAGGTCGGAATGACAATGTAAGTTTTAGCCATAAAAATTAGGGCAACTGCTTTCTTAAACGCCAGATCTCCCTAAAATAATTAAGGGCTAAAGAAAACACTTTAACCCGGCTTTTATCCTTAGCCGTTCTTGGCTCAACCCAAGTAACCGGGATTTGCTTGATTTTGTAGCCCAATTTTTCAGCCAAAATTACCAGCTCGGAATCAAAAAACCAGGCCTGATTTTTCACTTGAGCCAAAAGTTTTACTCTCACCTGATGATTAACCGCCTTAAAGCCGCAGGGCGCGTCATCAATTTTTACGGCAAGAAACATTTTTAAAACCCGACGATAGACAAACGAAACCAGGCGACGAAAACCGGAACGCTTAATCTTAGACTGGGGATCAAACCGGTTGCCACAAACTAAATCGTAACCGGCGCTGATACCCTCGACCAAAGCCGGTAAAGCGGACAGGTCGGTGGCTAAATCGGCATCCATAAAACAGTAAACATCAGCCGACGACGACTGCCAGCCGCTTTTAATGGCAAAGCCTTTGCCCTTTTGATCAATGCCCAAATAATGGACGGCCGGATATTGGTTAGCTAAGCGTTGGGCGATTTGACCGGTAGCGTCAGTTGATTGATTGTCAACAATAACGATTTCAAAATCTGCCTTTAAATTTTTTTGGCAAAAATCAAGAATCTTGAGAATATTAGCCTCTAAAACTTTTTCTTCATTATAAGCCGGTACGACAATAAGCACTTTCACATTGATATTTTTAATTTTTAATTGCTTGCTCCATCAGTTGTTGATAATGAGACGACCAAAATCTATTTTGCAAAAACAAATGCATCGTGCCTAAATAGGTTTGGAAAACCTTGTCTTTAAAGCCGGCCAACTGATCGGTCATTGAGCCGCTCAAGTCATGCTTTTCATCGCGGTCAGAGTTTAGGTTGTAAAAAAACTGATAGGTCTGGCGCAAATCCGAAATAAACTTATAATCCCCTTGGCGCAGCGCCATCATGCACTTACCGAATTTTGACATGGAATAAACAAACGAATCGGCGTAAGCCAAATTCGGCTTAATTAAACTTTGGCCAATAAAATGATTAAGCACGTCAATGCCGAGTAAATCTAAAATAGTGGGCGTAATATCAATATGACTGCTGATAGTATCGCGCTGACCATTTAGGTCTGGCCGGCCGAGGATGACTAAAGGCACCCAAACATTTTCCTCAAAAACATGGTTGAAATTACCCTTATTAAAAATCCGTCTTTGGCCCAGGGGCTGGCCGTTGTCGGCGGTAATCAGGACAATTGAATTTTTAAACCAATCTTTATTTTTATTTTGTTCAAAAAACTCCCCCAAAGCCTGATCGGTATAATGCAAAAGGTTTAAAATTTTGTTGCCAAAATCATCTTGGACATATTGCTGAACAATGTCGTCTTCGGGCAAATCAAAAGGGTGGTGGACCGCCAGGCTGTAAACTGTCAAAAAGAACGGCTGATCAGCTGGTTGGTCTAACTTTTTAGTTATTTCGGAAAAAAGCTGGCGATCGGTAATCCCCCATTTATTTTCATCCTGATTGCCAAACTGTTTTTTGCCGCTAAACTGCTGGAAGCCAAGTTTTTTAAAAAGGGCCGGTTTATTTAAAAAATCCAGATCGCCGGCCTGCATCTCCAAAGTTTGATAGCCAAATTGCTGCAAAATATTGGGTAAGCACAAAAGGTCCAAACCGGACTCATAAATTTCATTACTGGCCGGGTCAGGGTACGGATAGACTGAACAAAGTGAGCTGGCAATGGAACTGATGGTGTCAACGCCGTTGCTGTAAAAATTTTTGAAATTTAAGCTTTGGCCCAAAAGACTATTAAAATTGGGTGTAATCTCAGGATCGGCCGACTCGTTGAGCTGGGTGTATTCCGCACCAAACGACTCTAAAACAATCAGAATAACATTAGGCTTGGCATCGTCCAGACCGTTGCAGTTTTCATCAACTCCATTGTTTAGTTGATCAAAGGCGCCGGGATGAATTTGCGGATTAGTGTCGTCGCAATCTTGAACTAATAAATAGCCGTCTTGGTCATTATCCAAGCGGCACTCAGCTTGTTCTTTATTTAAAGCACAAAAAACATGGGGACTGGCTTTAACCAACGGGTATTGATCGTCTAAATAAACCTCGCCGCCAGGCAAAGACTCGGGACGAAGCAATGGATTATTAAAAACGGCCGATTGAAGGCCGGAAGCGTTACCAGTCACCGCCTCAGCAACACAATGATAATAATCTTTGGTTGAGGCGATATAAACAAACAAATTATTGCTTAAATCCTCGGCCAGAACGTCGTTAATGACTAAAGCCTGATTCGTCTGATTTAAAATAAAAAACAAAATAAAGCTAAAAAATAAACCAAGCAATTTTGGTTTAAAACGACCAGCATTTTTAAGGCTAACCACTAAACAGTAGTTAACGACAATAAACAATAGGAACAGCAGGCCAAAAACTAACAAGCTATAAAAACTTAAAAAACCGCCAATCGAGCTGAAAAAATATTTCAGCTGAAACAAATAATTGAAGGTCCAAAGATGGGCGTGAGAACCGGCTAAGGAAAAAAATAGGATGTCAACAAAATAAGCAAACAAAAATAGCAGTTCAAAAGCGCAGATAAAAACGTACCAAAATTTAAACCCAACCAGGTTCAGCCCTCTTGGGCCGATGGCTAAAGAAACCAAAACTAGGGCGAAAAAAAAGGGCAGGACAAAAATCAGATCTTCAATCAGGCCATAAAATAAAACGGCTAAGCCACCGGCTAAGCCCAAAGAATGGTTAAAACCATTGGCAAAAATCAAAAAAATTCTTAAAGCTGTGAAGCTGAGCCAAAAGAAGACAGCGTTAAGAAAAAACAAAAACATTAAGTTTTTATCCGCTAACCGGCGGATTAGTTTGGCAATAATCATTCAATTACTTTATAAACTCGGGCCTCCTGATTTTCAAAAACTTTTTGAAAAAAAATGTTATTAGCCAAATTGCGGTCAAATTCGGCGTTAGAATTAAAATCAACAAAAACATAGTCGGCGCCAAAAACATTTTTGATCATCGGCTGCAAATTTTGATTTGATTTCCCGGTTGTGATCTCTACCCAGCTTTGATGCAAATCTTGATCATAGGTATACATAAAAGTCGGGTCCAAACCGACCAGATAGCGGTTGTGGCTATTATGATAAAAAAGCAGGGGGAATTCGTCCCAATCACTGTGAAAAACAATTGAGCCGGGCGGCGTGTTTTCTTTTAACCAATTGGCGGGCTGGCTGAACTTAGTAAAAGAAAAACCTTGGCGGTAAGAATCTTTAACTAGCATTAGATCGCGGATAAAAATTGAGGAAAATAACAAAAATAAAATCAACGGTAATGCCCAGCTAAGGTTAACTAGTTTTAACTTAGCTAAAAATTTTGCCGGCCAGACCGAGAGATTGGTTATAACCAAGCCGGAAAAAACCAGGGCGAAAGGCACGAAATACTCAATATTACGCCGCGATTTTAAAGTCAAAATAAAAAATAGGAGACTGAAAATTAAAAAAGTCCAGGAATAAACGGTTTGTTTTTTACGGTAATAAATAAATAAAGTCAAAGCGGCGATAAAGACAATAAAGAAAGGCAAAGCGCCCAAGAGCAGCTGGCTGAAAGAAAACGGGTACCACTCGCCGCCGACGCCAATCACCGACTGGTAATTGACTAACGCGATCTTAAAGGTTTGCTGCCAATAAAAATAAAGGTTGCGGGGAAAATAAGGACTAAAAAACACGCCGGCGGCCAAACCCAAAATGACGCTGAAAAGCAAAAATAGACTCTGGCCGTTAGCTTTGTGCCTGATTCTTTGAATGATCAGCCAACCGCCTTGCCTTTGATAAATAAACCAATTAACCAATAGATAAACCGAACTGAGAACCAAAAGCAGCGGCCAGCCGGCGTAAAGCCAGACGTAAAGCCAGGAAGCGAAAAGTAAGCTCAGATAGCGGCGGTTAAATAAAAAATACAAAGCTAGAAAAAGCAAAATTAAAACCACGGCCTGAGCCTTGGCTAAATTCAGCCGGAAGATAAAGGGATTAACCGTCAGTAAAAACAAAGCGTACCAAAGAGCGCCCTTCACTTTTAAGCTGCGCAGAAGCCAAAAGAACAAAACCACAAATAAACTGGCAAAAAAAATGGTGGCCAGCTTTAGCCCCACCAAGGGCGGCAAAATGCTGACAAAAGGAATAAGCAAAATATGGTAAAGAAGATGATGATCGGTATAGTCATAACGCAAGGTGGTCGCCGACAGCCAGGGGAATTCGGTTACCACACCCTGGTCCCGCAAGACCTGGGCCATCTTGGCATGGTAGAAAGAATCCGGGTCGGCAAAAGTCGGGTCAAGCTGCAGATAGGCAAATAAGCTAAAAGCTAGGGCAAAAAGCAACAGATACCAAAGATATTGGCGCTGGTTAAAAAAAATAATAGCTCGATTAATTACCCTCATATCCTACTGATTGTCATAAGCTAATTAACAAAGTCTGGCTAAACATTACCCTTAAATTATACTAAAATTTGATAAAATATGGAAGTCAAAAAATTGAAAGAAAACGGTAAATTTGTTAAGATGAAAATGATTTTTAAACTCTAAACTTTTTTATGTCTGGTCATTCTAAGTGGGCTCAAATCCACCGCCAAAAAGGCACCGCTGATACCAAACGCGGCGCTTTATTTACCAAAATGGGCAATGCCATCACGATTGCGGCTAAACTGGGCGGTGGCAACCCGGAAACTAACTTTAGGCTCAGACTGGCCATTGACCAGGCCAAGGTGATTAATATGCCCAAAGATAACATTGACCGGGCGATTAAGCGCGGCACCGGGGAACTGGGCGGCGGTACCATTGAATCGGTGACTTATGAAGGTTTTGGCCCGGGCGGCATTGCTTTTATTATTGAAACTTTAACCAGCAACCGCAACCGCACCAGCGCGAACATTAAACACACGCTGACTAAATACGGCGGCAGCTTGGGGACGCCAAACAGCGTTCGCTGGTTTTTTGGCCAAAAGGGCATAATTAGAATTGAAAAAATTGATGAAAACTTGGAATTAGAGTTAATTGACGCCGGGGCCGAAGACATTGTGACTGACTCGGACGGGGTGGCCGTCTACACTCAGCCCAACGATTTAAAAAAAATCAAAGACCGACTGGAAGCTAGGGGTATAAAAACAGAATACGCCGAGATTGAGTGGGTAGCCAAAGAAAAAAAAGAAGCGGCCGGCCAAAAAGAAACATTAGAAAAAATTTTTGACGAGCTGGAAGCCGATGAAGACGTGAGTAACTACTACACCAATGCCGAAGTTTAAATCGCCAATCGCCAATCGCCAATCGCCAATTGTTATCTTGGGCATTGATCCGGGCTTGGCTGATACCGGTTTTGGCGTGATTGAAAAACTGGGCCACCAATTAACCGCCATTGACTGCGGCTCAATTAAAACGCCGGCTAAAACCCTGATTGAAAACAGGCTAAAAACAATCTACCAGGAGCTGAATAAATTGATCAAAAAATACCGGCCGCAACTAATCGGCGTTGAACAAATCTTTTTTGCCAAAAACGCCAAAACCGCCATTGCCGTCAGCCAGGCCCGGGGGGTAATATTACTCACCGCCGGCCAACACCATATCCCAATAGTTGAATTCAGCCCGCTTCAGGTCAAAATGGCTTTGACCAGCTATGGCCAGGCTTCAAAAAACCAAGTTGAACAAATGGTCAAAATCATCCTAAAATTAAAATCAATTCCTAAACCTGATGATGCCGCTGACGCCCTGGCGATTGCCATTTGCAGCGCTAACCAATCCTAATCTATGAATACCCTCACCCCTTAACCCCTCTCCCTGAGGGAGAGGGTGTCCCGGAGAAGCTTTAAGCCTTTTTATACGGGACAGGTGAGGGGATGTTATAGACTAGCATCTTAATTCGTAGATTAGCATCATGTCTTTATGAATCCCGTTAGAGGCCGCGGTCGCGACCAAATGGGCAATACTATAATTTATAATACAATAATTTAAGAGTAAGAATATTAACGCAGGAATACGGTGAAGACCGCGACCTGCCTCTAACGGGATGAAGCCAGAAATCCGCAAAGACTACATCCAAGAAAAATACACCATCATCGCTCCCCGGCGCGGCGGCCGGCCCCACGACGTTGATCAAGCTAAAGCCAAAGCTTTATGTGTTTTTTGCCCCCCAAATATTGACCAAGCCGGCAAAGTTTTACTGACCGCTAACGCCACTCGGTTGCCTGGAGAGCCCTGGGCGATAAAAGTTCTAAAAAATAAATTTCCGGCCGTGAGCCCAAATAACCCCAAGGCTTATGGTTATCAAGAAGTAGTGGTAGAAACCCCCGACCACCTGGCGGAAGTGGAAAATTTATCCAGCCAGCGAATCGCGGAAATTTTGTCCGTTTACGCGAGGCGGACTAAGGCGATCACCAAAGACAGAAAGATTGAGTACATTTTAATTTTCAAAAATGACGGTGGGGCCGCCGGTGCTTCACTCCGCCACGCTCACTCGCAAATTTTTGCCACTCAGTTTCTGCCGCCTCAGCTTAAAGACAAATCCCAAAAAGTCCAGGCTTACAAATTAAGCCACGGCCATTGCGTTTATTGCGAGGTGATTAAAAAAGAGCAGCGCGGTCAAAGACTGGTTTTCCAGGATAAAAATATGATTGCTTTCTGCCCCATCGCGCCGATGCATAACTATGAAATTTGGCTCATGCCCAAACGACACATTGATAATATTACCCTGCTGACCCCGGCCGAACGCCTGAGTTTTGCCAAAATCCTCAAAAAAATCCTGGTCAAAATTAACCAGCTTGGACTGCCTTATAACTACTACTTTCACCAGGTGATTAACGACGAAGACCAACACCTCTACATGAAAATCACCCCCCGCGGCTCAATTTGGGCCGGCGTGGAAATCGGCTCCGGGTTAATCATTAATCCAATCAGCCCGGAAGTGGCGGCCAAGTTTTATCGGCAGTAGGATTTCTCAAGAAAGCAAAAAAACAAATAAACATTTAAGCAGGCGAGGCTTGCTTTTTTTGTTTCAATCTGTCATTGCGAGGAGTCCTTGTTGTATTAAGCCGACGAAGCAATCCAGCTAATACCAGCCGTCGCTTAGATCTTTCCAACTAGGGTTATCGGAATTAATTAAGTTAATTTTGTCCTGTCTAGAACCGCTTTTGATTTGCTTTTCTCTAAGAATAGCGGCATTAACATCATTGCATTCTTCAAAATAAACTAATTTATTAACATTATACTTACTCGTGAAACCAGGAACTAATTTATTTTTATGTTCATAAACTCTTCTCACCAGATCATTAGTTACTCCGGCGTATATCACGGTATCGTTTTTATTAGTTAATAAATAAACGTAATAAATCTTTCTGTTTATAACTGGATTGCTTCGTCCCCTGCCCTTTCTACAATCTTCAGATATCATAGAAAGGGCGGGGTCCTCGCAATGACAATTTAATTATATAATAGACATAAATATTATTTAGGGCTTCACTCATTAATATCCGATTCGTGAGAAAATAAAAGAAGAGAGCGGACCGCCTTGCGGACCCGCTCTTTTATGTTCGTTGGATAGGGATTATTGACCCTCCAGTAGGCTGATGAAGCGTTGAATGGTACTGTCAAAAGCTAGCAGGACCGCGCCGGCGGTGATAACACTGATCGGTATCAGCCGACGCTTGGCCCGCCGCTCAGAAAGCAGCCACCACGACAATAGCCCAATCAGGACAATGGACAGGCGCTTCAGGGCGCCAATATAGGCGACCTGGCCAAACCGGAAGGCGGTCATGACAAACAAGATGTGCAAAAAGTACAGCCCGCCCAAAACCATGGCCGCAAAAATCGGCTGGCGCCAAAGTTTAGGCCGGGGAAAAATCAGTGGCTGATGGCCGCCGTTGTTCGAGACTAGCAAGGCAAACACGCCGGTCAGGCAGACTGACTGGATCAAAAAGCCCAGGGCGACGCTGCCATGACGCGCCACCAAAGCATCGCAGACCAATCCACCAGTGCCCAGGCAAGCCGACAAAAAGGCCCAGCGCAAAGCCCTAATCTTCCGGCGGACTTGGCGACGCTCTGTTTCTCCCATTAAGCCATAGTGACGCGGCAAAAACAGGAAAGTCAGCGGCAGCAGCCATTCGGCCAAAGTCTTAGCATCCTCACGAGCGTGGACATAGACGCCGACCGAAATCAGAACAATGCCGACCATACCCTGAGGACTAGGCACTTCGCCCAAAACCATGGCCGCGAAAACTACCAGACCGGGAGTTAGGGCTTGGATGGGTTTAACCAGCGACGCTTCGCCCAAACGCAGGCTTTCAACATTGGCGTACTGAATGCCGATGTTAAATAGAGTCGTACCGGCAACGCCAATCCAGAAAATGGCTGGTTGAACCGCGGTCAGGTCAAGTCCGGACAAAACACAGACGGTCAGCAGGAACAAAGCGCTGAGGCCGTGCTGGGCGAGCAGAATCTGACGCTTACCCAGGATGGGAACGGCGTCACGCTGAGCCCAACGCTGGATAATACTGTGTCCAGCCATGGCGCAAACGCCACAAAGCACTAAGAACAAACCTTCTAAGCTCATCGCCGTCTCCTTTGATATTCAAGGAAGGATATTGATTTTCTATTTTATCTTCAAATGTATGAAGGGGTGGTCAAAGAACGGTGAATTTAAAACTATACGACAAATTAATTAATTTGTCAATGGAAACAAAAAATGATAAAATCAAAATAATTAGGCTTATTCAACAATTAAACAACATGCCCATTCCCGGCCTTTCAGTCAAAACTCACTCGCCAAAAGACTGGAAAAAACGTTTTAGCCAAACCCGAAGCCGTAAAAGCCAATTCGGGCAAAGACCGCTTTACAGCGGCCGGCGGCCAAAACGTAAATTTCCTTTGAATAAAATTTTTAAACTAGGGCTGACCCTGTTAGTTTTATTAATCGCTTTTGGCGGCCTGACCAGTCTTTTTGTTTTGGGCTGGGTGGCCAAAGACTTACCCAATCCCAATAAAATCATTGACCGCTCCATTGCCTTAAGCACCAAAATTTACGACCGAACCGGCGAAACTTTGCTTTATGACATTCACGGCGCGGAAAAAAGAAGTTTTGTTGAACTCTCGGAAATTCCCGACAGTCTAAAAAATGCCACCCTGACGGCCGAAGACAGAAAGTTTTATGAACACGGCGGCATCAGTTTCACCGGCATCATCCGGTCGGTGATTAAAAACGTTTTAACCGGCAGTAAAACCGGCGGCTCAACTTTAACCCAGCAGCTGGTTAAAAACGCGATTCTGTCGCCGGAAAAAAAATACATCCGCAAAATCAAAGAGGTGATTTTGTCGTATCAAATTGAAAAAAGATTTTCCAAAGACGAAATTCTCCAAATGTATTTTAACGAAATCCCTTACGGCTCGGTGGCCTATGGGGCGGAAGCGGCCAGCCAAACCTATTTTGGCAAAAGCGTCAAAAATATCACTCTAGCCGAAGCGGCTGTTCTGGCGGCCTTACCCCAGTCACCGACTTACTACAGCAACAACCTTGATAAACTCATTGACCGCCAGCAATGGATCCTAGACAGCATGGTGGAGCTCGGTTACATCACCGAAGGCGAAGCAGACCAAGCTAAGGGCGAAAAAGTGGAATTCAAAAAAAGAGCGGAAAATATTATTGCGCCCCATTTTGTGATGTACGTCAAAGAATATTTGACTAATCGGTACGGTGAAACCGTGGTGGAACAAGGCGGCCTGAAAGTTGTCACCACTTTAGATTTATACAAGCAAGAGATTGCTGAAGAAGTCGTGACTCAAACCGTGGAAACTAACGTTAAAAACTGGCAGGCTAACAATGCCGCTTTAGTCGCCCTTGACCCTAAGACCGGCCAAATTTTAGCCATGGTCGGCTCCAAGGATTATTTTGGCGATCCGGCGCCAGAGGGCTGCGCCCCGGGCAAAGATTGCGTTTTTGACCCCCAGGTCAACGCCAGTTTAAGCTCTCGCCAACCGGGTTCGTCATTCAAACCGATAGTTTATGCCGCCGCTTTTAAAAAGGGCTATACGCCTGAAACGGTTCTTTATGACGTAGTGACTAAATTCCAAAATTACGATTTGAAAGACTATGAACCAAAAAACTATGACTTAAAAGAACACGGACCGGTGACCATCCGTCAAGCCTTGGCCGGTTCACTCAATATCCCGGCGGTTAAAACAATTTACCTGACTGGCGTGGATAACGTTATTGACCTAGCCCAAAGCCTGGGTTACACCACCTTGGGTGAACGCAGCCGCTTTGGGCTGTCTTTAGTCTTAGGCGGCGGCGAAGTTAAACTGGTTGAACACACTAACGCCTTTGCCGTTTTTGCCCGGGAAGGCGAGTGGCACCCAACGACGGCGATCATGGAAGTTAAAGATAAAGACGGCCAAGTCTTGGAAGAATACAAAAAAACCGAAAAAAAGGTTTTGGAAACCCAGGTCTCGCGCCAAATCAACGATATTCTTTCGGATAACGACGCCCGGGCTTTTATTTTTGGCGCCAACAACAAACTCAATTTGGGCTCGCGGCCGGTGGCGGCTAAAACCGGCACCACTAACGACTACCATGACGCCTGGACTATTGGTTACACCCCCAGCTTAGCCGTTGGCGTTTGGGTGGGCAATAACAACAATGGAGAAATGAAGCGAGGGGCTGACGGCAGTGTGGTCGCCGCGCCAATTTGGCAAGGTTTTATGAGCCGGGTTTTGGGCGACACGCCAGTTGAAGAATTTAGAGAACCGGAACCAACAACCACCGATAAGCCGGTCTTGAACGGCACAATCGCTGCGGGCGTAAAAGTAAAAATTGACAAAATTTCGGGCAAACTGGCCACTAACCTGACGCCGGAAAGCCTGGTGGAAGAAAAAACTTTCCGCGAGGTTCATAATATTTTATATTATATTAATAAAGACGACCCACAGGGTGCTACGCCGCCAGATCGCGACAGTGAACAATATAAACGCTGGGAAGAAGCGGTCCAGCGCTGGGCGACCAATAATAATATTGTTTCCGAAGAACCACCAACCGAATTTGACGACGTCCATACCAGCGCCGACAGACCGAAAATTACCATCACTCAGCCTTCGGCCAACCAAACAATTTCCAGCCGGGAATTTTCCGCCAAAGTCTCAGTCAGTTCTCCGCGTAATATCAGCCGGGTGGAATATTACCTTGACGATCAGTTGATGCAAACAGTCAGGGACTTTCCTTTTGATTTAAATGTTTTTATCGAAGACCCGGCGATCACTAGCGGCTTTTACCCTCTCAAAGCCATGATTTACGACGAGGTAGATAATTACTCCAGCAGTCAAATTGATTTAAATTTCCAGCTGCCGACTGCCCCGGTAAATTTTAACTGGGAAAATCCCAAGAACGGCCAGACCCTCAAAACCAGCCAATTCCCGATAACGATTAAAGCGAGTTTGACCAGGCCGGAAAATATCCAAAAAATTGATTTATACTATAACGGCGGTTATATCAACACCGCCAGGCAATTCCCCGGCGGCAACCTGAGTCTGCAATGGCTTCAGGCGCCTGAACCTAGCTCCGGCCAGCTTGAGGCGGAAATCACCAATGCCAACGGCTACCGCTACAAAAGCCAGGGTATTAATATTGAGATAAAATAAGCCTCCACGGCATGTCATTCCCACCCCGTTTCTGTCATTCCCGCGTCATGCCAGAGGCAGATCCGCCTCTGGCGGATAAGCGGGAATCCAGAACGGGGTAAACTCCAGCGGGAATCCAGAGTTTATGCCAATCAACCCTGGATGCCTCGATTTAATCGGGGCATAAAAAAAGTATAATATGGTTGATGACAGCCGGAGGCTGGTCCGTCTTAAAATTATATTACCCGACTTTAGTCGGCTTCTTTACACCCACTGAAGTGGGGTAATTTTAATTCCAACATATGTACTTTATATTTTTTAGTAAAACCATCAACCACTCCTTTTTTATGGTCGTTGACTCTTTTTACCAAATTGCCGGTCACGCCAATATATAAAGTACCATTGCGCTTACTGGCTAAAATGTAGACATAATAAATTTTCATATATCGCCACGCACACCCCCCACCCTCCCCATAATGTCATTCCCGCGGACGCGGGAATCCAGAGCTTCATAAACTAGCCCTGGATCCCGCATCAAGTGCGGGATGACAAGGAGAATTAAAGACTTTGGTTTTTTTAAAGCATCAAAAAACATAGCACTGCGCGCTATATTCAGTTTCCCCTCTCCGACCACGGAGAGGAAAAACGGCTTGGTTTTTTACTTAATATGTCGCATTGGCGATGAAAGAATGCGAAACCTTGAATTTTATCTTATTTAAGGTAAAATATCAACAGGGTTCGCATAATACTAGTCAGCTGAAATATTCCTTTTCTTTTTTGGGCTATCCCTCCTCCGCTGAAGCTACGGCGGGCAGGCGCCCAATTGTTTTAAAAAATTTTAAAATTTCTTTTTCTTTAATTATAGAGGGGAATAAGGTGTTTTCTCCGCGGAGTTTACCCCGCACTCGATGCGGGGCTACGAAAACGATTTATTTATAAGGGGAAAAGAGGATACAATAACAATAGGTAATAAGAAATATGAGCAATAAACTAAACCTCACCGACAACGAAAAAAGAGATGTTATAAAGTATTTGGAATCGGGCAAACCTTTGCCGGAAAAATACCGGTTTTTGCTTTTTGATACAGACAAGGAAGTTGAGCTTTTGTGGAATGGCAAAACCGATGAAGTGGAAAATATGGTTTTGCCTTTTCAAGCCATTGAACATATTGACGAACCGAGAAGCGAGGAAAAAATCACGGCGCAAACTACTCTTTTTGATACTTCCGGCAGACAGATCAAGGGTTGGTCAAATAAACTTATTTGGGGCGACAATAAACTGATTTTATCATCGCTCAAAAATGGTCCACTCCGAAAACAAATTGAAGCCGAAAGCGGACTTAAACTGATTTATATCGATCCGCCTTTTGATGTTGGTGCAGATTTTTCGATGAAAGTAGCAATTGGTGAGGAATCATTCACCAAAAAACCATCGGTTATTGAAGAAATTGCTTTTCGTGACACTTGGGGTAATGGCGTGGATAGTTTTATTGCCATGATTTACGAAAGATTGAAACTTATGCACGGGCTTTTGGCCGATAACGGAAGTATTTATGTGCATTGTGATTATAGAGTAAGCGCATTTATGAAATTAGTTTTGGATGAAATTTTTGGAAATAATTGTTTTGGTGCAGAAATTATTTGGAAATATTCTTGGGGCTTGCATGTTGAGGACGCATGGAATAGAAAGCATGATACGATTTTTTATTATACAAAAAGTAATTTTGAAGAAGGTAAAAGGATATTTAACGGCTATGATGTTATGGAAAAACGAGGTGGCGAGGTTTTAAGGCGTCTAGCAACGGGAATAAAAGGTGCAACAATGGTTGCAGATAAATCTAAAGTTGATGATAAAACCTTAAAATTATCCGGAGATGTTTGGGACATTGGAGTTATCAACGGAATGGCCGTAGAGCGACTAGATTACCCAACACAGAAACCGGAAGAATTAATCGAAAAAATTATAAAAGCTTCGTCGAACGAGGGCGATTTGGTTGCCGATTTTTTCTGTGGCTCTGGAACGACTTTGGCAGTAGCGGAAAAATTAGGCAGAAAATGGATTGGCTCCGACTTAGGCAGATTTTCTATCCACACTACTCGCAAAAGATTGATTGGCGTACAAAGAGAACTCAAAAAAGCTGGCAAAGATTTTAGAGCGTTTGAAATACTTAATATCGGCAAATATGAACGAGAAAAGTTTTTGACTGTGAATGAAAATTTGCGTGAAGAAGAAAAGAGAATCCAGCGAGAAAATAAAGAAAAAGAATTTATCAAACTTATCCTTTCCGCCTATAAAGCCGAGCCAGTTGATTCTTTCAATGTATTTGTTGGCAAGAAAAGAGATCGTTTAGTGGCTGTTGGACAAATTGACACGCCGGTAACCAGCAACTTTCTTGAAAGAGTAATCGCGGAGTGCAAAGAGAAAAAGATCACCAAAGCCGATGTTTTGGGATTTGATTATGAAATGGGGCTGGATTTTGAAAGCGCAAAAAAAATTGGCATTGATATTCAATTCAAGGTCATTCCCCGCGAAGTGTTTGACAAAAAAGCCGTAGAAAAAGGACAGGTGAAATTT
>MHIE01000023.1 GCA_001817345.1 Candidatus Buchananbacteria bacterium RIFCSPHIGHO2_01_FULL_44_11 | reverse complement strand
ACTTATATCAAGTATTTACCTTTACCATTTTGGTTAGAATAGCAACAAAAGAGCCTTCAGGCACGGAGGCTCTTTTACTTTTTTGCGGTTTTTTACTACCCCGCCTAATGGCCGAACAAGTGGCGGTGTATCTACCGAATCGAAGGTAGGTATCCATATAGGCACAGCAACTATATGCCAGGCCGGCGCGTATTTTTAAGCAATTTGTCTCCATATTTTTCAATGAAATACTTTACAGAGTACACTAGTTTTTTGTCGATTGCTTCTTCAAGGGTTAGCCATTCTGGCTTTACGCCCTCATTATTGATTTCAAGCACAGGTTCTTTTTTGTTTATGGTAGTGCAATAGAGGTGCCAGCGATGGTGATCCGCTCCGCGACGGCATTGGTCGCCGGCTACATCTTCTTCAGAGAAAAGTTTTACCGTCTCACGCTCAACATGGATACCTGTCTCCTCGTTTAATTCGCGTATCACCGCAGGCAATGCCATTTCGTTGCTGTCGAGGTGCCCAGCCGGAATGGCTAAGGCGAATGGGTAAATAGTGCGTTCGAAAAAAAGCGCCTTGTTCTCAGAATCAAAAACAAAAATACCAACACTTTCGTGCCAATATTCCCTGGTCGTTTTGTCTACCCACCATACGATGCCATTGTCGATAACTAAGCTGCGTTCCAGGGTTTTGCCACAAGCGTCGCAGTAATAATATGTTAAACCGTCACGGAACACCCGTTTGATATTTTTAGAAAAACACCCAATGCAATACTGGCATTCTTTGTTGAGTTGTATGTTATTTGGTATGCGCATAATCCTCTTTAGTATATGTGATTTGTAAAAAAGAGGCCATCATCTATGAAGTTGCGATGATGGCCGATGATTTACGTTCGGATCCTCGTGCCTCTCGAAGTTTCCGCCATTCGCTCACGAGAGATGGGATGACATTGTTGAGCTGTTCTAATCTTTTAAGCATCATGACCACGTTGCCTGATTCTACTTGCGTCATCCTTGGGTCATTCCGGAAATTTACCGGTAGTACCGATATGCCGTCGCCATTATTCATGATGCGGAGACGAGGGATTAAGATGGAGTCCCATGTATCCCCATATTCACCCTGATAGTTCAAAAAATACGAGCTCGCCGAACGAGTCATCATCATTGGTCCGAAGGCGTAATCTATGTCGCAACCAATGAGTTGCGTAGCCACTGCTCGGCAAAATAGATAGTAGTAGGCTTGCTCTGGCGGGTAGCTGGCCATACTCGTTCTATTAAACATGCCGAGTACTGATCGTTCTTGTTCCATTCGATGAGCCATTGGTGCCACAAATTGAACCATGCCTGGTTTTTCTGGTTCCAGCCAACATAGGTATTTGGCCTTGGGGAATGCGCGGAGTGCCGCTACGAATGCTTCCCGGCGGATATTTCCCATACCGCTTGATCGTTGTGGCACGAGATTCATACCGAGGCCTCTGAGCGTGTCCAGGATGAATCTTTTGGTCTCAGTATATACAACAGTAAGGGGTAAGTTGACCCTCGCCATTTTTTCAGCTGTATCAAGGAATACCTCTGCACGGGTTTTTTCCACGAGGCCAGTAAGATTCTCCTGGCGGAATGTTGTTATACAAGCTATATTTTCCGTATTCACGATTATCCTGCCTCCTTTTCAAAGATCAATGTAGCTGGGTATCCAGCTAGTTTTAAAGCGTCAACCAGCCTTAAAATTAACTGGCTACAATAACAAAAAACAGCCCAAAAATGCGCTGTGTTGATTCTTCGGTATTTAATTGTGATTCTGTTATAGCATGCTCCAAAAATTCGTCAAGTATTTTTTTCCTTTTGTTTTTATTACCCCGCAAATGGCCGAATAGGTGGCGGTGAAGTTTGGTCGTTTGTCCCGCGGCATCGCCTCCAGCTCACCCCGTTAATTTTCGGAGTTAATTGACAGCCATTAGGCGTGGCAAGGGTGATTTTAACGAGTTTGGCTGGATTTTGAGTTTATCGTTAAGTATTTCACATTATTTCGATTTTTTAGTATAATTAAAGGTGGGTAAAGATTTAAATTCAACGATTTTTGGTTATTTATGATTTTTTGGATTAACCTTTCAACCATTCTTTTGGTGGTTTTAGCCGGTACATTAACTTACTTTAACTTGACAAATTTTTTAAGAGTGCTAAAATAAAAGTACAATTTAAGATATTAAATCAACCCCGTTAAAAATCATATTTCTAACGGGGTCAACACAGCGCCCGGCGGTGTTGTTTTTGTTTTACGATTATTAATATACTTGTACCATGTTTAGAATTGTGATGTCCCAAAATGAAGAATACGAAGAGGCAATCAAGCTGATTGTTAATGGTTGCCGACGTTTTTCAGTTTCGGTTGAGGCCATTGAGATTGAAATTTTGAAGAATACTTCATTTAAAGACACAGATGTTGTTTTCTTTCTGACTAATAATCAGCGGGTCGGACGCTTTGCCGCCGAGTTGTCATTAAGAGGTATTGAGGTCATTAATGGCAAATATCTTGTCGGTAATCGGGCGAAATCGTACGCCCAGCGACGTGCGCGGTTTGCAGGCGTCATGGGCCCGCGCTTCATGTCAGGTATTGATCTGCAGCGTCTTGAGACGACCAAATATGTTAGCGAGTTGGGATTCCCGCTTTATGTTAAATCAGAGAGACATGAGGGTGGCGTATTTAGGGCAGAGAATGTAACGGAACTGGGCCGCGTTATCGCAGGACTCGACCCCTCTTTGGGGTGGTACATGGAGACGGCCGTTGATGCGCCAGACAGACGCCTCGAGAAATTGTACTGGGTCGCAGGATCTTGTTTTGGGCGCGATAAGCAAAAAACTCCACGCACTGACGTGATTGAAGCCATGGACGCCATTGGAGGAAGCCTTTCTTTTGATGTGTTCTCGGCGGATTTTATCTTAAGTGAAAGTGATTATTGGTGTATAGACGTGAATTCCGCACCCGGGCTATTCGGTTCTGAAACCGCGCGTGAAGCACTTATCGGCTTCGTCCAGTCACGTCTTACATACAGAATTCTTCGGGGTCAGAGAGTAGTACATGATGGCCGGGTTTTAAGGCGCAGTAAATCTACTGCTTTGATCCAAAGACAATAGAACGCCCCTGTTTACCGGAGGCGCTGTTGGCGTGGAATTTTTACCGTAAGGCTACCGGTATCCCTCATGGCCTTCGACGAATTTTGGATTGAAGCGCCTTAATTTCATCCTCTATCAACTTCAACATCTCATGGTAATATTGTTTCATATTGTCGTAGCTGAGTTTATTAATAACCTCCTTGTAAGACACCCAGATAATTTTATCGCCTTTAAATTCAGTCTTTAACGCCGCATCATCCTCGGATTGCATAAGAAACATGTGGACCACGATGCGGTCACCCTTCGGGTGGATATATTCCATCGGCGGCAACTCGTCACCAACTAAATGCGCCAGAAGCCCTGTTTCTTCTGCGACTTCTCTTCGCGTGGCTTCGGCCAAGGATTCACCTTCTTTGATGTGGCCCTTCGGGAACGACCAGTCTTTTTGTTTTGATCGATAGAGGAGTGCAACAAGAGCGGGATTTTTTTGGCTGAGCACAATAGCCCCAGTTTTTTGTATAGTCACCATATTCTGTTGTGGCTTAGAAATCAAATACCTCGTAATTATATCACATAGTACCATAGTGTATGAACCCTGCACTCCTAATAAAAATACGACCGGATTCTCAAAGAATTTTTGAAAATTCGGTCGTGGTTAAAGTTCTTTTTTTGTAGGCACGGTGTATTGATTGAAGAAAGCCTCGAATTCAATTCGCTGTACCTCAGTAGAAGCGGCACCATTAAAGCACCACTCACTTTCGGCAATCAGACAAGAGCCGTCATCACCGTGCCAGAAACAGACGCGCTGGATGTCGAGGAACTCGTCTTCTGGATTGTTCCTTATCATTCGTACTGCCTTGGGGGCGATGACGGCTGCGAGGACGGCGTCGGGGTAACGTTTTTTTATTGCCTTCCATTCGGCCAGGTTATGGACTGAGTCGATTATCAGGCGGTCGTTGGTGGGAATGAAATTAAGAAGTCTTTTCATTACCTCGTACGGACCTTCAGACGTGTACAGCGTCCTATACCATGAAACCCAATCGTCGCCAACACCCACATGGCTATGAAGCAACATTAGGAGATCACGTTTGACGCATACCGTCCAACCGAACTCAGCAGCAATATAAGAAGAAAGATGGCTCTTACCGGCGCCGTGTAAACCAGCAAGTACCAATATCATGATGATGCCTCCTCTTCTACGGAATGGCAATGGATTCGTTTGAGTGTTTTTGGCTTGAGAGTGCAACGGCGAGGCAATTTGTTTTTGGCCCTGTCGTTGAGTCGTTGTATGGATCAAGGTTACACTCAAGCATCGGGATATGGGTGGAGCTGTTGAGACGCTTCCAAACATCAACAAGCGTTTCGGCAGGTAGCCTGCCAATACTCGTTTCACCGAGCGGTCCAAGGAAACCGCAGGTCTGGATCCTACCGTCCGGAAGGATAATAAGTCCACGTTGACCAGCGCTACACTCCTTGCGCGTGAATGGCAAGGGAATGCGTGTCGTGATTTGCCTTTCTTTGAGGTAATGGCCATCGACAAGTCCATGTGGGTCGTCGAGTAGCGACTTTAGGGCCGTTCGTAGATCGGCGTATTCGGCCGCAGAAAGCATCTCGTTTGTGACAGTGCAGGCCCTTCCCGAAAGGATGAGTCTACGCATGAATACCGGGATGCCTTGTTTTGCCAGCGACGCGACAAGCGGTGGAATATCCATGAGGTTACTGCGCATGACGACAATGTTCACGCGCACACCGATGCTCCGAGCCCGAAAGCGCTCTAGTCCTTTAAGTGTGAGCCGGAACGATGAATGTCCGCGGATGAGGTCATGTTTCTCTTCAAGGCCGTCGAGACTTACGATACCGGCATGGAGTCCTGCCGCCTTAAGTTCATCGGCTCTCCGGTCGTTGATGAGCATTGCGTTGGTGCCCATAGAACAACGGAGCCCCAGAGACGAGGTACGGCGAATGAGGGAGACGATGCCAGGAAGCATCATCGGCTCTCCGCCGGTGAATCGGATCTCCTGCACGCCGCTTTCGGCCAGGTCGTCGACGATCGCCTCGAATTGCCCCTGAGCTAATTCTCCCGGCAATGCTTTGCCGGACTGGTTGAAGCAGTGTTTGCACATTAGGTTGCAGGTTCGGGTCACCTCCAAGAACACCGTGTCCGGTGCGCTGAAGTTTTTTTCGGGGAGCTGTGCAGGTTCTACGACAATGACGGAATCGCTGGCCGACCCCATCTCATCCGCAAGTGCCGTTGGGATCTTCCCAGACGCCTTGATTGACGCGAACTCCTCATGGTTCACATAGGTCCGTTTTCCTGTGCGGATGAAGAATAGCGTGCCGCCAAAAGACTCTTGACGAAGCAAGGCATGGTTGCCAAGCAGTAAGCTTAGATTTTTCATGTTTTATCTCCTCCTTTCGATTGTAAAGATCGTTTACCTATTGTATACACAAAAGGGAGCTGCGGGAGCTCACCTTAGATCTCAAACATAACTTGAGAGTTAAAGAAAACTCCTGTGCTATGTTAGTTTGACGTTATTAGATTGTGATTTTACCCACCAAGATTCAAAGTTTTGAATTATTGGTGGGTTTTTTATTTTCTCTCTAATTTCTTGTGTTATAATATTAGTGGATTAAGTT
>MHIE01000022.1 GCA_001817345.1 Candidatus Buchananbacteria bacterium RIFCSPHIGHO2_01_FULL_44_11 | reverse complement strand
AGAAAAACCAAAGCGCCCAGCTAAAAAGAAAAAGCCGCTTTGGCGCAAAATTCTGGGTACAGTGCTTTATCTGGCGTTTGTCTTTGGCCTGGTCTATTACACACCCAAAGCCTTAAGCAATTTTTTAGGCACGGATTATCCGCTGGCCGCTATTACGTCCGGGTCAATGTGGCCGGAGTTAAAAAAAGGCGACCTGATTTTCATCCAGGGTGTTAAAGACGCTAAAAAGGAAATTCAGGTTGGCGAGGTTATTGTTTATAGCAACGAAAGAAACGCCTTTACCATCCACCGAGTCATTGAACTCAAAGAAGACGAGTTGATCACTAAAGGCGACGCCAATAATATTTCTGACCAGCCAATCAGTTACACCGACGTTATCGGCCGGCTCTACAAAATCGGCAACTATAACGCCCGGATACCGAAGCTAGGTTTTGTCAGCACCAGTTTCAGTCAGTTTATTAAAAAGTGATGAGTCAATCAGGCCCGTTTACAGTCATTGCGAGGAGTGTCGTTTCTATGTCGGGACGACGAAGCAATCTGCTTGGTATTACGAGATCCCTCGACAAGCTCGGGATGACGCTTCGCGTCAGATTGTTTCTCCGCCTAAGGCAGATCGCAATGACAAACTAAGATTATGGCTAAAAGCCGCAAGAAAATTAAGACTTTCAAAAAAGTGCTTAGCATCCTGAGTACCCAGTTTTTGATTATGTTTTTAATTTTGGCTCAGGTGCCGGCTTTTAACGCTTTTGAGGCGCATGTCATTAACGTCACGGCAAAAATTATCCCGCGCTGCGAAGAAGGCCACTGGCTGACTGGCCACAAATTCTATGACCGGGACGGCGACGGAGTCTGGGATCAAGACGAAGAAGGTTTGCCCGGCTGGTGGATTGTTTTGCAGCAAGGGCCTTATGAAAGCCAATATGATTATGATGACAGCGGTTATGTCAACGGCGACGACCTGGTGGCTTTGCCGGACGTGATTTTGGGCAACACGGTTTGCCCGGTAGGCAAAGACTGCGACATTAACGACGACACCTTAATTGACATTAACGATTTTGACGCTTTACAAAGTTACATTACGGCTAATGAAGTCGGCACTCAGCAGACCGGACCGGATGGCTCTTACTTATTTAATAATTTAGTCCCTGGTTTTTATATTGTCCGGGAAGTACCGGAAGGCGGCTGGCTTTCAGTTTCGCCAACGGTGAAGTATCTTGAAGTCAGTCAGTGCGGCGAATCGGTTATTGACTTTGGCAATTATCAAGAAACCGGCCCGGCTTGCGGCGACGGATTCCTTGATCCGGGCGAAATTTGCGACGACGGCAACATGATTGACGGCGACGGTTGTTCGGCTACTTGTCAATTTGAATGTATCGCCGACCTGGAATTAACCAGTAACGGCAGTTTTGAAACTCCGGTTGTGACGACCCCCCAAAACTGGGATATTTTTGCCAATGGCACCGTGGATTTGAATTGGCAAGTTGGCTGGCAGTCAACTGCGACCACTTACACGCCAACTTCGACGCCGTTGTTTAGGCCGTCAGTCGCCAACCTGGAGCTGCATAACAGCGGCATTGGTTGGGCGCCTCAAGCCGGCAATCAATACGCCGAACTAGACACTGACTGGGACGGCCCGACTGGTTATATCGATAGTGAACCCAGCTCAGTTAAAATTTCTCAAAATATTCAAACCGTGCCCGGTGAAACTTATGAAGTTAAATTCTGGTTCTCACCGCGGCCCAATACCGGCTCAAGCAATAATGTCTTGGCCTTAAGCTGGGGCGGCAGTGTCGAAGACACAGTCTCGGCCGCCGGTGGCTCTAATACCAGCTGGGTGGAACATACTTACAGTTTTGTCGCTACTTCTACTTTAACCATGATTGAATTTGCCGATTTAGGCACGCCGGATTCTTTAGGCACATTCTTAGATAACGTCAGCGTTCAGTGCGTACCGCCCACCGGCGGACCGGAATGCGGTGACGGCATTTTAGATGAAGGTGAGCAGTGTGATGACGGTAACTTTGTTGACGGTGACGGCTGTTCGGCCGAATGTAGCGTGGAACCGATGTGCGGCGACGGCATTATTGATCCGGGTGAATTCTGTGACGACGGCAACCTGGTTTCTGGCGACGGCTGCTCAGCCACTTGTCAACCGGAAACCTACGACTGCCAAGCCTTGTCAGCCGGTTATTGGAAAAATCATGAAGGTTGCAACCTTAATCCGGCCGTCAGTCAGTGGACCGATGAAATTAATCAACTGTCTTCAACTGAATTCCAGGGCGCTTTCAGCGCTACAACCGGCAGTCAAATTTGTCAGCTTTTAGACGTTAATAACTGTCCGTCAGGCAACACGGTGCCGGCCAAACTTTGCCGGGCCCAAGGTAAAACCCTGGCTGATTTGTCCAATGTCGTTTCTGGCCGGCTAGATTTGAACGCCATTATTGCCGGCGCTGACGACGGCAATGCCGCTTTTAATAACTTAGGCTTGAATTATTTTTCCACCGTTCAAGAAGCGCTGGACGCGATTGAAACAATTATCGCTGATCCAAATCACACCAAAGCTCAATTGGTTGACGCGGCTTACGTGGCGGAACGGATTTATTCTTTCTATGAAAATAACGAATGCGGCACTGATGAATGCCTTTATGGCGAACTTGACGACATTGTGATTAATGAATTTTTGCCCAACCCGACCGGGTCAGACTCAGCCAGTAAACCCAATGGCGAATGGGTAGAAATTTACAATAACGGTTTTTGGCCAATTGATTTGAACCACTGGATGCTTTATGACGAAAACAACAGTAACGAGCTTGAAATTCAAGACAGTAACACCAATACCGGTGACACCATTATCAGTCCGGCTGGATTCCTGGTCGTTTACCGCAACGGCGACAGTGATTTCTCTTTGAATAATACCGGCGGTGATCAAGTCCGCTTGTATCATCGGCCAATTAATAGTGCCGGCATTTTGATTGATTCTTACACTTATACCGTTGACGCGCCGGAAAACAAGTCTTTTGCCCGGATTCCCGACGGTACTGGGGAGTTTGTTGATCCCATTCCCACACCCGGCCAGCCTAATCAAACCGAAGAGCCGGAACCGCTTTTCAGCCAGCCTTTGGCTGAACCCGAACCAGTGGTAGAAACTTTGCCTCAAACCGAGGGAACAGTGGTTAATGTTGATTCAAGCCAAACGCCTGAACCAGAACCAGTGGTGGTGACTCAAAAAAACCCTGAGCCAGAGCCAGTGACAGTTGAGGCAGAGCAACCGACTGAGCCGAATTTGGCAATTAATACCGAAACTAATACCGACCAAAACGTGGTCGTTGAACCGCCGGCCGAAACTTTGAGCCCGGAACCAACCGCCACGAACACTGATGAAGTAATCGAACCCAAGCCAGAGCTGGAGGCAATTGAACCTCAACCCCTTGATCTACCCGAGCCGGAACCTGATGTCACCCCCGAACCGCCGAGCCCGACTGATTCTGAAATTTAATTTGTCATTATGTCTGAATTTTTCCGAAAAAATACTAAGCCGTTAGCCTGGATTACCGCCGGAGTGGCTTTAAGTTTATTTGCCGTTATTTTTCAGGGCCACTTGATCGCGGTTTACGCCGACTTATTGCCAATTTCAGTCAGTGAAGATCACTTGGGTTTTGGCACGGTGTTTCCCGGTGAACAGCAGCAGGGTAATTTTTTGGTCAGTTACACTGGCGAAGGCGAAACCATTCCTTACAGTTTACTGCTCAAGCGCAAACCCTTGCCGCCGGAACACCCGGATTATCCCAATGGCGGCGACCCGAATCTGCCCGGCTATTACCGCGACCTTTGTCCGCATCTAGATTTAATCAGCCAGGAAGGGGAAGGGGATTTAACCAGTAATGCCACGGTTGACCCAGAGGATTTATCTGACAACTGGCTGGTTAATTTGGCCGTGCCGGCTATTGACGGCTACGTTGCTCAAGAACACGATGGCGGCATTGTAATTAGTAATGGCGAATACGGCTGTGATATTTCGGTCAGTATTGATTTAGTTTGCGATCCGGTCCAAGAGTTAGTTGGCAACGGCAGTTTTGAACTGCCACTAGTAACTCACGCGACCAAGTGGGACATTTTCCCATCCGGCACGACCAATCTGAACTGGCTGGTGAACTGGCACTCAACTCAGACGGTTTTCAGCGGCCAGAATCGGCCGGTGGTCGCCAACCTGGAAATGCATCAGACCGGCGTGGCGCCGGGCTGGGCGGCCGCGGCCGGTAATCAATACGTGGAAATGGACACGGACTGGAACGGCCACGTTGGTACTTTGAATAATGAACCTTCTTCGGTTAAAATCACCCAGAATATTTTGACTATTCCGGGCCAACAATACAAAATTAAATTTGCTTTTTCACCTCGGCCCAGTACCGCCATTGCCGACAACAACCTGGAATTGCGCTGGGGTGGGCAATTGGTTAACAGCGTCTCGGCGGCTGGTGGTGGCGCGACCAGCTGGACCAACTATGAATACCTGGTGACTGCCACGACCACTTATACCACGGTTCAGTTTACTGATTTAGGCACGCCCAATTCCTTGGGCACATTCTTAGATAACGTCAGCGTCAAGTGCCTGCCAGCTGTGGCGCCGTAAAGAATTCCCCTCCTGATTTAGGAGGGGTTAGGCCTGCCCGCCAAAGCGCGAAGTGTAGGAGGGGGTTGATTCCAAGGTAAAAAGGTCTGACGGTCTTTAGACCGTTATGTCATTGCGATCCGCCTTAGGCGGAGAAACAATCTGACGCGAAGCGTCATCCCGAGCTTGTCGAGGGATCTCGTAATACCAAGTAGATTGCTTCGTCGTCCCGACATAGAAACGACACTCCTCGCAATGACAAGTTTCTTTGTAATTTGACAATCAAGAGTTTTTTCAGTTATTTCTTCATCAACAGAAAACGTGAATAGCGAAATTCAAATTTATCTATTTTTACTTATTCTTTAGTGTCATTGCTTCTCCGCTCAATGCCGTTCGCTCCTCGCAATGACAAAATATATTGGCTTTAAGAGTAAAAACGAATTTTGCTATTCACTTCAGAAAAACTTGACAAAACTCGGTTTTTCCCCTAAGTTGAGATATACGCTTGATTGCTTGATTTTGGGAGTTTATTCTGACTAATTGAAAAATAATTTTAGCTAAAATAAGCTAAAAATTGAACAATTAATTTTAATAACTAAGATTTATCAAAAAAAATATGTACATGGTCTCTACTTTTCACTCTAAGAGGGTGAAGGCTAAGCGGGCCGAGAAACTACTGCGCCTCAGTTCCAGCGTAGTTATTTTTTTAATGGTTTTTAGCCTTTTGCCGCCGCTAAATTTTGCTCAAGCGGCCAGTTCAGTCTCCGGATTTCCGGACAATTTTGGCATTGGCGATACTGATGTTTCTGATATTCCCAACTGGGATGAAGAAAATCTTGATAGCGATAGTGCCACTTTAGCCAAAGCCGCGACGGTCAGCGGTGAAGACACAGCCAGTCCTGACGGCGCCCAATTCGCTAAAATTAATGAAGGCGAATGGATTTGCCGGTCAGTTGACGCTACCGGGTTTTCTTCGCTTACCCTTTCGTATTACTGGCGAGGGGATGCTGATGCTGAAAATAATGAGGATGGAGTTATTGAATACAAAATTGGCGGAACGAGTTGCACCAGCGGTGGTAGCAGTTGGACTACCGTTGCCAGTCACGAATTAGATGATGGCAATAATAACGTTCATGAAGACTGGAGTTCAATTCAATCAGTTAGCCTGCCCAATAATCTTAATGGCTTTGTTCGTTTTCGTAATGACGCTAATAGTAGCAATGAATATTTCCGTGTTGACGGTGTTGACATTCAAGGTGAACCGCCAGTTGAACCGGCTGTCAATCCGCCATTGGGTCAGTCTTGCGGCTTGGACGTGGCTTTGGTCTTAGACAGTTCCGGCAGTATTAGCACGACTGAGTTGACTCAGATGAAAGACGCTTTTGAAAGTTTTGTTTCTGCCTTTTTGCCGGAAACGCCAACTCAATTTTCCGTGACTGACTTTGACACCACCGCCTCGGTTTTACAAAGTTTTACTGATGATACCGTTTTAATCAATTTAGCCATTAACAGTCCAACTTCCGGCGGCTCAACCAACTGGGAAGACGGCTTGCTTAAAGCTCAAGATACTTTAGCGGCCAGTCGAGGGGACGTACCTAATCTGGTTGTCTTCGCTTCTGACGGCAATCCTAACCGGCTTGGTACTGCCGGTACCTCAGCCACTGAAGCTGAAGCGGTTCAGGCGGCGGTGTTGGTCGCTAATGACATTAAAACCGCCGGTACCAGAATTATTACTTTAGGCATTGGTAATGATCTTGATGCCGCTAACCTGGAAGACATTTCCAGCGCTGACGCGGTTATTACTTCCGGTTTTGATACACTCGCGGCCAGCTTGGCGACACTAGCCAGTGAACTTTGCGGCGGCACAATTACCGTCAAAAAGTTAGTTGATGCCGATGGCACGCTGGATACCTCAGACGATCAATCGCCAGCCTCAGGCTGGAGCTTTGACGTCCTCGGCTCGCCTTCCGATCCCGACTCGGTTTTAACCGGTGACGATGGCTTTACGCCTTCAGTGGAAGTGGAGGCAGGCACTTACTCAGTAACGGAAACCACTCAACCAGGCTACGAACTGCTTTCGGCTGTTTGTACCATTAACGACGTTGAAGTGGGTACGGAAAATTTCAGCGTTTCAGCCAGCGACATTGTCGCCTGTACCTTTATTAATCATCAAATTCAAAAACCGGTTATTACCTTAAGCGGTCCGAATCCGGACACGATTATCGTTAACCCCGGACCTTATGTTGACCCCGGTTACAGCGCTTTTGACCTTGAAGACGGGGATTTGACCTCCAGCGTGGAGGTCACCGGTACGGTTGATACCACTTCATCCGGCTCTTACACCCTTTACTATAATGTCACTGATTCTGATTTGTTAGCGGCTGACGAAGTAACCCGGACAGTTAACGTTAATAATCCGCCGTCTCAATGTTCTGACGGTGTTGATAACGACGAAGACGGCACAATTGACTTTGCCGGCGGTCCGAATCAGGAACCAGCCGACACCAGTTGCGATAATTCAGAAGACAACGATGAAAACAGTCCGCCGGTGATTACGGTTGAACCGGAATTAGTCACTTTGACCCTGGGCGGTTCATTTGATCCGCTGGCCGGCGTGACCGTGACTGATGCCGAAGATGAACCCGACCCGTCAGCTAGCGTTGGCGGCGACAGCGTTGACCCTAATACTATTGGCGATTATGTCGTGACTTACGATGCTACTGACTCTGACGGTGCCGCGGCTTCACAAAAAACCCGGACGGTTCAAGTTAGAGCCCAATGCGCTGACGGCATTGACAATGACGGTGATGGACAAATTGACAGCGCTGACAACGGTTGCGGCATTGACGACCCGACTGATAATGACGAAAATACGCCGCCAATCATCAGCTTAACCGGCAGTGATGTTATTGAGTTAGTGGTGGGTGATACTTACACTGAATTGGGCGCGACCGCTGATGACGCCGAAGACGGTAATGGCCTTATAGTTACCGATATTAACAGTTCGGCCGTTAACACGGGTGCGGTTGGTGCCTACTCAGTATTTTATAACTTTACCGATTCTGACGGTTCGGCCGCGACTCAAGTGATCCGAACAGTTAATGTTAGTCCTTTACCTCAATGTTCGGACGAAGAAGATAACGACGAAGACGGCTTGACCGATAGCGCCGACCCGGCTTGTCACACTGACGGCGACCCGGAAAATTCCGAGTCTTACGATCCGAACCTGAATGACGAGTCAAATGATCCGATACCGGCTTGCGCTGACGGCGTTGATAATGATGAAGACGGTCTAACTGATTTAGCCGATCCGGGCTGTGAATCTTCTGACGACGACGATGAATTCAATCCGCCTCAATGTTCGGATAGCTCGGACAATGACGATGACGGTTTGACCGATAGCGCCGACCCGGCTTGTCACACCGACGGTAATGCCCAAAATTCAGAATCTTATGATCCAAGCCTTAACGACGAATCAGATGATCCGGCCCAGTGTGCCGATGGCCTGGATAACGACCAGGATGAATTGACTGACAGCAGCGACCCCGGTTGCTGGACTGACCCGAATGATTCCGAAACTTACAATGCCGCGGATGACAGCGAATCACAAGATCCGCAGGACGACGTCTGCGCCAATATCGAAGGCGTGCAGACCCAGGTGCCTTCCGGCATGGTCTTGGAAGAAGGCGATCAGTGTGTTACTCCTGAGCTGATGTGCCAAGGTTCTGACACCTATACTTTAAATGCTGATTTTGACCAAGGTACTCTAATTAACGTCACTCATACGCCGAGCGATCAACTTCAGTTAAGCGAGAACATTAATACTTTCAATTTCATTTGGGTGGCCGTCTCAACCAAAGGTACGGTGGTTAAAATCAATACTGATACCGGTGAAATTGTCGGCGAGTATAAAACGTCACCAACCAGTCACGGCAATGGTGATCCTTCACGGACGACCGTTGACAAAGACGGCAGCGTCTGGCTTTCCAACCGCAGTGATGTCTACGAGGGAGCCGGTTCGGTGGTTCATATTGGCTTAGTCGAAAATGGCCAGTGCGAAGACCGCAATAGTAATGGCTTGATTGATACTTCAACTGCCCAAAACGATATCAAGGCCTGGACTGACGCTTCTGGCGCCCGCAGTGTGGCGACCGCGGCTGATGAATGTATTGTCCATTACGTTAAAGTCCCGACCTCTAGCGGCACCCGGCACGTCTCGGTTGATTCTGATAACAACGTCTGGGTGGCCGGTTATTACTCCAAGAATTTTGATTTAATTAAAGGCGGTAAGTGGAACGTGCCCGGTTCCGGCACTATTATTCGCAGTGAATCAAGTGTCGGCTACGGTGGTTATGGCGGTTTAATTGACAGCAATGGCGTGATTTGGTCGGCGGCTAATCTTTTACGCTGGGATACGGCTAATCCGTTAACCGGATCCAATGGCGGTAACTGGACCGGCTTTGACCACAGCAGTTACGGCTTATGTATTGATAGTAATGGTAATGTCTTTAACACTGAATATGGACCAACTGTCTATAAACATGGTCCGGACGGCACCCTGCTTGATACTTTTGGTCATGGTACCAGTTACGCCCAAGGTTGCGTTGTCGATGGCAATAATGACCTTTGGATCGCCGGTTCGCTTTCTGGCAGCACGGTTGATCACCTTAAAAATGACGGCACTTATGTTGGTTCAGTTCCAGTTGGTTATGGTCCGACCGGCGTCGCCGTTGACGCTAACGGTAAAATTTGGTCAACCAATTATTCCGACGGCACGGTGTCGCGCATTGACCCCACTGCCGGCCCGATTGGCGCGGATGCTGTCACACCAGTCGGCGCGGTTGATTTCACCAGCGTTAGCTTAGGTGGCAATCCCTACAACTATTCCGATATGACCGGCAGTACTCTTTCCGGCATGGCCGAAAGCGGCACCTGGACGGTTGTTCATGACGGCGAAGTCGGTACTTTCCCCTGGGAAAGTATCACCTGGAATGCCAGCGTGCCCAGCGGTGCGAATTTGAGCGTAACGGTCGCGACTAGCGATGACGGTTCAACTTTTGGCGCCCCGCAAACAGTAACCAGCGGCCAGGATCTCACTGCTTTAACCAGCCGCTATCTCAAGGTTGTTGTCAGCTTGGAGCGCAGTTCTGAAGGCCAAAGCCCAGTCCTCCTTGATTTATCAGTTAATCGTGATTGCGGTGACGAGGAAACCGATGTTTGTCAAAACCTTGACGGGGTGCAAACCTCAGTGCCGGAAGGCTTTACCGAATCAGGCGGCCAATGCACTCAAACCCCTCCGCCTCCGGGTGGTGGTGGCGGCGGTGGTGGCGGTGGCGCCAGTTTCTTAATTATTCACTCGGAAAATACTGGCGACAAGACAAGTCAAACGGTTTTAGTGACCTGGTTCACTAACCATCCAGCGACCAGCCGGGTAGTTTACGACACCGTGTCTCATACTGCCTTAGGGCCATTGCCTAATTATGGTTATGCGTTCTCTACGATCGAAGACCCGGCTCTAGTAACTTTCCATTCAGCTTTAATCACCGGCCTACTGCCTGACACTACTTATTATTTCCGGCCAATTTCTCATGGTTCACCGGAAGTCTATGGCATTGAGTTAAGTTCTACTACGATTTCCGCGCCGCTAACAACGCCGGAAGAACCTACACCAACTCCAGAACCGTCGCCCACTGGTCCGGAAACGCCACCGGCCGGCCCAACTGAAGAAACGCCGCCGACTGGTGGTACTGGCATTGTCGCTGGAGCGGAAACCGCCCCGGCTGAAGAGGGAACAGTGGCTGGCGTTGAGTACCAAGAATTAGCTCAAGCGTCACCAACGCCAACACCGACGCCTGAACCGACAGTTGCCCCAACGCCTGAACCGGAAGCAACTCCGGCCGCCAGCTCTAACTGTAATTTCTACATCTGGCTATTCTTTATCCTAAACTTGATCGCCGTCGGCGTGGCCGCTTATGTCCACAAAGATAACCCAGTGGTCTGGCAGAAATTCCTCTGGTTAATCGGCTTAGCGCTTGCTTTGGTGCCCTTAATCTGGTATCCGCAGTGCTGGCTCTGGATGTGGCTGTTAGCTACCCTGGTGATTATAATCGTTTTAGCCTCATTAAAAACCAGCAATAATCAGAATTAATTTGCCCAATGTAGGGGACCAGAAAGGACTGCCTAAGCAGTCCTTTCTGGTATTTAAAAAGAATTTTCTCCCCCTAAGGTAGAGGGAGAAACCTGCCCGCCGAAGCCCCCGCTTCGTCCACGAAGCGAGGCGAGTCAGCGCAGGCGGAGGAGGAGGGTATATTGACGTTTCTCCTCTCCTAAGGGGGGAGAGGAGACAGAGGTGAGGTTATGGAGTTTGTTACTTCACCCCTGCCTGCGCCAAGGCTCTGGCAGGCAGGCTAACCCTCTCCGTTTTCGGAGAGGGAATAATGCTCGCGATGAATGACAGTTAACAATTAAGAGTGTCATTGCGAGCCCGAGAGTAGCGAGGGAAGTCATGCCAAAGGCAGATCCGCCTTTGGCGGACAATCCCTTTGGCAAGACAGATCCCTCGGTTCCCTCGGGATGACGCTTCGCGTCCCTATTGCTTCGTCGTCCCGACAAAGAGATGACACTCCTCGCAATGACAGTAAAAAATAATTTAAAAAATTAATCAAAGAGTCCTCACCCTCACCGGCCCTCGCTTTCGCTCGGGCACCCTCTCCCTAAGGGAGAAGGATTACCTGCCTGCGCCGAATTACTTGGCAAAATCTTGGCTTCGGCAGGCAGGAGGGTGAGGGGAAGGCAAAACAATTTTATTTTCTAAATTTAGGTTTTTATTTGACAAAAAGTTGAAGTTGTGTTATACTTAAATAGTTAGAATCAAAGAATAATTGTCAACAAAACTATGTTTGGCAAAAACCAGAAACCAGAGAAGAAAGGCAAGAGCAAGAACGGTATTTTCAGCGTTTTTGTTTTGTTATTCGGCGGTTTGATTCTTTTCTTGAAAAAATCCAAAAGACTGGATTGGTTTCTAAAAAATCAAAAACGGGAAATCAAGGAACTGAATTCCGGCCAAGAAACGTTTGGTCGCTTTTTGGTCGATTCTAAAGATTTATTCATTCCTTACGACGGTAACGATAATAAGCCGAGAATTTTGAGACCCAAGGCTTTGTTAACCTATGCCACGTTAGCCCTGGTATTAAAACTCATAGTCGTGGCCTTTTTATTTACCGTCTATCCCAATGCCGCCCGTTTGTCCGAAATTGTCGCCAACCGAATGGTTGGTTTAGTCAATCAAGCCCGAGCGGAAAGCGGCGCCGAACCCCTGACGTTTGATAATAGCTTAGCCCAAGCAGCCTTGGCTAAGGGTCAAGATATGCTGGCTCAACAATACTTTGCCCATGATACGCCGGACGGCAAACGCCCTTGGCAGTGGATTGACCGCAGCCAGTATGACTACGTTTACGCCGGTGAAAATTTAGCCATGGATTTTACCAGCGCTGAATTGGTTCAGGACGCTTTTATGAAAAGCCCCAGCCACCGGAAAAACATTTTAAACCCCAGATACAAAGACATCGGCATTGCCGTTTTAAGCGGCGAATTGAACGGTCATGAAACGATTCTGCTGGTCGAGTTTTTTGGTACTATCCGGGACGACTTGGATACCCTGGTCGTGGCCGAACCGGAGCCTAACATTCAAACTGCTCCGGCGGTGGAAAATCCGGCTGCTGTTAACGCTGCCCCAACGCCAAATCAGCCGGCCGTGGCCGGTGAGCAGACCGAAGGTGAAGTATTGCCATTGGCGCCAGACCAAGCCGACCTGGAAGCCGGATCGGCCAACGAAGGAGTCATTGTTGTTTCCGGCAGCAGTCAACAGAACAAGGCTCTGATTGATTTTGTCATTGAATATTCCAATATCTTCTTTATTGCTTTTCTGATTTTCATCCTGATTTCGCTTTTCTTAAATATATTTATCAATATCAAGGTCCAGCATTCTTCGGTTATATTACAAACCGTGGCCGTGGCCGCTTTAATGCTGGCTATGGTCTTAATTAAATTCCATTTTGTTGAACAAGTGGCGACTCAGATTTTAATCCTTTAAACTATTTTGCTTGGCTTTAATTTTTAAAGTCTTAAAAATGGCTTAACCCAGGCTAAATAACGGGGTAGCCATTTTTTTATTATCAATTTAAATTATTTAACCTGGATGCTTGGCTATGATTAAAAACTTATGATATAATTAGTCATATGGTTGATAGTAAAAAATCTGAGGAAATAAAAAACGATTTTATTACCATTGCCTCCCATCAGTTGCGCACGCCGATTGCCGGTATTCGCTGGTCGCTGGATACTTTATTATCCAAAAAAACCGGCGTTATATCCGAAAAACAGCGCGAGGTAATCAAGTCGGCCTATGAAAGTAACAATTATTTGGTTAAGGCGGTTAATGATTTGCTCCGGGCCGCCCGGCTGGAAGAAAAGGGGGTAATTTTAGCACCCAAGTTGACTGATATTGGTCCGATTGTTAAAAATATCGTTAAGCAAAATGAGATATTTGCCCGGGCGGCAAATTGCCGGATTAATTTAAAATCATCTCCAGGCCAGACCAAGGCTTATGTTGATCCATTGCAAATTAAACTAGTAATTGAAAGCTTGATTGATAATGCCGTTCGCTACATTCGAGAAAAGGGTAAAATTGAAATCAGTTTAAAAACGGTTAAAGACTTTTTAATCTTAACGGTTAAAGACAACGGTATCGGCATTCCTTTATCTGAGCAGCCCCGGGTTTTCTCCCGTTTTTTTAGAGCCAGCAATGCAATTAAAACCCAAACTGAGGGCTTGGGGTTGGATTTATACATCAACAAGAAAATCATTGACGCTTCTGGCGGTCGATTTAATTTTACCAGCACTCAAGGCCGGGGGACGACTTTTTATGTTTATTTGCCGTTGAACTCTGAAGTCGCGACAAAAAATAAAAATCAAGAGGCTAATCTGTCGCCCGAGTCAGAATTAGCTACGGCAAAAACCATTAAAAAAGAACGTGAGTTTGTCGCGATTACCGTCCACGAGCTTAAAGCGCCTTTGGGGGCGACCAAGTGGAGTTTGGAGATGCTGAAAAGCGGTAAAACGGGCCAGCTCAGTTCTGATCAGCTGGAACTGGTTGATCAGATCTACCGAGGCAATGAACGCTTGCTGGTTTTAGTCCGCGACTTGCTTGATTTGTCTAAACTCCAAGAAGGCGAATTTGATGTCGCGCCCAAGCCGCTGGAACTAAAAACTATTATTAATGACGTGGCGACCGCTTTTAAGGCCGAGGCTAAAAGAAAAAATCTAGAGATTAATCTGCCGGTTTTTAACTCCCAAATGCCCAAGGTTCTGGGTGACCAAAACCGAGTGGCTCAGGTCGTAACCAATTTGCTTTCCAATGCCGTTAAATATACTCCGGAAAAGGGCCGGGTCACTATCATGATCAAAAAAATCAGCGGTTCAGAGCTAAAAAATTTAACCGGTAAAATTTCCACCGCTGAAATCAACTACACGGAAAATAAAAAAGGTTATTTAGTCATCTCGGTTCAAGATACGGGCGCGGGCATTTCCGCCGAAGAGCAGTCTAAGTTGTTTACTCGATTTTTTCGGGGTAAAAACGTTTTAAAGTCAAAAACTGAAGGGACGGGTCTGGGTTTATACATCACTAAAACCATTGTGAATTTACACCAGGGTGACATTTGGTTTGTCAGTCAATTAGGTAAAGGTTCAACTTTTTCTTTTAGTTTGCCAATTGCTTGATCATTTTTCATTAAGCATATGCCTAAAACTAAGATCCTGATTATTGAGGATGATAAATTTTTGTCCCGGTTGATCAAAGATTCTCTAGATCCGGAAAAATTTGAGGTGGCCGTGGCTTTGTCGGCCGATGAAGGTATTGATCAGGCGATCATTGACCGACCGGCCCTGATTGTTTTAGATATTTTGTTGCCGGGCAAAGATGGTTTTACTTGTCTGCGGGAAATGAAAAAAAATCCGAAGATTAAAAATATTCCCGTCATTATTTTGTCTAATTTGGGTCAGGACGAAGAAATTAAAAAAGGCCGGGCTCTGGGGGCAGTCGATTATATCATTAAAGCTAACTTCAGCATTGACCGCGTAATTAAAAAAATTTTAAGGCAGCTAAAATAGATGCCGCTCAAATCCTTAAAAAAACCAAATATCGTTTGGCATTATATCACCGGTCTAGCCAATGAAGACTTGGAATTTTTAAAAACTAATTTTAAGTTTCACCCCTTAGACCTCAAAGACTGCGCCGGCGAAGTTCAACGTTCAAAAATTGATATTTACAACAATTATTTATTCATCGTTTTGCAGCTGCCCAGTTTTGACCAGGTCAGAAAAGTCGTTACCGTTGATCAGTGCTATATTTTTGTGGCCAAAAATTACATTATCACGATCACCAAAAATAAACTTAAGTCCTTGAACAATATTTTTTATAAAATCGCCAACAGCCCAAAATCACAGGAGAATATTTCTAGCCAGGGCACGGGTTATATTTTGTATAAAATTTTGGATTATGTCTTGTCCGGCCGCTGGGAAATCATTGGCTACCTGGAAGACAAGGTTCAGGCCGTGGAAAGCCATATTGAAAGCGGTCAGGACGAAAAATTGGTTTTCCAAATTGCTTTGCTTCGGCGGTTAATTTTACAGTTTAAGTCAATCTTGGATCCGCAGCGATTAACCATTAATACGCTCAGTCGACTGAAAGTTTCATTTTTAGACCAAGAAACGCTGGTTTACTTTGATGACCTGGATGATTTTATCGAAAAAATCTTTTTTTCCCTGGAAAGTTATCGCGACCGGATTATCACTCTGCAGGAGATTAACGAATCGCTTTTGTCTTACCGGACCAACAAGATCATGAAAATTCTAACGGTTTTTTCCGTCGCCTTGCTGCCTTTAACCTTTTTGACCGGCTTTTACGGTATGAATATTGATTTGCCTTTTGCCAGTCATCCTTTTTCCATTTGGTTTTTATTCGGCCTTTTGGCCAGTTTAATTTTAATGACTTTTTTTATTTTAAAAAAGAAAGATTGGATTTAAATTTATATGGCCAGTAATAAAAAGTTTGACGTTATCTCTATCGGCGGGGCGGTCAGAGACATCACTTTTTACACCAATCGGGGTAAAATTTTTAGCACCCCGGACAATTTGACCGCCCAAAAAATGCTGGCCTTTGAATATGGCGCTAAAATTAATGTTGACGAAAGCTATTACAGCTTTGGCGGCGGGGCCGCTAATATTGCCGTTTCTCTGTCTTATTTGGGTTTAAAAACGGCCATTATGGCCCGGTTGGGCAACGATCACGACTCCCGCCAGATTGGCTTAAACTTCAAAAAAGCCAGAGTGGATACGGATTTGATCCAAATTGACGATCAAAGCCATTCCGGCCTTTCTTTTGTTTTGGGTTTGGATAAAAAAGATAAAGACCATGTTGTTTTCACCCATCGCGGCGCCAATGATAACCTGGTTTTTCAGAATAAAAAAATGGCAGGGATTCAGCCCGCTTGGTTTTATTTAACTTCTTTATCCGGACCAACCTGGTTAAAAACACTCAGGCTGGTTTTTGACTTTGCCAACCGCAATAGCGTCAGAGTGATCTGGAATCCCGGGGTGCAGCAGCTCCAGGCGGGCAAAAAGACGCTTAACAATTTATTAAAATCCACGGCGGTTTTAATTCTAAATAAGGACGAAGCGATTGAATTGGTCTTGTCCGGCATTAAGGTCGGTCGTCGCAGCCCGACTTTTTTGAACCGGCCTTTGTATCTTTTGAACATTCTTAAAGATTGGGGACCGAAATTGGTCGTTATTACTGAGGGCAAAAAAGGCGCTTGGGCCTTTGACGGGAAAAAGATTTACCGGCAAAAAGCCAGGAAAACAAAACTGATCAACACCATCGGCGTGGGTGATGCGTTCGGCTCGGCTTTTTTAGCCGGTTTGATTTTGACTAAACACAATATTCAAAAATCTCTGGAGTGGGGGATGGTTAATTCCGCTTCGGTTTGTTCAAAACTGGGTAGCCAAGATGGCTTATTGACCTTGGCTGAGATAAAAAATAAGTTATAACGAAATTTATGAGTGACTATCAAATGTGGTTTGTTCTGATCATGGTTTTTATCGGCATTGTTGCTTATTTGATTGTTAAATCAAAATTGGAATAAACCCAACCCAGCCCTTTTTGGTTGACACAGAAAAAAGAAAAAGGGCTGGGTATCTGGGTGGTTTTTTTACGCAAGGAGTCGGCTCCGCCGACAGTAATTTTTTCATCGGCCTCCATTATCACGCTGAAGCGTGATAATGGAGGCCGATCGTAATAGATTTTGGCCCTGACTGAAAAACCAAACAACCCCATGCTTAAAAAATTGCTTAATGGCCAATCAAAAACCATTGCTTCGGCGGCTTTTATTATTGGAGCCGCCTCTTTAATCTCCCGAGTTTTGGGAGTCTTTCGGGACCGGGTTTTAGCCGGGGAATTTGGCGCCGGCATTGAACTGGACATGTATTATGCCGCTTTCCGCATTCCCGATTTAGTTTTTAATCTGGTGGTTTTAGGTGCTGTTTCCGCCGGATTTATTCCGGTTTTTACCCAGTATTTAAAATCAGAACAAAAAGCCTGGGAGCTGGTCAATGTTTTGTTAAACGCCATGATCTTAGCTTTAATCATTATTAGTGGTGGGCTGATTTTATTAGCGCCCTGGCTGGTAAAAATTATTGCTCCGGGTTTTAGTCCGGCTCAGCTAGCCGTTACTGCCCAATTGACGGCGATTATGTTTTTAAGTCCGATTTTTTTGGGTATCTCGGCGATTTTGGGCGGCGTCCTGCAGTCTTATAAAAGATTTTTTGTTAATTCGCTAGCGCCAATTCTATACAATGTCGGCATTATTCTAGGCGCTTTATTTTTTGTTCCTTTAAACGGCATCTACGGTCTAGCCTGGGGTGTAGTTTTAGGCGCGGTTTTGCATATGGCCATTCAAATTTTGCCCTTACTTAATCTTGGTTATAAGTACCGGCTGAAAATTGATCTTTACCATAAGGGTTTTTTGAGAATTTTAAAAATGACGCTGCCACGAATTTTAAGTTTAGTCATTTCTCAAATCAATTTGCTGGTGGTCACGATTATTGGTTCAACGCTGGCGATTGGTAGCATTACCATTTTTAATTTAGCCAATAATCTGCAAAGTTTGCCCTTGGGAGTTTTTGGCGTTTCTTTTGCCATCGCCGCTTTTCCCAGTCTGGCGGAATTAGCCGATCGCAAAAAGAAATTTTTGCACACTTTGTCAGCCATTGTCCGTCAAATTTTATTTTTGATTATTCCGGCCTCAGCTCTTTTGATTATTTTACGCGCTCAAATAGTTCGAGTGGTTTTAGGCACCGGCAAATTTGACTGGCAAGACACCGTTTTAACTTTAGAGACCTTGTCTTTATTCGCCTTCAGTTTGTTTGCCCAAGCTTTGATTCTACTTTTTATTCGGGCTTTCTACGCCTTGGAGGACGCTAAAACGCCGTTTTACATCGGACTAGTGACTGCTTTTGCCAATATCGTCATGGCGATTATGCTGGTAGAAAAATTCAGCGTGGCCGGCCTGGCTTTAGCCTTTTCTTTATCCAGTATCCTGAATTTTATTTTATTGATTTTAGCCTTTCATTATCGCTTGGGCCAGATTGACGGCACCAAAATAGTTTTTAGCGCCGGTAAGATTCTTGTTGCCACTTTCATGCTGGCTTTAGTGGCTCAGGCGGCAAAGTACTTGATCGAACCTTTTGTCGGCACCCAGACATTTGTCGGCATTGCCATTCAGACCGGTTTAGCCGCTGGATTAGGGCTGGCCGCCTATTTATTAATCAGCCGATTGTTGAATTCCGAGGAACTGAATTACTTTACCGATAGCTTTAGAAAAAAGTTGATTCAAAAATCGGTGACGATTACCGAAACTATCGAAAACGAGTAAGCTTAAGCCGGCTTGATTTTAACTAGCTTTTTTGCTAGTTTTTATATATGGCACCTAGTCCCAGAATCCGCAATTTTTGCATTATTGCGCATATCGATCACGGTAAGTCAACTTTGGCTGACCGGTTTTTAGAATTCACTAACACGGTTTCAAAACGGGAAATGAAGGATCAAATGTTGGATCAAATGGATATTGAACGGGAACGGGGAATTACGATTAAACTCCAGCCAGCCCGGATGAACTGGCAAGATTATGAATTGAACCTAATTGACACGCCCGGCCACGTTGATTTTACCTATGAAGTCTCCCGGAGTTTAGCCGCCGTGGAAGGGGCGATTCTTTTGGTTGATGCCACTCAAGGCGTCCAAGCCCAAACCGTGGCTAATCTTTATCTTGCCCTGGAACAAGGCCTGGAAATTATTCCAGTGATTAATAAAATTGATTTACCCAATGCTCAGGTTGAAAAAGTTAAAGAAGAAATTTGTCACCTGATCGGTTGTGCGCCTCAAGCGGTTTTGTCGGTTTCGGCTAAAACCGGCCAAGGGGTTGAAACCGTTCTTCAAACCATCATAGCAAAAGTACCGGTGCCAAAAACCGATTTTAATGCGCCGCTGCGGGCCTTGATTTTTGATTCTAATTTTGATGAATACCGCGGTGTCGTCGCTCAAGTCAGGATTATGGACGGTCAGGTTAAAGTCGGCGATAAAATTCAGTTTATTTCCACCGATACGTCAACGGAAAGTTTGGAGGTCGGTTACTTCACGCCCAAACTCAATAAAACGCCCCTCCTGCAGGCCGGGGAAATCGGCTACATTGTCACCGGGCTTAAAGAAATTGAATCCTGCCGGGTGGGCGATACGATCACTATTTTAGGCAACCAAGTTGAGCCGCTTCACGGTTATAAAGAGGTTAAACCAATGGTTTTCGCCGGTTTTTTTTGCAAAGAAGGGGACGCCTATCAAAATTTGCGCGAGGCGATTGAAAAATTAAAGCTTAATGACGCCTCCTTGTCTTATGAACCGGAAAATTCCAAAGCCCTGGGTTTTGGTTTTCGCTGCGGCTTTTTAGGCTTGCTTCATCTTGAAGTCGTCCAAGAAAGGCTGCATCGCGAATACGGCATTGAGCTGGTTGTGACTGTACCCAGTGTTGCTTACCAAATTAGACTCAGGAAAGGCAACCTGATTGTTGTCAAAAGCCCGCAAGAACTGCCTAAGCCCGAAGAGACAGAGGAAATTTTAGAGCCGATCATGAAAGTGGATATTTTTTCGCCCAAAGATTACTTGGGTAATATCATGCAGCTGGTTTCGGCCAAACGCGGAGTTTATCTAAATACGGAGTACTTAGATGAAAGCATCGCGGTTTTGCACTATGAAGTGCCCTTAACCGCTTTGTTGGTTGATTTTTACGACAAATTGAAAAGCGCTTCCTCTGGTTACGCTTCAATGAATTATGAATTCTTAAGGTATCAGACAACCGACATCGTCAAGCTAGACATTTTGATTGCCGATGAACCGGTTGAGGCCTTGGCTTCGTTAGTTTATCGGGACGAAGCTCACCGGGTTGGAAAAAAGATAGTTGAGTCGCTTAAAGACACTTTACCCAAGCAGATGTTTGTCGTTAAACTCCAGGCGGCAGTTTCCGGCCGAGTCATTGCCGCTGAACGGTTGGCGGCTTACCGTAAGGATGTCACGGCAAAACTTTATGGCGGTGACTATACCCGGAAGAGAAAGCTTTTAGAAAAACAAAAGAAAGGCAAGAAAAAAATGATGGCCCATGGTCAGGGCAAGGTTAATATTCCGCCTGAAGCCTTTTTGGCAGTTTTAAAAAGGTAGTAAAAAAAGAGCCCCCTAGGGGCTGAAATTTGTAGAAGGAGCCGGTGGGGCCAAAAGAAACATGTCTTCAACCGAGCGCGGTAGAGCGGGCTGGCCGTGGCCATATTTGGCTCGACCTTCGTCCCACCACTGCTGTAACCTGGCGATTTCTGCCTGGAGTTCAGGGACTGACCAGCCAAACAATTTAGCGGCTTTCGTCTTGAATTCAGCCACTACTTCGTGCAGTTTTTTGCCCGGCTGGGCGGCTGGCATCAGCAATTTCTGGTTCATCATCTCCAGGTAATCGCTCAGAAGTCGGAAAATCAGCGGATCCATCGCAGTTTGGTTCGCCGCCAGCAGCTGAGAAAGAAATTTCTGAGCTTGACGAAAGTGATCCCAGGAAGAACAAGCGGCTAGCAAGACCTTGGTGATTAGCGGCCAGTTCAGTCCGGGGTGCGATGACGGTTGGTTCAGCGCTAACATGTGGTGCCCTCCTTTGAAGAGCAAAGCTAGTAGAATAGTGTGCCACTCATGAACATAATCATGGTGAAAATCACTATTACACTGACAACGATCCAAAGGACTTTTTGAGCTTTATTTTTCTTCATATCTGTTGTATTTTGATACTGTACCAGTAATTATACCACCTCGGATTTCTAAAAGCAATGAGTTAAATTGAACTTTATGGCCAAAAATTGGCAGCTTGCCCCAACTATCAGTCAGGAGTTCCGAGAAGCCTTTCCGGAAATTCACCAGCTTATCCTCCAGCTGTTGTTTAATCGCGGTTTAACTACCCAGCCGCAAATTGATGAATTCTTAAATCCTGACTACGGCCAAGACATTCACGACCCGTTTTTATTTTCCGCGATGGCAAAAGCCATTGACAAAACCCTGACCGCTATCGTTAAAAAAGAAAATATCGTTGTTTACGGTGATTATGACGCCGACGGCGTTTCTTCAACCGCGGTGATGACCGACGTCCTCCAGGCTTTGGGCGGCCAGGTAAAAGTTTACATTCCTTTTCGGGAAACGGAAGGTTACGGCCTTAACCTGGCAGCGGTTGAGTCGTTAATCAAAGAAAAAACCAATTTGATTATTACGGTTGATTGCGGCATTGGCAATGCCGCCGAAATTGCCGCTTTAAAAAAAGGTGGGGTGACCGTGATTGTAACTGATCACCACAGCCAACCTAAAGTTTTGCCCGATGCTTTCGCTTTGATTAATCCAAACCTGAAAGAGGAAAAATATCCTTTCCGGTCTTTGGCCGGCTGCGGCGTGGCTTACAAATTTGCCCAGGCCTTAGTTTTAAAACACCGTGATTACCCAGTTAATCAGCTGACCGAAGGCTTTGAAAAATGGCTGTTGGATCTAGTCGCGATTGGTACTGTGGCCGACATGATGCCGCTTTTGGGCGAAAACCGGACTTTAGTCCGCTATGGACTCGTGGTTTTGCAAAAGACCAAACGACCGGGCTTGAAACAGCTGATGTCAAGCATTGAAGAAAATTTAGCCAAGCTTAATGAACATTCAATCGGTTTTAGAATTGCGCCCCGGCTTAACGCCGCCGGCCGGCTGCAGCACGCCAATACCGCTTATGAACTCTTAGTCACCCAGGCTCAAGCCGAAGCCGAAAGTTTAGCCCAGCAGCTCAATGCCACTAATCAGCAGCGCCAGCAGTTGACGGATCAGATCTATCAGGAAGCGATTAAAATCATCGGACAACCGGCTGAGGCGGAAATTTTAGCGGCCGTGGGCAACGGCTGGCCGACGGGCATTGTTGGGTTGGTGGCCGGTCGGCTAACTGACCGGTTTTACCGGCCGAGCCTAGTCATCAGCCGGTTTGGCGGCAGCATCATTGGGTCGGGCCGTAGCATTAAGGAATTTAACATCACCCAGGCTCTGCAAAAATGCGATGGGTATTTAACTCGTTACGGCGGTCACGCCCAGGCTTGCGGCTTTACCCTTAAAGATGAATCGGCGGTTGAACCGTTTATTGAAAAAATAAAGCAAATTTTCCTGGAAACCGTTGATATTAAAAAAATCGCGCCGGCGATTCAAATTGACGCCGTCGTTGAATTGGCTGACCTTAACTGGGATTTTTTTGGTCAGCTGGAACAGTTCCGGCCTTTTGGCGAAGGCAATCCCAAGCCGATATTTTTGGCCAAGAATTTAGAGGTGGCGGATATTCAAACCCTCGGCCAAGACAAAAATCACTTAAAGTTGCTCATTAATGACGCTTTAGGTAAAAGTCGAAAAATCGTTGGCTTCAGTTTTGGCAGTTGGTTTGATAAAATCAAAAAAGGGGACAAGATTGATCTAGTTTTTGACCTTGACGTCAACGAATGGAAGGGCAACCGGGAACTTCAGCTAAAAATTATTGACTTAAAACTTTGTGATTAATAAAGCGACAATGCATACTGACGGCGGCGCTCGGGGCAACCCGGGTCCGGCCGGTATCGGTGTAGTTCTGGAATATAACGACCAAAAGAAAAACTATAAAAAATTCATCGGCACCGCCACCAATAACCAAGCGGAATACCAAGCAGTGATTTTAGGTCTGGAAAAAGCCAAAGAGGCCGGAATCCAGGAGGTGGATGTGTTTCTAGATAGCGAACTTGTCCAGCAGCAACTGATTGGTGGCTACAAAGTTAAAAATCAGGATCTGGCCAGTTTATTCGTTAAAGTTTGGAATTTACAGCAAAGTTTTAAAAAGGTTAAGTATATTCACGTCCGTCGAACCGACAATAAGGAAGCGGATAAACTGGTTAATCAGGCGATTGACGAAGCCTAATCTGTCACTGATCAAAATTAAAGTGGCCGACTCCAGCCATTTTTTAGTCCGCTATGTAGAACGGAAATGATAATGTCATAGTACG
>MHIE01000021.1 GCA_001817345.1 Candidatus Buchananbacteria bacterium RIFCSPHIGHO2_01_FULL_44_11 | reverse complement strand
AATAAATTGCCCCAGAGACATAATATCTTTTTTGGGAATTTCTATGCAACATAACGTTTGAGGCGCTATGTTGACTCCGTCGTTTATAAACGGCTTGGTTAATTTGTTAACGACTATCTTTTTGGTTTAACCATAAAGCTACCCTTTGTGTCCTCAACGATGTATCCTTGTCTTTCAATCTCAGTTCTAATCTCATCTGATTTTTCCCAGTCTTGATTTTTTCTGGCTTGAAGTCTTTGTTCGGCCAATTTTTTAATTGCCGCCGGGATTTTCTCAATTTTAACGGCTGAAAGTCCCAGGCCTAAAACCTGATCAAATTTTAACAAAGTTTGTTTTTTACTGCCGCTGGGCAAAGTTTTGTCGTCAACTAGCTGCCACAAAACCGCCAAAGCCTTGGGCATATTTAAGTCATCATTAATGGCCTCTAAAAATTTAGTTTCATATTCCGCGCAGCCAATTTTTGACTGGTCATAAGCCGCGACCGTCTGCCGCAAATTTTTCAGGGCATTCTGAGCCGCGGTCAAGGCCTCCCAGGAAAAATTCAAAGTCTGCCGATAATGGACCTGCAGACACAAATAGCGGTAAGCCAACGGCTCAAAACCGTGGTCAACTGCCGTTTGTAAAGTCAATAAATTTCCCTCGGACTTACCCATCCGCTTTTGGTCAACTACCAAAAAGGCGCTGTGCAACCAAAAATTAACCACGCGCTGGCCACCGGCCGCTTCGTTTTGGGCAATTTCGTTAGTGTGATGAACCGGAATGTGGTCAATGCCGCCGCAGTGAATGTCGAAATGTTTGCCTAAATATTTCATTGACATGGCCGAGCATTCCAGGTGCCAGCCGGGGAAACCTTTGCCCCAGGGCGACGGCCAGACCATAACGTGATTTTTGTTTTCACCAACCGCCTTAATCCATAAAGCAAAATCGTGAGGGTGGCGTTTTTTTTCGTTGACTGCCACCCGGGCTCCAGCCAATAAATCCGCCTGGGCCAAATTAGCCAGCTGGCCATAATTAGGGAATTTAGCGGTGTCAAAATAAAGCCCGTCATCGGTTTCATAAGCATAGCCATTTTTAACAATCTCTTTATTTAAGACAATCATCTCTTTAATATGGTCAGTGGCCGGCGTCCATTTGGTTGGCGGCAAAATATTGAGCCGCTTAATGTCATCTTTAAAAGCCTGGGTATACTTAGCCGCGATTTTGAGCAGACTAGCTACTGTTGGCTTTAGCCCCTCCCGCTTTAAGGCTTTCATCATTTTATCCTCGCCTTCGTCGGCGTCAGAAACCAAATGGCCGACGTCCGTGATATTTTCAATGTGTTTAACTTTATAACCCAGGTAAAGCAGGCTGCGCTTGAGAATGTCTTCAAAAATATAAGTCCGCAAATTGCCAATGTGGGCAAAGTTATAAACCGTTGGGCCGCAAGTGTAAAGGCCAACGGTTTTGTCTTTTATCGGTTCAAATTCTTCTTTTTTGTGGGTTAAAGTGTTATATAAATGTAATTTTGCCATGGCTTAATTTTACCAATATTTCTAAATATTAGCTAGTCTTAATATTGACAAAATAATTAATACATGATATAATATCGAACAAGCACAATAGTGCGTTGTACTATCTAAGGCAAGGAGGAGGTTCCTCGTTATGAAGAACCTGCATCGCAATCACCGTGGGTTTACCGCGGTGGAGATCATGATCGTCGTGGCGATTATCGGCATTCTGGTCGCCATCGCCGTCCCGGGTTTTTACAAGGCACGCATCCAGTCGCGCGAGCACGCCTGCCAGGAAAATCTGACCAAGATCGACAGCGCGGTGGAAAAATGGGCGTTGGAAGGCAGCCATCCAGTCGGCTCGGCCGTGAGTATGGCTGATCTCTTGAGCGGCGGCTACCTCAAAGAGGAGCCCAAGTGTCCGGACGCCAATGGCGGCGCCCTATGTCGTCAACCCCGTCGGCACGGCGCCGACCTGCCCGGTGGCTGAGTCACATAAGGGTCACTTCCTGGCGACCACCAACGTGGTGACGGAAATTACCGACGTTCACGCTCTCCGCACAGTCAAAGTCGAGTTGACGACGGACGATTTGCAACGCCTGAAACAGGAAGGCCTGAGGATCATGATCGAGATACAAGCCGGAGAATAACCGGCGGCCCACGCACATCTTACCGGAAGCGCCCAAGGGCGCCAACGGCAGAATAAACTCAAAGGGGGCAAATCGCTGTCATTTTAAGCGAACTGCCCCCTGATTTTTATTATTGGTTATAAAAAGTGTCATTGCGAGGAGTAACGAATTTTATGAAAAAAACGACGTGGTGATCCCTAAAGAGATTGCTTCGCCCTCACCGTGTTCGGGCTCGCAATGACAGTGATTAAGGTGATGCTAAAACACTACACCCACGACTTTTCCTGCCGAACCAAAAATTCTTTGGCGCGCTGCGGCTCAGCCATGATTTCTTTGACCGCTTTTTCCAGACGCACGCCTTGCGAACCCTTGATTAAAATCAAGTCCCCGGCGTTGATTCGGTCTTGAAGAAACTGGCCGGCTTCAATGCTGTTTCTAAAATGAAAACACTGATCTTGGCTCATCCCCTTTTCTATCGCCGCCCGGCTGATATCCCGTGACATCTCACCGACGGTAATTAAATAATCAACGCCGGATTCAACTACGGCTTCACCAACTGCCTGATGGCCCGGTTCAGTATAACGACCTAATTCCAACATATCACCCAAAACGGCAAACTTTTTACCCTCACCGATATTAATCTGACCCAGGGTAGACAAAGCCTTGCGCGCCGCTAAAGGCGAAGAATTATAAGTGTCATCAATAATCAAAGTGTTTTTAATGCCTTTGACTAAACGCATCCGGCCTTTGGGCGGCTCAAATTTTTTTAAACCTTCAAGAATGTCGTGTAAATTTAAGTTGTAAATAACGCCAACGGCGATGGCGGCTAAGGCGCTGTAAACCAGGTGCTCACCCAAAATCTGAGGCAAAAGCACGGGCAAAGTTTTACCCTCATAAGCTAATTTAAAACTGACGCCCTGGATGCTGGCAATATTTTTCTGACTCAGGCTATAGCTGACCGCGATTTCTTTGGCGTAAATATCGGCCTGAGGCAGTAAACCAAAAGTTATAATTTTCGCTTTGGTCTTTTGAGCCATTTGACTGACCAAGCGGTCGTCGCCGTTTAAAACGGCAAACCCGTCTTTTTTTAACGCCTGAATCAAATTGCCTTTTTCTTTCGCCACCGCTTCCAATGAACCGAAAAATTCCAAATGAACCGGAGCGACTCTAGTCACTACGCCGATTTTAATCGGCACAAAATCAGTCAGGTATTTAATGTCACCGGGCTTATCGGCGCCCATCTCTAAAATTAAGATCTTAGGATAATTTTTGTCTGTAGCAATAATCAGACGAATGGCTTTTAAAAAAACGGCTAGCCACCTAAAAATTGAATGGCCGCCGGTTTCCGCGCCGATAATGGTCAAAGGAATGCCAATTTCATTATTGTAATTCTTGAAATTTTTCCTGACCGAAAAACCGCCGGACAAAACCGAGTAAATTGCTTCTTTAGTTGAAGTTTTACCCACACTGCCGGTAATCGCGACAATTTCCGGCCGATATTTATTAAGAACCGCCGTGGCAAAAATTCTCAATATTTTTTCCAGTAATTTTTTCAGCTGATTTTTCATAGATAGCTTTTAGCTTTTAGCTTTTAAAGGCAAACTATAACCTAAAAGCTACAAGCTACCAGCTATCAACTAATACTCCGGCGGTATCTGATAATAGTTTAACAAAAATTCCGATATTTGCCTAAACAACGGGCCTAAAGTATCCGAAGCAAACCTGACACCCTGAGGCTTTTCTAATTTCAATAACATAACAAACTGAGGATTATTGGCCGGACCAAAGCCGATAAAAGTGTGATTGGTTTCCTGGCTGTACCCGCCGCGGCTGTCGGGAATCCGAGCGGTGCCGGTTTTAGCCGCTAAATAGTAGCCGGGAACGCGGGCTTTTTTGTCATAACCTTTTTCCGTGACCGAAACCAGCATGCCGGAAAGTAAGGCGGCGGTTTTGGGTTTAATCACTTGCCGGATAACTTTCGGTTGAGTTTTGGTGATTTCACCATTGGGTTTTATAATTTCGGAAACAATATATGGTTCAACCAGTTGGCCACCGTTAGCCACGGCCGCATAAGCGCTGAGGAGCTGCATCGGCGTCACGGTGATGCCGTGGCCGAACGAAGCGGTCAAATAATAAACATCGCCTTTCTTGGCTAAAGAACTGATGTCTCCGCTAGTTTCTTTGTCCAGAGTGATGCCGGTCAATTCGCCAAAGCCGAAATTTTTAACGTAACTTTGAAAAGTTTCCCGGCCGATACTTTCCGCGGCAAACATGGCGCCGGTATTTAATGATTGTTCTAAAACCTGGGTCATCGTATTAACGCCGTGGGCTAAATTGTCAAAATTTCTAATGGTGAAAGGCCCAACCTTAACTTCACCGGTGTCTTCATAGGTAGTATCAGGCGCGACCTTTTCTTGGTCTAAGGCCGCCGCCATGGTCATGGTTTTAAACACCGAACCGGATTCATAGGGCGTAAAAATCGCCGGGTTATTAAAATAGTTGATATCGGAAACTTGATTGTAATTTTCCGGGTCAAAATCGGGGAAATTGCACATGGCAATAATCGCGCCGGTTTTTGGGTTCATGATAATCACCGTGGCACTGCTGGCTTTAAAATATTCGTAAAATTCTTTCAGCTTTTGGCAAGCGGTGAATTGAACTTTGCGGTCAATAGTTAAAACCAAATCCACGCCATCTTGCGCCGGCCGAATCGATCGCGGGCCGATAGCGACCAAAGCACCCAAGGCATCCTTGACTGATTGCAGTAATCCGGACTGACCGGACAGTTCGTCGTTAAAATAGCCTTCCAAACCGTATTGACCGATTTTTTTGTCGTCTTTAAAACCGACAAAACCAAAAATCTGGCCGCCAATACCTTTCTCCGGATAATAGCGATAAGTTTCCGGCAAAAATCCGATGCCGGCTAAGCCTAACGCCTTGATTTGGTCGGTTTGCTCTTTGGTTACTTTGTGTTTGATCGGTTCGTAAGGATCGTCTTTTTTGGCTAGCTTGGGTAATATGGCTTGCCATTCTTCTTCAGCTAAAGACAAGATCGGGGTGATTTTATCAATCACCTCACCCGAATTCTTAATTTTTACCGGTTCGGCATAAACCAAATAATAATCCCGGTTAGTCACCAAAGGATATAAAGATTCTGATTCTCGGGTATAGATAGAACCCCGCTCCGGAAATAACTGTTTGTAGACATCATGTTTTTCTGAAGCCAGTAAAGAATAAAATTCATGCTGCAAAACCTGAAAGCTGAAAAGCCGAGCCACGATAATCAAGCCAAATAAAAAAACGACTACGGTTAGCACACTTATCCTTTTATCCTTAATCACATCATCAACCGAAGACTTTTTGGCTAAAATCACCATAGCCGCAACTAGAATTATGGAAAAATATTTAATTCATCAAGAGTACCAATTATCTGGCGACAGCGACTAGCGGCGTCACCTGGAGATACTCAACCGGACCGGCTTCAACCATATTAAGTTGGCTGATCTTGCCCTGGACGTTATCCATTGACTGCAGCCCCAACGATTCAAGTCTTAGGTCATCAGCCGCCTGCTGCAATTGGCTGATTTCTACCTCTAAATCCTTAATTTGATAGCCTTGGCTGACCAAGCCATTGATTTGAACTAAATAAGTCACACCCAAAAAAATCACCAGGGTTAAAATGACGGAATTTAAGACCTGAACGTTAAATTTGATTAGCTTGGCTGATTTTATTTTTGGTTTTGGTTGGCGGCTCATGGCTTTAGCCAGATGAAAAAATTTAGACATATTTTTGTTTTTTATTTTTGTTTTTTATTTTTAAGTTAATTAATTTAACGGTTGGGAGTGACGCCGTGTCAGACTTTTTCGGCCACTCTCAGTTTGGCGCTGCGACTTCGGGGATTCTGAAAAATTTCTTCAGCCGTGGGAATAATTGGTTTTTTCGTCATTATCTTCAAAGTTTTTTTGTGGCCGCAACGGCAAACCGGAATTTGAGGCGGACAAAGACAATCCTTAGCCTCTTGCTGAAAAAAATTCTTTACGATTTTGTCTTCCAGAGAGTGATAGCTGAGGACCGCCAGCCGGCCGCCAGCCGGCAAGGATTCGACGGCTTGGGGCAAAACTTGCCTTAAGTTTTCCAATTCATCGTTAACCGCTATTCTTAGGGCTTGGAAAATTTTGGTCGCCGGATTAATTTTTGATTTGGCGCGATAATATTTTTTGTAAACAGCGGAAACAATTTCCACAATCTCTTGCGATAAACTGATTGGTCGCTTGCTTCGCGCTTCTACGATTCTTAAGGCAATCGGTCGGGCTAACTTTTCTTCTCCGTATTGTTGAAAAATTTTGATTAAGTCTTCGGCCGACCAAGTATTAAGAATTTTTGAAGCGGTTAAATCGGACTGAGCGCCAAAACGCATGTCTAACGTTCCTGACGCCAAAAAACTGAAACCTCGGGCGTGATCTTGCAGCTGATTAGATGATAGGCCAAGATCAAATAAAATGCCGTTAACTCGACTAAACTGGGAATCATTTAATATTTGTTTTAAATTTTTAAAATTATCTTTGACTAGACCAATTCGATTTTTGTAAATTTTGGTGGCGTCCTGGGTGAGTTGGATAGCACTCGGATCCAGGTCAATTCCCAGCAATAAACCGGCGGGTGCTGTTCTTTTTAAAATCTCGCTCGCATGACCGCCGCCGCCCAAAGTGCAGTCAACAAAATTCTGATTGGACTTGGGTGCCAGATAATGAATCACTTGATCTAACAACACTGGCTGGTGAAAATTTTCCATAGTTTTAAAATTTTGCCTTAGACCCCAAGTTCGCCTAAAGCCTCGGCGATGTCGCCGCTTTTGGTTTCCGTGCCGGCCTTGTATTTATTCCACATCGCCTGATCCCAAATTTCCAACCGATTGTACAAACCGGCGATAATGGTATTTTTTTTCAAACCGGCGTAACGGCGCAGGTAATCGGGAATCAACATCCGACCCTGACCGTCTATTTCCACGTCCATCGCTCCAGCCAGCATTAGACGGCTAAACGCCCGACTATTGGCCCGGGCAATGGGCAAAGCCGCCAATTTATCGGCCAGTTTTTGCCACTCAAGTTTGGGGTACAAAAAAAGGCAATTATCCAGACCTTTGGTCACGACTGCCCCTTTGGCCAAATCTTTGCGAAATTTAGCCGGTACGGCCAACCGGCCTTTGGGGTCTATATTGTGTTGGTATTCACCGATAAACATAGAAGTTTTGGTTTATGCACCTGCTATCTAAGTTATCCCCACTTTTATCCACTTCACACCACTACACTATTATTTTACCCCACCTAGACAATACTGTCAACCCCGTTAGAAATTCCGAGAAATCAAGAAATATTTCAATAAAATAAGATAAAAAGATTAATAATGATCCTTTCTAAATCAAATTTCTAACGGGGTCAACCACTTAACAGCACCCGGTAAAAATGGTTTAATCAGGCACTTTTTGAACAATATTTGCCACTATTGTCAATTTTATTTCAAAATGTGTGGATAAATATTTTTATCCACCTTAAATACAATAAAAAAATCTGCTTTTGGCAAAGCAGACAAGCGTGAATACGAAATTCGTTTTTAGTCTTTAATTTAATATATTTTAGTCATTGCGAGGAGCGAACGACAGTGAGCGACGAAGCAATCTGACGCGAAGCGTCATCCCGAGGGGACCGAGGGGTCTATCTTGCCAAGGGGATTGCTTCCCCCGCCGTTTCTGTTTATCTTTAGTTAAACAGAAACGGCGGGGTCGCAATGACACTCGGGTTCATTTAGGCTTCAATTAATGTTTAAACGGATTTTGATTTTTTTTACCACTTCTTGCAATTCAGTTTTTGCCTTAATCAAATACTCGTAATGACCAATGGCGGCTACCTGTTCAAAAGCGCCCTGATCGGCCAAGTTGCTTAAAATAATCACGGGAATATTTTTAGTCTCCGGCCGGCTGGAGATGTCGTTTAAAATTGTCATGCCGTCAATATCCGGCAGCAAAATATCAAGTAGAATTAAATCAGGCGGCTGAGAATTAATCAGCTCCAAAGCTTGCTGGCCGGTTTCGGCAGTGATGACTTCAAAAATATGTTCGTCTGTCAGTTTCTTTTTCATTAAAAACAACAAGTCGGGGTCATCTTCGACCAATAGAATCTTCTTATTACTATTTGACATAAAACCTATTAATTAAGACTAAATAATGCCTCGTCTCGCCCCGTTAGAGTTTAACGAGGCTGGATTATGCGTAGTTGGTCGGTTATAAATTAATCCAGATTAGTTATTGACATGACGCCGGAAACTCTAACGGGGCTCGCCCCGCTCCAAACTGTGAAACAAATTTCGATTTAGCGGGTGGCAGCCGAAGGCGGATTCCGCGCCCCCCCCCTAAACAACTGACATCAAGACAGTGATTCGCGAGCTTGGGGCGGGGTCATCTTCGACAAGCAAAATCTTTTTATTGTTGTTGGGCATAAATTAATTCAGCTGTTGTCTTTTAGCTGCTTGGACTTTGTAATATTGGGTGGCTGGCCGTAAAATGGCGTTAAAATACTAACTCCCCGCTTGCCTTTCAGCTCGGCCAAACCCGCCTGAATAAAATCATCCTCAGTTTCCAAACCGGTTAATTTAACGCCGGCGGCCGGAATCTGCAAAGCATAAGATAAGGTATTAGCGATGACAATTCCGATGCGCAAAGCGGTAAACGGCCCGGGTCCCAAAGCGACGATTATCCCCCGGAGTTTTTGGCTCGTAGTTTTAGCTGTTTTTAAAATTTTCTCTATGGCTGACAATAATGTTTCTGACTGACGATGATGGGCTAAAAAATTGTTTTTAAGAACTACCTGACCATTCTTAACTAAAGCAATAAAAACTTTTTTAGCGTCAGCCGTATTGATAACAAGAATCATAGATATTTTTTAAACCATTCCGCGACCAAAGGATTAACTTTTTTATAGTGAATCGGTTGCCGCCAGGTATGAGGCATACCGTCAATTACCACCAGCCGCTTAGGTTCCCTTAAAATTTCGTAAACCGTCTGAGAATGTTTCAAAGGCACAATCCGATCAGTCCGGCCGTGGACAATGATAGTCGGGATGCTGATTTTTTTCACTTGACTGAGAGTATCGTGCTTGAGTAGATCGGTATAAAAATCAAATTTAATTTTATAACCCCAGATGAATAAAAAACCATTTTTTTGAAAATGATCGGCTCTACCCCGTAATTTTTTTTCCAGTTCCGTGTCTTGAGCGCCGCGATAAGCCACGCCGGCCAAATCGGCCAAGACTTTAATCCGCGGATCGGTCGGCCCATAAGTCAAGGCGACCTGGCCACCCATACTGTGACCGGCCAGACCAATCCGGGCCGGATCAATAAAACCCTGATATGAAATAAAATCAATGACGGATTTCAAGTCCGCCAGCTCTTGGCTGAAATTGATGTCTTCAATCGTACCGTCGCTTTCCCCTCTTTCGTTGGTAAAATCAAAGCGCATGGCGGCAATACCGTTTTTAGCCAGGGTTTGAGCTAAACTCTTCAAATGAATTTCCTCTTTGTAGCCGGTAAAGCCGTGGCAGATGACAACCACCGGCGATCGGCCTTGGTTTTTAGGCAAATCAATGAGGCCGACAATTTTTCGGCCTTGATTATTTTTTAACTCAACCCGCCGGGCCGAGCCTGAAAATTTCATCCTCAAATAACGACGGAGAACATGAAAATACATAATTAATCCAGTTTATTGACAATCACAATTTTTTTGCCGCCCAAAATTTCGTAAAGAAACCGATCGGTGATATCGTGACGGTATTTGTACTCCTGATAAGTCATAACCGTATAATTGATCTCTCGGTTCAGCTCTTTTTCAAACCTTTTAATTAAAAACGATAGCCGGCGATGGTTAACGCCACCCACCAGCAAGATATCGGTGGCAAAACCCTCCCGGCCGACAAAAATACCGGTTAGAATCAAAAGTTTCAACCGAGCCATCTTTTCCACTTCCCGGACAAAACTTTTTTCCAACAGCAGCTGGGCTTTAATCAATAAGGCTTTAAGCTCGGGGTAAAGAATAAAACTGGTGTTAGCCAAGAAATACTTCTTACTCCCCGGCTTTTTTGCCTTGACCGATCTTTTCCCCGGCTCCGCCTGGGGTTGACTCACTGACTTGATAACACCGAATTTCTCTAAATTTTCAACCTCACGCCTAATGGAGTTAAGCTGGATCTTAAATTTCCGGGCCAGCTGTCTAAGGTAGTAAGGCTGGGCGGGGTTATTCAAAAATAAACCCAATAAATTCACCCGGGTTTTTGAACCAAAAAGTTGTTCAAGCATACCCCGTTAGAAATTAAGAATAAAAAAATTATGAACGGTTATCGGTTTTTGAATACTGGATACCGATTGGCTTTATTGCAAATATCAAATAAATATGACATTTTAGAATCAATCATCGATTTCTAACGGGGCATATACCTCCATACGAAATGCGATTATGGTTTACGAAAAACCTTAATTATATTATAATATAGACATTAATTAATCGCAACCAAACACCGGCCATGGATTATTTCCGAGCTAAAATCAATCATTTTGTCATTGACTATCCGGAGGTTAAAAAAACAATCGTTCGGTCATTTATCTCCAAACCGACCAGGACACTGGAGAAAAAATTTGGCCGGCTTTTTGGTCTGATTGAAATTGACAATCCGGATCCGAAAATACCCGAACTGATCGACCTGATTACCGAAGAATTAAAAACCAGATATTACAGCTTGACTACTAACGCCCAGGAGATTGAAGAATATGATCTGGAAAATAATTTTGAAAATACTTTACAGAAAATTAATTTGACCATCGCCTCTTTTTTAGAAAGTGAAAAAGCCAACTTAGACCTGGAAAAAACCAGCATCGTTTTGGGTGTCATTGTCCAACGGCAGATTATTTTCAGTCAAATCGGTAAAATCAATATTTTTCTTCTTCAAAATCTGAAAAAAAATGACTACCGGATTATTGATATCTTGGAAGCCAGCCATACGCCGGTCGCCAGCCCCAATCCGTTAAAAATATTTTCCCAGGTCATCACTGGCCGGATTAACCAAAAAGATATAGTTTTAATCGCTACTAATAACGTTTTTGATTACTTTTCCTTGGAAAAAATTAAAAATATCGTTACTAGCACCCAAGCAACTAATGAGGGAATCTCAGCGCTGAGACAAGTGCTTGAAAAAACCAGCCGCCGGCAAAACTTTGGCGTTTTAATTGCCGAAATTGAAAAAAATATCATCGGCGAACCTGACCAAGCAGTAACCAAGGAATTCAACTACCGTCAAGCCGCTTCCAAAGATTCAATGAGAGAACTGATTAAAACCGAAGAGGAAACCGAAAAACTCTTAGCGCCGTCGTTGCTGCCAGAAGCTAAGAAATATCTCAAAATTTTAAATACCGCTTTTCAGAATTATCTGGCCAAAGTCAGGGATAGCCAGCAGCGCTTAAGTAAAAAAATGATTTCACTGCCTAAATTCAAAATCCCAAAAAATTTAAGTCAAAATATACCTTTGCCCCGACTGCCTAAAATCCAGAGCTTGACTCAACCGATACGAGAAAGGACAAAAACTACTTTTGAATTACTAAAAAAACAAAGTTTGACTCAAAAAACTTGGCCGCCGCTGAAATTGATGATTAATAGCGGCTGGAACAAATTTAACCGCCTGAGCCGTTCCAGCAAAATCACCTTGGTAATTTCGGTGGTCCTGGTTTTGATTTTAAGCCAAAGCATTATCGGCATGCAGATAAAAAATAGAGGGGAAAAAGATTTAGTGCTATTTAATCAAGCCGTTGAAACGGCCGAGACCAAAAAAAACGAATCGGAAGCTAGCCTGATCTACCGCGATGAAAATAAAGCTAAGGTTTTGTTACTTGAAGCCAAGGCAGCCGTCTTGGGACTGAAGCCAAAAAATTCTGACCAACAAAACCGCCTAGCCGCTTTAAACCAAGATATTGATGCCCAACTGGAAAAACTCCGCCACTGGGTTGAGATTGCCGAACCGGTCCAGGTGATCAACTTTCAGAATCTTGACGGCCAGGCAAAAATCGCCAACCTAGCCTTAATCTGGCAAGACGTCATTTACACTCAAAACACCAGAAACCAGACAATCTATAAGGCGAACGTGACCTCCCGGGTAATTGCCGGCATTTTTTCTGACAATGCCAATACGGGCAATTTTACCGGCGGCACGGTTGGCAGTAACAATGAGCTGCTGTTTATCAATAGTGAACAAAAAATATTTTCTTTTTCTTTAGCTAACGACACCATTAAAGAGGTGTCAATCGCAATCAAAGAAGGTTCAAAAATTTCCGATTTAGTCATATACGCCAATCGACTTTACTTGTTGGATCAAACTAATGGCCAAATTTACCGTTACAATAAAAACGACAATAGCTACGGCCAAGTCACCGACTGGCTGGAAGACGACACCGCCGATTTAAAGAATGCGGTTTCTTTGACTATTGACGGTTTTCTTTGGGTTTTAAAAAATAACGGCGAAATCTTAAAACTGGAAAAAGGCAAAAAAGTTGATTTCACTCCCCCGCTAGTTGAACCAGCTTTGATGGCACCGACAAAAATTAAAACCAGTGAGGGCTCAGATTACTTATACATCTTAGACCCGGCCAGCCAACGGTTAGTGGTTATCAGCAAAGCCGGAAAATTAATCAGCCAATACCACTCCGCCAATTTTAAAGATTTAAAAGATTTTGCGGTGGTGGAGTCGCAAAAAAAGATTTATATCCTGGACGGCAGAGTTATTTACGGTATTGCCGCCTCCCACCTGCCCTAAATGATACACCTTGGCTTTCTATATTGATTTTTATTAGGCCAGTGCCAACGGCAAAAGTATTATATAAACATCAGACTAGACGATAATGAATAAGTCCTGAGTCAGGGGCTTGGGGTCAGCACCCGAGCCCGAGTCCGCCGCTGAGTTTTACGAGGCGAGCGGACGGGTTGATCAAGATAAAACCCGATCAAAACTTTGGCGAGTTGCTGACCCCAAAACTTTTGGTTACTTTTGGTTCCAAAAGTAACAGATAAATTACCTTTGTTGCTACGCTAGAATTTAATTTTAATTATTCTTATTTAGTCTTACGTGCCAACCAACCGCTAAAATTTATCTGGTTAACCTAAAAACGCCCCAATGGGGCGTTTTTAAATTTAACTGAGTGGCAATTTACTTTAAGGTTACTTTACCGCCAGCTTCTTCAATGGCTTTTTTCATTTTCTCGGCGTCTTCTTTCTTAACGCCTTCTTTGATCATTTTCGGCGCGCCATCGGCTAAGTCCTTGGCTTCTTTTAAGCCAAGCTCAGTGATTGACCGCAAAGCTTTAATGACATTAATCTTATTGTCACCGGCGGCAGTCAGCTCAACATTGAATTCAGTTTTTTCTTCAACGGCCTCAGCCGGACCAGCGGTACCAACGGCGGCAACCGCGACCGGGGCGGCGGCGCTCACGCCAAATTTTTCTTCCAAAACTTTGACCAACTCGGCCAAGTCTAGAACGGACAATTTTTCGATTTCCTCAACCAAGCTTTTAAATTTAGCTGGCACCTGGACTTCTTTGTTTTCTTCCGACATATATTTTAGCTTATAGCTGGTAGCTTGTAGCTGGTAGAAAAATTACTTCCTAAAAGCTAGAGGCTAAAAGCTCTAATTAAGATTTAGAATTTTTAATCGCGTTTAAGACGTAAACCAAATTCCTAAGGTTACCCGACAAAACATTGACCAAACCGGAAACGGGTGACTTGATTGAGCCGAGCAGTTTTGCCAATAGCTCGTTTCTGGACGGTAATTTGGAAAGAGTAATGACTTTAGCCGCGTCAATGAATTTTTTCTCCAAAATGCCGCCGACCGGTTTCAAGGCTTCATGGGTTTTGGCAAATTCCCCAATCGTCTTGGCTGAGGCGACTTCGTCGTTATAGCTAAACACCGTCGCTACACCTTTATTTAAAGTGACCGGATCAATATCATTAATGTCCGAATCCTTAAAAGCTAAGCGCATCAAAGTTTTTTTTGCCACCACGTAATCAATGCCAAGCTGACGGCATTTTTTTCTTAATGCCTCAATCTCTTTGACCTTTAAGCCGTCAAAATTGGCAAAAACCACGCCTTTGGCGGTTTTAAGCTTTTCGACATAATCTTTAACTGCGGTTTCTTTTTGTTGTCTGGTTTTAGGCATAATTTAGGTTATTAGCTTGTAGGTTTATTACTTATACCCTTGCTCGGCGCGAAAAATCAAAAATCTGTGGGGTTTCCACAGACTATTTGGCAAATCGCGAATTGCCAATGGCAAATCGCTTGTTTCCTGGATGGGCGATCGGCTTTAAGCCGTTTAAGCCTTTTAGGCGCCCATTGTCTGGGGAAAACTATATTAATAAAAACAGTATAGCAGGTTTAAAAAAGCTGTCAACCCCGTTAGAATTTTATAGGGCTGATAATAGAAATCATCCCCCATAAGCCAGGAAAGAGGAATTGATCTTGATAAAGCGCCGTAAACTCTAACGGGGCCAAGCGTTTGACAATACCCCCATAAAAATGGTAAGAAAAGGCTACCTAGCCGGCCTATATTACAGGCGGGCGAAATACCGTTCATTACAAGGAGGTGTGCCATAATGGCCACTACCAAAATTCAGGTTGTCCCCAGCGGGGCCGAGCTTGCAGAAAAGCTCAAGCCAGTAACCGCGAATGTATCGCTAGAGCACGATGGCAAGAAGATCCCCATCACTCCCTCTAAAGAGCTCTTGGAATTCTTTCACAAAATCCAAGCTGGCGCCGATCAGATGAAAAGTGACGACGAGCTCGCAAGCCAACTCCACTACCTGGGAGAATTGCTCATACGCACCCTTGAAGACATTCCCACCGACAAGGAGGTCTGGGCTAAGCCCAAGGAGCAAGTCATCACTGGCTGCAGCGAGGTAATCCAGTTTTTCCTCGGAGTAGCAGGTCCATTCGACTCATATGCCGCTAACGCAGCTAGGCACAAAGCCTTTAAATTGCTCACGGAAAAAATTCTACCGGCCCTGAGCGAAGAAACGACCATCTGCAACGATAACTCCATGAAACTGGCATACTTCCCGGCCGAGCTCCAAGGCAAAGTGGCTCACTGGCTGATGGAACCCCGTGATCTTAGTCGCCTCCAGCGCGAACAAGGGAAGCGTGGAATAGGCAGATTCTGCCTTGACCTCGTTAGTGAGTTGTGTCACAGGCAATGGAGTCGGGACAATGATGCCCATTTTCAGCCAGCCCAAATCAGTGATGGTGACATTGCAAGGGTTGTCATATCCTTCATTGAAATCAATTCTGAGCTGGTTTATCGTCTATCAGAAGGCCACTGCACCGTCGTGGTTCCCCACATGATCAGGGTTTTGTTTAGCGGCGAGCTCAGGACAGCGCTACTGGAGGCTCGTCAAAGCGCCACGCCCCAATTCGTGCCGGTGCCGCTGGCTCAAGATAACGGCCGAGGCGTCCTCTTGCCCAAGAACCAAAGCCTGATGTCGGCGTTTATCGTACTCTGGCCAAAATGGCTGATAGAACAAAGTAAAGAACCGATCCGCAAAAGGACCTGTCTCTGGCTTTAATCGCCACCAGATATTCGTCCACCGACGCCGCACTCCGACGTCGGTCTTTTTTATTTTCTGTTTTGTCATCCTGAACTCGTTTCAGGATCTAGCACCTGCCTGCCGGCAGGCAGGGATTCCGGATCGGGTCCGGAATGACAACAATTATTTGATGACTGTACCAACAAATTTTTTGCCGGCCAAAAACTTTTTCAAGTTTACTAAGTTACTGCCGTTTAAGACCACTAATTCCATTCGCCATTTTTGGGCTAGTTTAGAAGCGATCGGATCAAAAGGCACATGGGCGCCGGGCACCCAGACGTTGCCGACAATTTTTCTGAAAGCCGGCCAACCCATTTGCTTTTGCGGCTTGGCGTCTTTGAATTTCTTAGGGTCTTTGTCGTAAACATAAGTGATATTGGACAGGTTAATCACGGTTTTAGCGCCAAAAGCTTTAGCCGCCAAAACCGCGTCTTTATCCGAAGAAGAACCAGGCAGATAGCCAGCACCAACAATAACCCGGCGGCTGGTTTTAACCGATTTGGCCGGATCGCCTAAAATGCTTTCATAAGCATAATCGCCAAAAATGGCGCTGACCAGCTCGGCGTTAAGTCTGGTTGAAGCAATACCGACCCAGTCCAAATCGCGGCTGCTGACTTTGGCATTGACCGTTCTGGCGGCAATTTGGTGATGGCGAGAGGTGTTGCCACCGCCGGTGATAATAACCACCTTATTGCCATTTTTGATGTAATCCAAAATTACCTGGCGGAATTTTTTCAAAAAATTGACATCAAGATCTTCAGGAGCAATCAATGAACCACCTAAAGACATCACAATAGTTTTAGACATAAAGATAATTTATTAAATTCGAAATCCTAAATCCGAAACTCGAAACAAATTCAAATGCCCTAATAACCTAAATTTAAAACGTTTTGATAATTTGGATTTTTGTGATTTGGTAATTGTTTCGGATTTAGGATTTCGTGCTTAGGATTTTATTTAGTAGTATTTTGCTTTATTCGCCACGTGCTCTTCAAAAGTTTTACTATATATCGCCTGACCAGCCGGGGTAGTCAAAAAATACCAATAAGGATTAGCTGTCGGATAAACCGCCGCCAAAATGGCTGACAGACCGGGACTGGCGATTGGTCCGGGCGGCAAACCGCGGTAGCGATAAGTGTTATAAGGACTCTCCTTGGCTAAATCCTGGGCTGAGGCCCGGGGCGTTGATTTACCGGTAACATAGTTAACGGCGGAATCAGCCTGAAGCGCCACGCCGGCGTCAAGCCTTTTGTAAAAAATATCAGCGACCAGTTTGCGGTCTTTATCACTGGAGACTTCCTTTTCTATAATTGAAGCTAGCGTCAAAATTTCATGAATGGTTTTGCCTTGGCGCTTGATTTCGGCCCTGAGCTCTGCCGTCAACTTACTACTCATGTTGTCAAACATTTTTTTGACAATCTCTTCAGCTGTAGTATCACTATACACCCGATAAGTATCGGGAAACAAATAACCTTCCAAATCCAAGTTTTTCGGCTTATCGGCTAAAATTTCATACTCATTCCAAAAATCGGCTTTCTTTTGAACCGCGGTTAAAAAATCCCGGCTTTTGACTATCCCCTGATTTTCCAAGTAATTGGCAAAATCAGACAAGTTCCAGCCTTCAATAAAAGTCAAAGTTTTTTCTTTGGTTTGGCCCGGACCGGCGAACAAAGCATCGGCAATTTCTTTAGTGCTTAAATTAGGGGCTAAAAAATACTCGCCGCTTTTTAATTTGCTGCTAATCCCCTGCTGCCAGACATAAAACTGAAAGACCAACGGCCGGCGGATAAAATTATTCTGTTTTAGCTCCCGGCTGATATCCCGGCTCCCTTGGCCGCTAGTAACGGTAAAAGATTTTAACTCGGCATCAGAAGAAACCGGCATGTTCAAAGAATACAAATAATAGACCCAGACCGCCAGAAGAAAAAAAATAAAAAGTAAAAGTGCTTTACCTTTATTTTTCTTTTTCAATTTTCCCGGCAAAAAATTTATCATGGGTAATCTTTAAAAATATTATTCCAGCCCTAGCAACTGATTGATATTAGAACTGGAATTAGGTTTGTCAAGACCGCCAACGCCGTACTTCATTTCAATCTTATATTTTTCGCAAACTGCCGCTTCAGGAACAACTTTCTTTGAACTGCGGTCACCGCCGTTGGCAAAAATTAATTTATTCCCTCGGTGCTTTTGCGCTACTAGGGCTAAAGTTTTAGTGACCGGCGGATTTTGGTCAACGGAAAGAACCACTTCATCAACATCACGGATAGCTTTGACAATCTCGCACCTTTCTTTCTGGTTCATGATAATTTTGCCTTTTTTGATCTTTTGCTGCTTGTCGTTATTGACTATCACAATCAAATAATCGCCCAATTTTTTGGCCGCTTTAAAAAGACGAATATGCCCAAGATGGATGGGGTTAAAATAACCGCTGACAATTACTATGCTTTTCATATACGGTCTAATTGCTTATTTTATCAGCTAAAAAGTTAATTAGATTTTCCAACGACGGATAGTTTTTAAACTTTTCTAACAAAATCTTTCTGGTTTCCGCCGGTTCATGAGGCTCTTCGTAAGACCGCGGCGAACTTAAAGCGTCAAAAGAATCAATCACCGAAATCATCCTGGATATTTCCGTAATCATTGCTTCAGTTTCTGGATCAGGATCTTTTTTTAATTCAGCTTCAAAAGGATAGCCTTCGGAATAAAAATGATGCCGCATGACAATTTCAGAAATTACTTCAGCCATTACCTGACGATCAGACTCAGTATCCATGGCGCGCGAAATTTCTAGGCAAATATCTTTGCTCCGTTGAGGATGGGCCCGAATTTCTTTTCTTTTTTCATCAGTTAAGGGGCCGCGACCGGTCAAAGTTTCCGGGCTGACCGAAGTTTTGCCAATATCGTGCAAAATAGCGGACAAAAGAAAAATCTTTTTTCTTCCCGCCTGTTCTTCTGGCGCCAGCGACTTAACCTCTTCTGAAACGGAATAGTACTCGTCAAAAACAATTTCAGACAAATGTGCTACATCAAAAGAGTGTTTATATTGACTCTCAAATTTACCCCTGGGTATCAAGCCTTCTTCTACCTTAAGTAACTCCACCATTTTTTTATAAACTTCCGGCGTGTTCATGACTAAATCCCAAACATAAGGACTGATTTCAGCTTGGTTACTAGTCTCGGCAATTTCTCTTCTAAGAGGATTGCTGTCTGCTTCTGGTGACGACATAGTTATCAATCAATTATTAGCGGGACAAAGACAAAACCAGGATAGATATTTTGTTGATACTTGTTTTTTTCTGTCCGTTCAATCAGCCTAAGATCTTGAGCCATAGTGGGAATGACCAAGCGGCCATTGATTGTCAGCTGACTGGTTAATTCATCAGGCACTTCAAAAGCGGCGGCGGACACTAATATCCTATCAAAGGGAGAGAATTCTTTCAATCCTTTTGATCCGTCTTGGTAAAAAAACTCAACGTTATTGAATTGATATTTTTTGACGTTAGTCTGGCCGAATTCTTTTAGAGCCGCTACTCGCTCAATAGCAAAAACTTGACCGCTAGGGCCGACAATTTCAGCTAAAAGGGCCGTGGTCCAGCCCGAACCGGAACCGATGTCTAAAATTTTTTGGCCTTCAGCCGGTACCAAAAGTTCAAGCATAAAAGCCACGGTTAACGGTTGAGAAATTGTTTGGCCGTGACCGATAGGCAAAGGAGCGTTAATTGATTCTTCTTCTACCAAATCAGACGGCAAAAAATCACGCCGCTTTATTTTCTTAAAAGCTTTGATAATCGCCGGGGTTTTGAGGTAACCTTGGCTGATTAATTCTTGAATCAATTCGGTCATAGCCAATGCCAGCTAATGATTAAAAGCAGTAAACCGAAAATAACTCGGTAATAGGCAAAAACTTTCAAGGAATGGTTTTGCAAAAACCGCAAAAAATATTTAATAACATAGTAGCCGCTGATAGCGGCAGCTAGAAACCCCAGACTTAAAAGCCAAAATTGGTTTAAATCAACGCCCTGACCGACAAATAAATCATAAGTTTTTTTAACTCCCGCGCCAAAAACCACTGGCATGGAAAGCAAAAAAGAAAACCGGGCGGCGGCCTGGCGGTTCAGTTTTTGGGTTAAACCTGCTATAATAGTGATACCCGACCGCGAAACTCCGGGAATCAAAGCCAGGGCCTGGGCCAAACCCATAACCAAAGCGTCTTTAAAAACTAACCGATCTAAAGATTTTATTTTCTGACTAAAATGGTCAGCCAGATACAAAATTACGCCGACTAAAATCAGCATAGCCGCGACCAGTTGAGTTGACCGAAAAACCGTTTCAATCAAATCCTGCCACAGATAGCCGGCCAAAGCGGCCGGAATAGTGGCGGCAAATAAATACCAGGCCATTTTCTGATTAACATCATGACCAAGATTCCAATCAAAAAAACTGGCAAAAAACGCTTTAAAATACTTAACGACTTCCGGCCAAAAAAATAGAAGCAAAGCCAAAAACGTGCCTAAATGCAAAACCACGTCAAAAGCCAAATTATCAATAAAATCAAACTTTAAAAAATCGTGAAGCACGACCAAGTGACCGGAGCTGGAAACCGGCAAAAATTCCGTTAAACCCTGGATCAGACCGGCGATAATGGCATACAAATATTCCATAAATACCAATTATAAATTCTAAATTTTAATTAAATAAGCCAATTTTAAATATTTAATTATTGCGACTTTATTTAAAATTTAAAATTAGATATTTAAAATTAAACCCTATGGATTACTCTTATATCATTATACCACTAATTGTCCTCATTACCGCCCAGGCGCTGAAACTTTTAACTGATCGCGTCAATGGGAATTTCAACCTCAGAAACATTTTCATTTCTTACGGTGGCATGCCCTCGGCCCACACCGCTTTTTGCGTTTCGATCACTACCCTGCTTGGCTTGCGGCTTGGCTTTGACGCGCCAATTTTTGCCATGGCTTTAGTTTTTACTTTGATCGTGATGCGCGATGCTTCAACTTTCCGGCAACTGCTGGGCAAACAAGCAAAAGTTTTTAACCGTTTCATCAGCCAATTACCCAGCTCAGAAACTCAGGATATTCCCCGCTTCCAGGAAAACCTGGGGCACACTATCTTAGAAGTCGTGGCCGGCGCGGTTTGGGGTATTGCTATCACCTATTTCCTTAACCTGCTCTAACTATTGACTCAAACTAGCATTGAATGCTACTATTCTTCTACCCAAATATTACTCAAGAAAGGAAATCTAAAGTGAGTTGCTCATTATTTAGCGATCGTGCGGCACAGCGAGAATGGCAAGAATATTGGCGTCAGCACCCTTCTTTGCCCGCATCCCGCCAGGAAAACCTTACCGGCGGAGCCTTTAGTTTTAAGCCAGCACCAGACAGACCTGGTTCACCAATAAAACCAACAATCAGGCGTCAGGCCAGTTCTCTGAATATGGCCTCGTGGCCAATCAATCGCCCATAATTCCCCTGGACGATTTTTTTTACTTCATCGGTAATGTTAATAACATCGCAAAAACCGTTAGTCGAAACGCTAAATTGTTTTGTCGCAATCATATTTGACGAATAAAAATATTAATGCTATAAAAAAGACCTAAAGTCTAATTCCATCGGACAGGAGGAAAAAGTCAGATGGACTTATTCACCGCTTTGAGAGAGCATCGCCTCCGGATTGGAGCTGGCCTGCACTTCAGATATTCCTCTGACGAACACTTCAGGCGTTCCTCTGACGAACTGGCCGGCCTGGTGGTCAGCGACATTCTTCAAGACGGTATAAGTATTGAAGCCAGAACCAGCCACAGTCAAATTGTGCGAATCTACGACCCGGCGATTTTAAGCCCAAGCCGCTGCGGCTGCGGTTTCAGTACCGAGGAGTTTCAACTCCTCTAACCAGCAATGGCAAATTGTTCTTTAAATCTCACAAATAATCCGACGGAGACCTTGCGGCCTCCTTTTTTTACCTAAAATTGACTTTCAAAAGAATACATGATAAAAAGATATAACTCTGCCCTTTTTTCGAAATCATTGATATAAGGGGGTAAGCACCAATGCAAAAAGTCCGTTTTATCAGCGTTCCTCCCGTCTGCTCTTTCTTAGTTCCACGTGATATGGAACAAATCTGGCTTGGTTTAGTGGTTTCCGCTCATAACGGAATCCAGACAATAGGCAAAAGCCCTTTATCGGATGGAGTAAAAGGAGTTGTTGTCCCGGTAGCAAACGCCCTGCTAGCTCTAGCTAGGCGTGATCGAGCTCTTGCCAAGCACTGCCGCGAAACTTTGCGGCAAGTCAATGTTAAGTTCTTGCTTATTGACCCGGAAGACTGCGAGCCAGCCAAATCCCACCCCCGTCCCCTGCGTTCATCCCTCCCGTCCTAGGGAGGATTTTTTTACCTTTGATTTTAATGTTGGCACGAATTACAAAAATGCGTGCCTCGGCCATTAAGCTTAATTTTGTGAATCAGGCCACGGCATCTTTTACATTTTTGTTTTTGCCGACCGTAAACTTTTAAATATGGTATCATACCGCCCTGACTGCCATCAAGCTGAACATAGGTATCAGCCGAAGTACCCTTTTTATCAATGGCCAGCTTTAAAATTTTGGGGATTACTAAAAACAATCTCTTTATTTCCTGTTCTTTGAGCATCCTGGCAATCCGGGTTGGCAAAATTTTTGCCGCAAAACAGCTTTCATCGCAATAGATATTGCCTAAGCCTGAGATTAAAGTCTGGTCCAGCAAAATTTGCTTGATTTTCCGATTAGGATATCGCTGTAAAATCTCAGTAAACTTTTTAAGGGTGAAATCTCTGGTGAACGGTTCTATGCCGAAATCACTTACTAACTTATCAGCTTGCAACTTACTAACTAATTTCACCCAGCCGAACTTGCGTAAATCATTAAAAAACAGTTTTGCCCCGTCGGAAAAAGAAAAAATATAATGGGTGAATTTATTGGGCAAATTATCCAAGCCGCCTTTTTGAGGATGACCGCCGGCTATTAGCTTGTAGCTGGTAGCTGGTAGCTTTTTAGGTTGATAAATCAACTGGCCGGTGAGTTTAAGGTGAATCAATAAAAAATTACCGCCGGACAATTTGATGATTAAAATTTTAGCCCGGCGCCTGATGTCTAAAATTATTTTGCCTTTGATTTTAGTTTTTACCGTCGAAGCGGAAGGTTTGACATTTTTTGGCCAATCCGTCCAAAAATCTTTCACCGTCTTAGCCTTGACCGCTTTGGTTAATTCCCGACGCAAAGTTTCTACTTCCGGCAGTTCTGGCATAAGTTAGCTTAAAAAAAATTTTAATGTTTTTTGTTGTATTTAACTAAGAGTTTATCTAAAAAATTAACCAAAGGCGTACGCCAGTTATCTTCAAGCTGAGTGCGTAAAAACTTAACTAATTTTTTATCCTCAACGGATAATTTTTTAGATTCCAGCTGCGAAATTTTATCAAAGATTATAAAATCCTTTTTTTCCTTAAAAACGTATTTCTTTTGCTCGCGATTGCTTGGTTTTCTCATATTGCCATCATTAATTGCAATTTCTCCAAAAGAATCGGCAATTGATAAAAGCCAGCTTTATCGTTTAGATGGCCGGCGGATTTTAACACGACTAGTTCCGCTCCTAGTTTATCACGCAAAATTTCCGCTTGAGCTAAGGGAACGTAATGATCATTATCAGAATTAATAGCCACAAATTGTTGGGCACTATTCTTGACTTTTTGGTAATCAAGAGGGGTTTGAAAAAAATTATCAATCTCTTGATAACCGATTGATTCCGAAAACCCAGCCACCATGACCACGCCGCCGACTTTAACGTCTGGCTTTGCCACTTCAAGGAAACGCAATATCGTCATAACTCCCAGACTGAAATAGTTTGAAATGACTTACTATCGCGATATAGGATAAGGCTAACACGAAAAATACCGCAAGTCCGATGAGAATCGCTTTATGTGGTCCGATTCTAGGAGAAAGATATGCCACGGCGAGCATATATGGTATCCAAGATACAATTGTTCCGACAAGCACAAACCAGGCGTGTTGCCCAACAGCCACGCCACCTTTTGATTGACCAATGAATAGATATGCCACCAGAGTAAAAACCGGAATGAGCGTGGCAAATCCGGACAACAGTCGATTATTACTTTCTTCCAAAGCAACAATAAGCGTGGTAAAGATACCGCCGGTTACGAAGTAGATGATAAAATTTGGTAAGCCCATAGTTTACATGAAGGTTATTCTTTTGATTATCCTTAGCAGAACCCGCGCGGCGAACCGCCCCAGCCATGAATAATGATAATTTTCTTTTCTGGTTTATGATGCTCCATGGCACTTCTTGGTTTTTATTCCTCCTTTCTTAAAGGAGGTGGCGAGCTGGCGAGCCGGAGGATTTTTAGCAAGGTATATTACTGACTTCTCTTATACCCACCCCACCTTAGTCCTCCCCTCTAAAGAGGTGAGGAAAAAATGGACTACTCCTCGTGGCACTTTTTGAATAAATCTCCCAAGACTACTTTGTCTTCCTCGATTAGTTTAGGTTCGTCAGAGACTTCTTGTTCACTAAAGTACCGACCATAGTCCCCTTCCAAAATTTGTATCTTCTGCTCAAAACTATCATCTACTTCAAGGATAAAAATATGCTTGATACTTCGCTCAAATTCATATTTTCCAAAAAAGCTATAACCAGCTGGCACCAAATTAATCTCCTCTCTCATCTCCCTTTGCAGCGCTTGTTCTGGATTTTCGTCGTTTTCTAAGCCACCGCCAAAAAATCCAAAATAATCAGGCGATCGTTTAGCATCTTTTGATCGTTTTTGCAGATACACTAAAATTTTATCGCCCTCTATTTTATACGGTATTAATATCGATGTTTGCCTTTTATTTTCCATGACACTTCTAGCATTTATTGCTGATGCCCAAAAATTTTCAACCACAACTTTTTAAAAAAAGGTACGGTCAAAGTTGAGATCATAAAAGCCACGGCCGGCACGATAGCATTAAGCCAGGGCTGGGTGATGTCAATTGCCCGAAGATAAACACCAATGGCTAGATAAGTAAAAACTAAAAGTAAAATCCGCCGAGTCCAGCTGGTTTCCCAAGCCTTATCCTGTTCAACTTTAAGGTTTCTTTCTTCTATTTTTTGGATTCGTTGTTCCAGATTATCCATATTATTTTTCATTACACTTCTTAATTTTGTTTCTGTGTCCGCAGGACTATCTTAATCTCCTTTAACGATTTTCTTCTCGATTGCACCAGCAAATAATCTATAGGCCGGCCGATTTTCTTTCTGATAGACTATTTGAATGCCGAGCACTGTTTTGCATCGTTTGCAAATAAGATTCTTACCTGCGAGATTTCCAGGAGCAACGATCCGATCAAGATAAAGACGTTTCAGAATTCCTGGACCATCTTTCTGATAAATCATGAGCCGAGTTTTGCACTTTTCACAACTCAGTGATAGCCACCGAGAGTAACCACCTCGATTCTTCTTAAATCTATCGCTCTTGAATGCAAGTTTTGCGCTCATATTCTTAGTCCTACGCCCCGTGGCACTTTTTAAATTTTTTGCCACTACCGCATGGACACGGGTCGTTGCGGCCAACTTTCTGGCCTTGATAGTGAGTGGTGTCGTCAGTCGGCAGCTGCGACTGGCGTTTTGCCACTTCTTTTTGCTGAGGCGTGGCTTGGTTTTGACTAATAGCGGCAATGGCGGACTGGCCTTCAGCCATAGTTTTAGCCGGCGCCTGGAAAGTGGCGTGACTGGCCGCCTGCTGCATGACACTGGGCGCCATCTGGGTGGCCACGCCGACTTTGAAAATGCTGTAAACCACCTGCTTTTGAACTAAAGCCAAGAGCTCTTTAAATAAACCATAAGCCTCGCGTTTATATTCCACCAACGGATCGTGCTGACCATAAGCGCGCAAACCAATGCCGGTGCGCAGATGATCAATCGCTTCCAGATGCTCAATCCACAAAGTATCAATGCTGCGCAGCATAATGCCTTTTTCCACTTGCCGCATTGCCTCTGGACTGCCGGCCGACTGATTGATTCTATCTTCTGTTTGGCTATAATAATCAACGGCCAATTTATAAAGATAGCCGATCAACTTACCCCGAGAAGTTTTGTCTTCAATACTGGTGCCGGCTTCTTGAGCAATATCGCTGAGTTTCAAGCGAACCGCGGTGGGTATGGGGAAAATGGTGTTAACCACTTCGTAAATTTCTTCAATGTTCCAGGTATTTTCGTCGTCAGAAGCGGTATGAAAATTGACCACCGCCTTAATTTCTGACATCACTAAAGTCAAAACCTTGTCTTTCAAATCCGACAAAGTTAGAATTTCTTTGCGTTTTTTGTAAATTGTTTCCCGGTGCTTATTAATAACATCGTCATACTCAACCAAGTGTTTGCGAATGTCAAAATGGTGGCTCTCCACTTTTTTTTGAGCCGCTTCCAGCGACCGGGAAATCAGCCGATTTTCAATCGGCATATCGTCGGGTACTTTCAGCCGTTCCATTAGGCCTTTCATCCGGTCAGAACCAAAAATCCGCATCAAATCGTCATCCATGGAAACATAAAACTGAGTTGAACCCGGATCCCCTTGCCGGCCGGACCGGCCGCGCAGCTGATTATCAATCCGGCGCGATTCATGCCGCTCGGTGCCGATGATGTGCAGACCGCCCAGGTCTTTAATTTTTTGTTCTTCAGCCGGATCAGACGGATCCCCACCTAATTTAATATCAACGCCGCGACCGGCCATGTTAGTGGCCACCGTGACCGCTCCCAGTTTGCCGGCCTGGGCAATGATTTGGGCTTCTTTTTCGTGCTGCTTGGCGTTAAGCGTCTGAGCCTGAATGCCTTCGCGTTCAAGTAAAGCGGCCAGCCGCTCGTTTTTTTCAATAGAAATTGTACCGATTAAAATTGGCTGGCCGGTTTGGTGCCGCTCCCGGATCTCTTGAGCCACCGCCTGGAATTTTCCTTCTTCATTTTTATATATCCGATCAGCCAAGTCCGTCCGGACCATTGGTTTATTGGTCGGAATAACCGTCACTTCCAAATTGTAAATTTTAAAAAATTCCTCGGCTTCAGTCGCGGCCGTACCGGTCATGCCGGCTAGTTTTTTATAAAGCCGGAAATAATTTTGAAAAGTAATAGTCGCCAGTGTCCGGCTTTCTCTTTGGACTTCCACGTCTTCTTTAGCTTCAATGGCCTGATGTAGCCCTTCGCTGTAGCGCCGGCCATACATCAGCCGGCCGGTAAATTCATCAACAATAATCACTTCGCCGTCTTTAACCACGTAATCGCGGTCTATTTTAAACAAAGCATGGGCGCGCAAAGCCTGCTCAATGTGATGAACTTCCGATATGCCGCGGTCAGTATAAATGTTTTCCACGCCTAAAAGCTTTTCCATTTTGTTAATGCCTTCTTCGGTCAACGTGGCTGCCCGCATTTTTTCATCAACGTTATAATCTTCGCCTTCCTGCAGTTTAGTGACTAGTTTGGCGAACTGATGATACTTTTCTGTGGATTCCATGTCTGGCGCTGAAATAATCAGCGGCGTGCGCGCTTCATCAATCAAAATACTATCCACTTCGTCAACAATGGAATAATGCAAATCCCTCTGAACCATCTGCTCAACAGTCTGAACCATGTTGTCACGCAGGTAATCAAAGCCAAACTCATTGTTAGTGCCATAAGTAATGTCGGCGTTGTAAGCAACTTTGCGGCTGACCAGTTTTAAATGACTCAGACGCTCATCCTGATGACTTTCGTTAACGTAACTGGGATCAAAAATAAAAGCCTGGTCATGGACAATCACGCCGCTGCTTAAACCAAGTAAATGATAAATCGGGCCCATCCAGCCGCAGTCCCGACTGGACAAGTAATCGTTAACCGTCACCAAATGCGCCCCTTTGCCTTCCAGAGCATTAAGGTAAAGCGGCAAAGTCGCAGCTAAGGTTTTGCCTTCGCCGGTTCTCATTTCCGCGATTTGGCCGCGATGCAGCGCCATACCGGCGACCAATTGAACGTCATAATGCCGCTGGCTTAGCGTCCGCCGGCTCGCTTCCCGAACACAGGCAAAAGCTTCCGGCAAAATGTCATCCAGACTTTTGCCGGCTTGGAGTTGTTTTTTGAATTCCTCGGTTTTTTCTTTAAGTTGCTGATCCGACAAAGCGGTGATTGAGGCTTCCAATTGGTTGATTTGTTTAACTATTGGTGAAAGCTGCCGCAGGAATTTTTCATTGGGGTCCCCGAAAATTTTTTTTACTATACTCATAGAATAAAATAAGAATGTCTGTTTATTCTAATTATAATCCTCGTCTCGCCCCGCTCTCAGTTTTGGCAATAACGACGTTACTAAAAACAGTAAGCCGCAGGCGACTCCGGGGAATAACCTATGAAAATCCTGGATAAAATTATTCGGACTGAGGGCGGGGTCCCCGAAAATTTTTTTTACAAAACTCATAGGTAGGTATTTTAATGCTTTTACAGTATATAGTAAAGTCTAATATTTGACAAGGTTATAAAAATATGCTATAGTTTTAACGATTCCGTTTTACAAAAGGAGATGCAACATGGAAAAGAAGCATGCTATTCTGGTCGTTGACGACGACCCGAGTAGTCTCTCGATGGTCAGGCTTGCACTAGGACCACTAGTGCAAGCCGACCTTATACATGAAGCAAGAGACGGCCAGGAAGGCCTAGATTGCTTCCATGCCCTTGCCCTTTCGAGTGACAAGCATATCGCGTTGGTTTTGACCGACGGCAAAATGCCCAGAAGAAACGGCTATCAACTCATTGAAGCGATCCGGGCGCTGCACCCAGATGTCCTGCTCCTGCCGATCATCTTGATGAGCGGTAGCTTACCAGGCGCCACCACGCCAGCCGGCATTAATGCCTTCGTCCACAAACCGTTGGATATGGCATATTTTCTGCCGGTGTTTCAGCATTGGTACCAGATGTCTATCCAGGCGGCGAAAAACGGCCACCGTTTGGCCGGGGCCGCTCACTGAGATAGATGAGGCGCCACTGCGCCTCGTACTCGACTGAAGCCACGTCAAAGCGGGCAACTAACCAATCCAGGACGGAGAAGTTAGTGCCCGCTATTTTTTTATTGCCGAATGAAGTGAGTAAAATACAAAAATAAAATTTTTGGATTTCCGAGCGAATGAAGCAAAGAGGATTAGCGCCTCTCTCTCAATTCCGAATTTTTACCGCCAGAATTCTTGCCCCTGTCATTCCCGCGAAAACGAAAATCCAGAACGGGATAAACTCCAGCGGGAATCCAAAAGTTATAACAAGAAACCCTGGCTGCCCCGATTAAATCGGAGTATGACAAAAAAAGTATAATATGATTTGTGCCAGCCTGAGGCTAGTACGCCTTAAAATTATATTACCCGACTTTAGTCGGCTTCTTTACGCCCACTGAAGTGGGGTAATTTTAATTAAATACTAACCCCACGCCCCTTTACGGAGGGGGTGAGGGTATTCGTCCGCCTCGGCGATGCCGAAGGCGAGAAGGGTAGATTCGTATAAATCCTTAGATTAGTATCGCGTTATTATGTTGACTAAATTCAGACAATTATATAAGCTGACGTTATCAACCTGACCTTTTCACCAATCAAACCAATTGAACGAGCAAATACCAAAGGAGGCAAACCATGCCCAGCAGAGACGGACCGGTAATAATAGTCAGCCATCCGGAGAAAAGTGTCGCTAACATGATCAGCCTGACCTTGCGCGGCAGTGGATTTGAGGCCATTGCCGTTGAGCCTCAAGATGGCCAGGGTTTAGTCGAGCTGGTTCTAACCACCGGCCAGCAGATTCAGCAGATCGGCCGCCGTCTGGATCTGATCCTGACGCCTGACCATGAGCACTTCCCCTGTCTCAAAAGCGTCAGAGACCGGCACGCTCCCCAAGCCCGAATCGTCGTTACGACAGATAATCAGTTGGCGTTTAACCCCGACCACCAAGCACAACTGAAGGCGTTGGGCGCTGATGCGGTCTTCCATCACGGCATCATTTACCCAAATGGCCATTTTGTCAAAGTCATGCGAACGTTGGCTCAAGCTGTTCAAGCTTAGGGGATGCAAAAATGCCCCAGTCAATAACCCCACCGGCTCATTAAAAACCACTCGTCTGACCCAGCCAGAGATCAGAAAAACCGACCCTTGCGGCCGGTATTTTTTTACCCTCACCCCTAACCCCTCTCCCTGTCAGGGAGAGGGTGCCTCGAGTTCACCGAGAGGCGGGTGAGGGCATCAGTAGATTCGCATACATTCGTAGATTAGTATCATGTTCCTAAAACCCAATGAACTGAACTTCTTCTTGGAGTTGGATGCCTAATTGATTGCGCACTCGCATTTTTAAATCAGACATCAGCATAATCACTTGATCGGCTCTAGCCTGACCGATATTTACAATAAAAGCACCATGCTTTTCCGAGACCTGGGCCCCACCCATAGTTTTGCCCTTCAGATTTAACCGGTCAAAAATAAAACTGACGGGCAGCTTACCAAACTTTGTTTTTTCATCATACTCCGCCTCGGTGACATCTAAAGCCTTAATCACCCTGGCTTTATTCACTTCGACCGTTGATAAATCAATGTTTTTAAAAATACAGCCGGCATTGGGTAAATCCTGGGGCTGAGTGTCAGAGCGATACTGCTCATACTTTTTTACCTGGGCCAAGTCTTTTACGGTGTCACCCTTTTGCAATTCCAAAACAACCGACAGGATGATAATGGGCTGTCCTTTGGCTAAACTGTGGCGATAAGAAAACCCCATCTGTTCATTGGTGTAAATTTGAACTTTAGCCTGATAATAAATTTCGGCTGACTTTAGAATATTAGACATGCCTTGACCGTAAGCGCCGGCATTGCCCCTGACCGCGCCGCCAATGGTTCCGGGTAAACCGGCCGCCCAAGCCCAACCGATTAAACCAGCCTCTAACGTCGCCCTTAGCACATCGGTGACTAAAGCCCCGGCTTGGGCATAAACCGTTGTACCGTCAATTTTAAAATCAATATTGTCTTGCTTAATCACTAAACCGTTAAACCCTTGATCGGAAACAAGTAAGTTACTGCCGCCACCTAAAATAAAATAATCTAGCTTCAACTCCTGAGCCGCGGCAATAGCTTTGACTAAATCCGCTTTGGTTTTGGCGGCATAAAAATACCTGGCCGGTCCGCCAATTTTGAAGGTGACGTAATTGGCTAAAATTTCATTTTCTTTAACCTGCTCGCCTAAACTTTGTCTTAATTTATCAATCATAATCCGATTTAATCCTGAGTTAATTTATCTCTGACTCGGTAAACGTCCCCGGCGCCCATTGTCACAATCACTATACCTTGCCGAAGCAACGGCCGCAAATAATCAATCACTTGGTTCAGATCGCCGCCGTAAACCACGTCGTTGTGGAATTTTTTTGTCGCGGTAGTTAAATCTTGGGAAGTGATTTCCTCGGCAATTTCTCGAGCCGAAGCAAAAATATCGGCCAAAATTACTTTATCAACGCTAGAAAAACTTTGGGCAAAATCGTCAAGCAAGGCCTTGGTCCGCGAAGCCATATGCGGCTGAAACACGCAATAAATTATTTTTTCCGGGTAACGATGGCGCACGGCCTCTAAAGTGGTTTTTATTTCGCTGGGGTGATGGCCATAGTCGTCAACAAAAACCACGCCTGATTTTTCCGAAACGTCAAATCTTCTTTCCGCGCCGGTGAATTCTTTGAGGGTCAGCCGAATTTTTTCCAGGGGTATATTTTCTTTTAAGGCGACGATAATTGCCGCCAAGGCATTCAAAACATTGTGCTGGCCGAATAAGGAAATAAAAAATTCTTCGATGTCAACGTTTTCTTTCCTGACCTTGAATCTCATGCCGGAAAACTCCGGCCGCACATCATAGGCCTGCCATAAATTGTGTTTTTCCAAGCCGTAAGTAATGACCTTGGGCTGATCCGGGGCAATGATTTTTCGGATACTGGACCAATCGCCGCAGGCCACGACTAGTTCTTTGGTTTTTTTTATTAATTTTGCAAACGCTCCTTCAATCGCGGCCAAATCCTTATAAATGTCAACGTGTTCCCACTCAACGCTAGTAATAATTGAAATCACCGGTTCTAGGTCAAGAAATTTCGGGGCGGTATCAGTTTGGCTCCGGGCATATTCATCGCCTTCAACAATAAAATGCTGACCCTGGCCCCAGGCTGAATTGCCGCCCAGGCTTGGAATCGTGGCGGTGCCAACCAAATAACTTGGGTCCAGACCGGCTTGGCGAAAAATATAAGCTAATAAGGCGGTGGTGGTAGTTTTGCCGTGAACGCCGGTGACCGCAATAGTCCTTTTCTCTGAGCTTAATATTCCCCGAAGTTCGGAATCAGTCAGGTGAGGAATATTTTTTTCAAACACGGCTTTAACTTCGGGATTGTCCAGGCCCCAAGAAGTACCGATCACCACCAGATCCGGCTGCCAGTCCAAGTTTTGCCGGTTGAAATCTTCAAAAATTAAAATTGATTCCCGGCTTAAAATTTTATCGGTAATGAACTTTTCCGCCACATCCGAACCGGCGACGGCTAATCCGCGCTGGCGGCAAATTACCGCTAACCCCGACATGGCCACGCCCTTAATGCCGATAAAATAAATTTTTTTGATTTTACTCAGATCAACTGACATATTGTCTACTCGCCGCAAAACTTAAAAATAATTCGCACGATTTTTTGGGTTGCTTCAGCCGGAATCAGCTGGCCGATATTGTGACCAAGGTGAAGCAACCGCGCCGGATCGGCTAAAAGTTCCTTGACCCCGGCGGTAAAACTGGCCGGCGTCAAATTTTTTTCTTCAACCATAATCGCGGCGTTATTCTTGGCAAATTCAATGGCATTATAAAGCTGATGACTATTGGGAATTGGAATAACAATAGTGGGTTTTTGCGTTGCCGCTAGTTCGCTTAAAGCCGACATCCCCGCCCGACTGACCGCTAAATCGGCGGCCGCGTAAGCGTATTTAATCTGGCTGGTTAAAAAATCATAACTCCGATAGCGCGGATGCTCAGCCAGCTGATCAATCCGGCCGCCGGTCAGATGAATCACCTGACAAAATTGGACCAGCTGATCGAGGCTGGCTAAAACCAAATTATTAATCGCTGTTGCGCCTGTGCCGCCGCCCATGACTAAAATTGTCGGGATGGCCGGTTCCAGCTTAAAAAAAGCATAAGCTTCTTCTTTTTTTGCCTCAAAAATTTCCGACCGGACTGGATTGCCGGTAATGATAGTCTTTTTTTCGGGAAAATCCGATTTGGATTTTTCAAAAGTGGCGGTGATAATTTTTGCGCTTTTAGCCATTAACTTATTGGCTAGCCCGGGTAAGACATCCTGCTGATGGATTAAAGCCGGCGCACCCAAAAGCCGGCCCGCCCAAACCGTTGGCACGGAAACAAAACTGCCGGCCGATAAAATTAAATCGGGCTTAAACTGAAAAATAACTTTTAATGACTGAAAAAAACCAAGCAGGACTAAAACCGGATCAAAAAAATTCTGCCAGCTGAAATAGCGGCGGAATTTGCCGGCAAAAATTGACCGGACTGGAATGTTGTAACTTTTAATCAAATCGTGTTCCAAACCACGGCGCGTAGCTAACCAAAGAAATTCCGCCGCCGGCTTCTGGCGCTTGATTTCTTCATAAATAGCAATGAGAGGGCTAACTGAACCAATCGTACCACCCCCGGAAAGTAATATTTTCATAAATAGATAATAACAAAAATCAGGCTAAAAATCAATTGTTCGGTAACAAAATTAATTAATTATCAAGGCTCTAGGCTAACAGAGATAAATCTGCTAGTCTAGAGCCAAATAAAAAATCCCTACCATTCAGCATTCCTTATGCCTTCAGATAGGGCGAGGTTGAACTTTGCGAATTTCGGTTGTTGATCAATGCTTCTTGGGCCATCCGTCTTTCGCCCTCCCGATATCAGCGACGAATTGCTCAATGTGTGACAGGCTGTGCGGCATGACACACACCTTATAAACGGTCCTGGGACAAGTGCAAAATGACCGTCGGAGAAAAAGTCTGATCTCAGATGATAAGGGGCGAGGATTCCATTCCTTTCCCTAATCTCTTCCGGGATTTGGCCATCTTCAATGTCTATTTCCATGGGTGCGAAATTCACCCAAGGAGAACAAGGAAGAACGTTGACCCATGGCAACTGAGATTTAACCAGGGTCACAAGCTTGTCCCGACCGTCCAGGCAAGTCTGAACGTACTGACGCTGACCGGCTATCCCTTCCGACTGGTATAAATACCAGGCTAGAATCTGCGAAATGCAGGAGCGGGAGCCAGAAACCGTGTCATCCTCATGCCCCCTGACGTAGTTGACTTTCCGCGCCACCAATGACATTAATCCTTTCCGACAAAGAAAAACGCCCGCCGGATAAGGCAGTCTGCCCATCTTGTCGCCGTCAACGGTCACCGACATCACTTCGGGAACGGAAAAGCCGATCGGCAGATCGGGATTGACGAAGGGAACGGTGAATCCGGCAAAACTGGCGTCCACGTGCATGTAGAAACTGGCGCCGGTCTTGCGGCTTTCGGCCTTGATGAATTCTCCGATCTCCTGAATCGGATCAATCGAACCCATCAGGCTAGTACCCACTGTCGGCACAATCATGAAACGGCGAAAGCCTTCATAGTGTCTCAGATGAAAGACTTTCTCCAGTTCCGACACGGACATTTGCCCTTTCTCATCCATGCCGACGATGTTCAAACCGCTACCGGTCGGATCCGGCGCAAAAAGATGATACTTATTGCACCGGGGGCAAGAAACATACTGCGGATGTCCGAGATCAAGCAATTCGGCCGCCTTGGCGATTGAGTAGTGGAACAAGGGTGAAACCAAAACAACAATCCCTTTGTCCATAGGATCGGGACGCTGCTTCAGCCACTCCCGGCCGATCCACATGCCTTCCAGGTTAGCCTCGGTGCCGCCGCCGCAAAAATAGCCGTCAGTGGTTTCCGGCGATCCACCTATTATTGAAGCGATCATCCAGATCACCTGAGCTTCCATACTCTGGATAAGCTCAAAACCGCCCTCGCCTTCATTAAACTGCCAACTTCCGTCAGGCCAGTCTAACTCCATGCGTATGGCTGCCAACAGCATTGATCTGCTTAGCCAGTAAAACACCGGCTTTGGCCAACAGATCTTTCGATAAGGTGGTGCCTGGATAGCAGATTGGTGGGATTACAGCTTCATAAGGTGAAAAGACCCTTTCCATTCCACCTTCCAGCTCATCTTTGTTGAGGCCGGTCTTAGGCCAACACCAGCCCCAAACCGGTTCTTCTGCCTTTCTCATTGCGATTACCTCCTGTTCTGTAGGTTCGTATCAATGTGATTGTTTTCTGCCTAAACCAAATAGTTTATTGCAGTACTGTAAAAGAACCAGCCTTGTATCTTAATACTAAAATAATATTTTGTCAACACACAAAATAAAAAGGGAGGTAGTCGTAAAACTACACTCCCCTGATGTGCTTATTGGCAGCGGCTTTACGAAAAAATGCGAACCGAATTTAAAAAAAATGTTTAACGCGCGCCCCGAGGGTTCGGGGGCGGGGCGCGCCTTTTTCACGATTTCAAGTTTTTCTTTATTATAAACTCCCTGTTGGTATTTTACTTAAATCACTATTAGTAATACCTAAACTCAAAAATCTCATTATTTGATAAGCTGCGTCTCCGTTTTTCATATAATATCTTTTCCCGTCTTTTGGATTTACATACCAAGCTTCACCGTTAGACTGAACCTGAAGCAGTATCCTTCCCTTAAGCTGGCTGACCAGCAAGGTGCTGTAATAGAGTTTTCCGCTACCCAATGGATTAGTATTATTTTTTAGCACTTCATCACCATCCGAAACGCCATCGCCATCAGTATCATATTTGAAAGGGTCGGTTTTCAATCCTTCCTCTAATTGATTGGCTAGTCCGTCACCATCACTATCAGTGTCTTGGAATCTTTTCTCTAGGCCAACTGGAATCTTAGCCAAATCAGCATTTGTTATTCCTAAACCAAATTTTTTCAAGGCTTCGTAAGCTATTGCACCATCTTTCAAATAATATCCCTTACTAGATTTTGGTTCTACATACCAAGCCTCTCCATTTTCTTCAACCTGCAATAAAATATATCCTTTTAGTCTATTTAGTAAGTTATAATCAACTTTAACTGAATATCCTGAGCTGCTATCTTCAGTTTGATAAATAAATAAATCTAAAGACCCTAGATTATTTAAATCAATATCTTCTACTATAGAAGAAACTCTTGAATAATTGTTATTACTGCCAGAGTTATAAGCATAACTAGAACCATTTATCCAGCTATTAATTTTGTCTACTGATAAAAGATACCCCATGGAATTTAGGCTGCCTTTTACCACAGCTGACGGTATACCAATAAATGTTCCATTCTTTAGATAAGCGCCGCCGCCAGAATTGCCATGTTCAATCACAGCGGTGGTTTTTAAATAGTTGCCGTCAACGCCGCTAAAATCGCCGCTGGTATAAGTGATTTTTGTGCCAAATTTTGCTGGGTAGCCGTAAGTGGTAAGTATCTCGCCTAATTTAATACCACTGCTATTGCTTTGAGAGATATTTACTGAAGTGAGAATTTTATTACTAGGATTTCTTAATTTTAAAATCGCCACATCAGCATCGCTGGAAGTTTTATAAATATCAGCGATTTGCTTATCACCAAAATACGGTTCATCGTTGTAGCTATCTATAAATCCAACTATACAACCCGGGGTGCCGTCAATAACATGTTTGTTT
>MHIE01000020.1:372-36604 GCA_001817345.1 Candidatus Buchananbacteria bacterium RIFCSPHIGHO2_01_FULL_44_11 | reverse complement strand
GGCGGAAAATATCGGCGCGATGATTTTGGGTATCGCCCTTTACCCGGTTTTTGGCATCAACGGTATAATTTTTCCTTTAACCGCCCGGGCGTTTGGCTTAGTGGCTTCGGTTATCGGTGTTATGAGCGTTAAAATCAAAGAAGAGGAAGACCCGATGAAAGGACTAAACCGCGGTTATTTTGTTACCAGTATTCTATCAGCCATTGGTTTTGCCGCGGCGACCTACCTCATGTTGGGCCAATATTGGTTTTGGTTTTTCTTGGCTGGCTTGGTTGGTATCGCCACCAGTTTTGCCTTTGTTTATATCACCCAATATTACACCGAATACCGTTATCGGCCAGTCAAAGAAATTGCTAAAGCCTCCGAAACCGGTCCGGCGACTAACATTATTTCCGGTCTGGCTGTTGGCATGGAAAGCACCGGCCTGCCGGTCTTAGTGATTTCCGTCGCTTTATTTACCGCCTACTTTTTAGGCAAACTTTCCGGTTTGGACAGCGGCGGTTTGTACGGAACAGCCGTGGCGACAATGGGTATGCTGGCGACCGCCGGTTATATTTTGGCCATGGATAATTTTGGTCCGATTACCGACAACGCCGGCGGGATTGTGGAAATGTCTAAATCCGAAGAATCAATCCGGCGGCGGACCGATCGGCTGGACGCGGTTGGTAATACCACTAAAGCCTTAACCAAAGGCTATGCCGTTGGTTCGGCGGCTTTGGCGGCTTTTTTACTTTTCTCCGCTTATTTACAAGAGGTAGATTTGGTCAGCGTGGATCTGGCTAAACCGGTTGTTTTTATCGGCGGTTTAATTGGCGCGGCACTGGTTTTTGTTTTTTCGGCTTTTGCCATCCGGGCAGTCGGCCGAGCGGCTTACTATATCATCAACGACGTTCGTCAGCAGTTTAAAGAAAATCCCGGCATTATGGCTGGGACCCAAAAACCCGATTACGCCCGTTCGGTTGACATCTGTACCCGCGGGGCTTTGAAAGAGATGATTTTACCTGGCGTAACCGCCGTCGTAGTCCCAACTGCGGTTGGCTTTATCTTGGGTCCAGAGGCGGTTGGCGCCACCTTGATGGTCGGCACTATCGCCGGCGTGGTTTTGGCATTGTTTTTGAATAACGGCGGTGGCGCTTGGGATAACGCCAAAAAATATATTGAGATGGGTGAGTACGGCGGCAAAGGTTCGTTTGCCCACAAAGCGGCGGTGGTCGGTGATACGGTCGGCGATCCGTGCAAAGATACGGCCGGACCATCGCTCCACGTCTTGATTAAGCTTTTGTCCACCCTAACCCTGGTTTTGGCGCCTCTATTTTTACTTCTCCATGGCATCTAAAATATTGAATAATAACGTCGGATCAAGGGTAGAGACGCACAATTGTGCGTCTCTACGTGTGTCCCGGCAGATGGGCGTGCGTCTCTACCCTTGACAAACTCAATCCTTTTTCTATACTGAAGCTATGTTGATTATTTGAAAAATTTTATTTTATTTTAGCTAAAATTTGTCGGTGGCTGAAATTTTGTTGGTCGCTGAAAATTAGCCTAATTAACATAAGAAAAAATGGCTGAGCAAAATAATCAGTCAGGCGGTTGGCAGCAAGGTTTGGCGTTGTTTATTCAGTTGTCCGGTTGGTTGGCTGGTCCGTTGATTATCGCTTTATTTTTAGGCCAGTGGCTGGACAGACGGTTTGCGACTGAGCCCTGGCTATTTTTACTGACCACCGCGATCGCTTTCGGCATAACGGTTTTTGGCATCAGCTTCCAGGCGATTAAGTATATCAAAACAATTGAAGAGCAGCTAAAAGATAAAAAAGATATTTATAAACAGGTAGACAATAATGACCGAACAAAAAACCGTTAATAATCTTAATGACGCTAATCAGGCCAACGCTTTGAATCAAGTAGCGGAAGCAGGGCAGTCAATCAGTCATGAGGCAACTTTGTTCGCTGAGCCAATTTTTCACGTCGGTCAGTTTACCGTCACCAATTCTTTGTTAACTGCCTGGGTGGCGATTTTTTTAATTATTGTCGGGTCTTTGATTATCCGGAGAAAGATTCGGTCAGTGCCGACCGGTATTCAGAATTACGTTGAAGTAATTTACGACGGCGCTTTGAATTTAGCCGATTCGGTTACCGGCTCCCGCCAAAAGTCAGTGAAGTTTTTGCCGGTAGTTTTGCCTTTATTCATTTTTATCTTACTGAACAATTGGTTGGGCATGCTGCCGGGGGTTGGTTCCATTGGTTTTATCGAGAAAGTTGGAGGCCAGTCGGTTTTTATTCCGTTTTTGCGCGGCGGCACGGCTGACTTAAACACCACTTTAGCCTTGGCGATTATGGCCGTAGTCTTAACCCATATTTTTGGTATCGTCATGACTAGCGCCTGGAGCCATTTGAATCGTTTTATCGGGCTGAATCTGCTATTGGAGATACCGCGCAAGGTTTTTAAAGATAAAGATTACACCGCCATTTTGGTTAATCCGATTAAATTTTTTGTCGGCTTAATTGAAATTATCGGCGAAGTGGCGAAAGTCGCTTCCTTGTCATTTCGGCTTTTCGGCAATATTTTTGCCGGTGAGGTGCTTTTGGGGGCGATGGCGGCAATCTTTGCTTATGCCCTGCCCATTCCGTTTTTATTTCTGGAAATTATTGTTGGTATTATTCAGGCTTTAATTTTTGCCATGTTGACCCTGGTATTTTTGACGGTGATGACAACCAGCCACGAAGAAGAAAGTCACGCCGGCTGAAAAGCTTAATCATTACTAATTAATTAGCGCCGCTTTAAAAGTTGGCGCTTAAAGGAGACCGATTTATGGATTTAACAATGTTGGCTAAGGCTTTAGCTATTGGACTTGGTTCAATCGCCCCGGGTTTAGCTATCGGCAAAATTGGCGCTCAGGCGATGGCCGCGATTGGCCGCAACCCCGAAGCTGCCGGTAAAATCTTGGTGCCGATGCTTTTAGCCTCGGCTTTCGCTGAAGCTATCGCCATTTACGCTTTGGTTATCGCTTTCTCAATCTAGTGCCTAGTCAGTCCGCTCCGGCGGACTGACGTCAGGTGTTAACCTTTATTTCCGATGGATTCCATTATTTCCACTTTTCATCTTGATTGGCAAATCATGATTGCCCAGTTAATTAACTTTAGCATCGTGGTTTTTGTGTTGTGGTTTTTTGTTTTCAAGCCCTTGGGCGCTAAAATGACGGAGCGGACCAAGACGATTGAAAAAAGCCTGGAAGAAGCTAAAGCCATTGCCGCCAATCTGCAACAGTCAGAAGAAAAAAAATTGGCCGCCATTAGGGCGGCTCAAGAGCAGGGACAGCAGCTGATTAACGAAGCCCGTCAGCTGGCCGACAGCGAGCGCCAGAAGTCTTTGGCGGCCACTCAGTCCGAAGTCAAAAAAATTGTTGAGGCGGGTAAAGTGCAGTTGAACCAGGAAAAGCAAAATGCGATCCTGGCGGTAAAAAAAGAAGCAGCCGATTTAGTGGTGGCGGCGACTAAAAAAGTTTTAACCGACATCATCACTCAGCCGATTGATGAAAAATTAGTGGCTCAGAGCCTGGCAAAAATCAAAACCGCCAAGCCGGGGGAGGCAGAATAAGTCTATGGCCATTCAAACTAAAAAATACGCCGCCGCCCTTTACCAGGCGGTTAAAGAAAGCCAGGGCAAAAAGCTGACCGAGGCGTTGGCGAATTTTGTCAAACTTTTAATTCAGAATCGTTTATTGGGTCAGGCGGATACGATTTTAGCTGATTTTAAAAAATATTATAACGAGCAAGAACAGATTACGGCGGTTGAGGTTTCAACCGCCCGGCCTTTGAGCCCAGCGATTGTTAAAGATTTAACCAAAAAATTTTCCTCTGCCCTGGGTCAAACCGTTGAGCTTAATTGTCAGGTTAACCCAGAGCTCTGCGGCGGCGCCGTTTTTCGGATCGGCGATTATTTAATTGACGGCAGCGTGGCACATCGTTTAAATACTTTGCGTCAAAAAATTTATAGCAATCAATCTTAATTTATCAAATTACTATTCCGTCTGCCCCGTTAGAAATTTTAATTACGGGGTTAAAAATATTATAAGTCAGTCCAAATTTTAAAACAGTTTATGTAGTTAACATATTAATTTCTAACGGGGTATGAATAAAGATCAAATTATTGAAGCGATTAAGCAACAGATCCAGGATTATCAATCAACCGTCAAGGTGGCTAAAGTCGGCACGGTGATTGAAGCTGGTGATGGCATCGCTAAAATTTCCGGCTTGGGCGAAGTGATGGCTTCAGAGATGCTTGACTTCGGTCATAATGTTTTTGGCGTCGCCTTGAACTTAGAGGCGGACTTTGTCGGTGCCATGATTTTGGGCGAAAGTAAAGACATTAAAGAAGGAGACGTGGTTGAAAGTACTGGCCGGATTTTAGAAGTGCCGGTAGGCGAAGCGGTCATTGGCCGAGTCGTTAACCCCTTAGGCCAGCCGCTGGACGGCAAAGGTGAAATTAAGACCAAAACTTTTTATCCGGTGGAAAAAATCGCGCCCCGAGTCATTACCCGGCAGCAGGTTACTACGCCGCTTCAGACCGGCGTCATTGCCATTGACGCGATGATTCCGATCGGCCGCGGCCAGCGCGAATTGATTATCGGCGACCGGCAAACCGGCAAAACCGCTTTAGTCATTGACGCGATCATTAATCAAAAAGGTCAGGATGTTACCTGCATCTACGTGGCCATTGGCCAAAAAGACGCCAAAATCGCCAGAATCGTGACGGAACTGGCAAGCCGCGGAGCAATGGAGTATACCACTGTGGTCGTGGCTGGCGCCGCCGACCCGGCCGCCTTGCTTTATCTGGCGCCGTTTGCCGGCTGCTCAATGGGTGAATATTTCATGGATCAAGGTAAAGACGTTTTGGTTGTTTATGACGATTTATCCAAGCAAGCCGTGGCTTACCGCCAGATTTCGCTGCTCTTAAAACGGCCACCGGGCCGCGAGGCTTACCCCGGCGATATTTTTTATCTTCACTCTCGGCTCCTGGAACGGGCCGCTCGGTTGAACAAAGATTACGGCGGCGGTTCTTTGACCGCTTTGCCGATTATTGAAACCCAGGCCGGCGATATTTCCGCCTACATCCCGACTAACGTTATTTCCATTACTGATGGCCAGATCTTTTTGGAAAGTGATTTGTTTTATCAAGGCATTCGGCCGGCGATTAATACCGGTCTGTCAGTTTCCCGGGTCGGTTCGGCCGCCCAAATCAAAGCGATGAAAAAAGTGGCGGGCCGCCTCAAGCTGGATATGGCCCAGTTCCGTGAGCTGGCCGCTTTTTCTCAATTTGGCTCAGACCTGGACGAAGCGACCAAAAATCAGATTAACCGTGGCCAGCGCCTGACGGAAATTTTAAAGCAGGGTCAATACCAGCCGTTGCCGGTAGTTGATCAGGTGGTGATTCTTTACGCCGCACTGAACGGTTATATCGATGAGGTGGCAATAGAAAAAGTGAAAGATTTCCAGCAGGGATTGCTTGATTTTTGTGCGGCTCATGGCACAAAGGTTATGGCGGAATTGGCCAAAGAAAAACAGCTGACGGAAAGCATTGAAAAAGACTTAAAGAAATTGATTAGTGATTTTAAGGCGACTTTCAAAAATTAATTTGATTGGCAGTTATGGCGGTTTCGACTAAAATAATCAAAAAGCGGATTCGCTCAATCGGTAATACCAAAAAGATTACCCGGGCGATGGAAATGGTGGCGGCGACAAAAATGCGCAAAGCGGTTAACGCCGTTTTGGCTTCCCGGCCTTACGCTTTTGACATCTGGGCGATGGTGATGAATTTAATTTCCCGGCTGGAGATAAAAAAACATCCTTTGCTGACGCCAAAATCCGAGGCGAAAAAAGTTGCCATTATTTTAGTCACTTCCAACCGTGGTCTTTGCGGCGGCTTTAACAGCCAGATTGTCAGTCGGGCGCTGAAATTAGCCGATCAGGCGGAAACGGCAGTTGAGTGGCTGGCGATTGGCCGCTGGGGTGCGGAATTTTTAGCCCGGAGCGGCAAAAAGTTGGTGGCGGTATTTGAAAAGCCGGACGTAATTTTAACGACTTCAGAAATCTCCGCTTTAGTCAAAGCGGTTACCGGCAGCTTTGTTGATGGCACTTATCAAAAAGTTTTTGTCGCTTACACTGATTTTTATTCCGCCCTGGTTCAAAAGCCGCGGCTAAAACAGCTTTTGCCGCTTGAACCTTTGGCTGACGCCGAGCTGGGTCAAGTTGGCCAAGCCAGTGCCCCTCAGCCGGCGGCGGAAAAGAATTTTGAATATCTTTTTGAACCCACACCGCAAATTGTTTTTAACGAACTTTTACCCCATTTAGTGACCGTCCAACTTTATCAAGCAATGCTGGAATCAACCGCGTCCGAGCATTCGGCCCGGATGATGGCCATGAAAAACGCGACCAATGCCGCGGCTGATATGATCGATGACCTGACGCTAGCTTTTAACCAGGCTCGCCAGGCAGCGATCACTCGGGAAATCGCCGAAATTACCGGCGGTAAAGCCGCTTTAGAAGCCGCTTAATGATTAATTAATTTTTTTCAATTCATATGGTTAATATCGGTACAATTAAAAGAATCATCGGTCCGGTGGTTGATGTTTTTTTCTCGGAAAATCTGCCGGCGATTTACAATGCCCTGGCGGTTAAAAACGGCTCAGCGGATTTGGTTTTGGAAGTTCAGCAGCATTTGGGCGGCAATTTAGTCCGGGCCGTGGCCTTGGGTCCAACTGACGGTTTAGCCCGCGGTCTATCAGTCAAAGACACGGGACAGCCGATTAGCGTGCCGGTCGGACCGCAGACTTTGGGTCGGATTTTTAATGTTTTAGGTGAGCCGATCGACGACAAAGAACCGGTCAAAACCAAAGAGACCTGGCCGATCCATCGCTTGGCGCCGACTTTCAGCGAGCAATCCAATAAAGTGGAAATTTTTGAGACCGGCATTAAAGTGATTGATTTAATTTGTCCTTTTGTCCGCGGCGGTAAAGTCGGTTTGTTCGGCGGCGCCGGCGTAGGCAAGACGGTTATCATTCAGGAGTTGATTCGCAATATCGCCTCCGAACACGGCGGCTATTCGGTTTTTGCCGGGGTCGGCGAGCGGACCAGAGAAGGCAATGATTTGTACCGGGAAATGACCGAATCGGGCGTGATTAAAAACACGACCATGGTTTTTGGTCAAATGAACGAACCGCCGGGCGCCCGGCTGCGCGTTGGTCTTTCCGCTCTGACCATGGCGGAATATTTCCGCGATGTGGAGAATAAAGATATTTTGCTTTTTATTGATAATATCTTTCGTTTCACTCAGGCCGGTTCGGAAGTCTCCGCTCTCTTGGGCCGGATTCCGTCAGCGGTCGGTTATCAGCCGACTTTGGCGACCGAAATGGGTGAACTCCAGGAAAGAATCACCACCACCCAAAAAGGTTCCATCACTTCAGTCCAGGCGGTTTACGTACCGGCCGACGACTTAACCGATCCGGCGCCGGCTACGACTTTCGCTCACTTGGATTCTACGGTTGTCTTGTCGCGCAGTTTGTCGGAATTAGGCATCTACCCGGCGGTGGATCCATTAGATTCTTCATCCACCATTCTTGATCCGCGGATTATCGGTCAAGACCATTATCAGACCGCCCGAACCGTTCAGCGGGTATTGCAGCGTTACAAGGATTTGCAGGATATCATCGCCATTTTGGGCATGGAAGAACTGTCTGCCGAGGATAAATTAACCGTCTCCCGCGCCAGAAAAATTCAGAGATTTTTGTCTCAGCCTTTCTTTGTCGCCGAGACTTTCACCGGCCAAAGCGGCAAATACGTTCCCTTGGCGGAAACGATCAAAGGCTTTAAGGCAATTTTAGCCGGAGAGTATGATGCCGTGCCGGAGCAGGATTTTTACATGAAAGGCAGTATCGCCGAAATCAAAAAGTAATTGAGCTTTTAGCCGTCAGCTTTTAGGGCATAGTTTATTACCTTCTACAAGCTATCACCGCCACGGCGGGATCCCGCCTTCGTTTAAAAATAAATTATTGTGGCGGGACAAGCTACAAACTACAAGCTAATTATGCCTAAAATCAAATTCAAAATCGTGACCCCAGAGCGCTTGGTTTACCAAAAAGACGTTGACCAAGTGACTTTGCCGACTAAAACCGGGGAAATTACAGTTTTGCCCAATCACATTCCTTTGGTTGCTTTGCTGGCGGCCGGGGAACTGGTGGCAAAAGTTGACGGCCAAGAATTACCCATGGCCGTTTCCCGCGGTTTTATTGAAGTAGGTAAAAATTCAGTCACGGTTCTGACCCAGACGGCGGAAGGAGTAGAAGAAATTGACGAGTTGAGAGCCCAGGCAGCGGTTGAGCGGGCAAAAAAATTACTCCAGGACGTTAAGAATAAAGAAGCGGTTGAATATACGGCTTTGGCCGGTAAAATTGAAAAAGAACTGGCTCGGCTTAAAGTGGTCAGAAGAAGAAAACATACCCACCAGCCGACTATTAAATCAGAGTAATATTCTCCCTTTCTCAAAGGGAGTACCCGGAGGGGGAGGGATTCGCTCCCTTTCTCAAAGGGAGTACCCGGAGGGGGAGGGATTTGTGAAACTACACTACGAAAACTATCTCAATTCATATGCCAAAAAGTTGCGTCAAGCCGGCAATCTTTCCGAAGTTTTTTTGTGGCAAGAGTTGAAAAAAGACAAACTGGGCTATCGTTTTTTGCGCCAGAGACCGATAGGAAAGTACATCGTAGATTTTTATTGCCATTCATTGAATTTGGCAATTGAGATTGACGGCGCTGCCAGTCATAACGATAGAGTTAAAGAAGATGAGATAAGACAAAAAGCCCTTGAAGAGTTTGGGGTAAGAGTAATAAGATTTAAGGACGCCGATGTTAGGTCTAATTTAGAAGGTGTGCTTGAGGGGATAAAAGCGGAAATCCTCCGGCTCGCAAGCTCGCCACCTCCTTTAAGAAAGGAGGCATAAAAGAAACTTATGTCCCACATTTGCCAAGCTTTGGTTTTCCGCTGTATTGATTTTCGGCTGCGGCCGGGTGAACGGTCTGACCTTTTAGCCGGCGTTGGTTATCCCGGTGACAGCTATGACTTAGTGTCTTTAGCCGGTTCAGCCAAAGACATTTTGTCTGACCAGCCTGGAGAAGTGGCGATGATCAAAAAACAAATCAGCATTTCACTGCGACTCCACCAAATCAAAGAAGTGATAATTTTACTTCATGACAATTGCGGCGCTTATGCCATTGCTGACGCTGAGGCCGAGCGGCAAAAACAAGTAGCTGATTTGGCCAAAATCAAAGAAATAATTAACCAGGAATTTCCCAGTCTGGGTGTTAAAAGTTTTATTATTCAAGGTACGGCCACCGGCAATTTGAGCTTGGTGCCAATCAGCTAACTGAGTAAAAATTAAGTCAGATCAGACAGCCGACTGAAAACAATTCAGTTGGTTTTTTTAGTTTACGATTGACCCCGCACCTTTTCTTCACCTGTCATTCCGGACCTGATCCGGAATCTGCAGATCCTGAATTCACCGCCTGAGGCGGGATCCTCGATTTTTCACCAAATCGGAGATTTGGGAAAAATCGGGACAAGTTCAGGATGACCCTAAGAAGCTAGAAAAGGTGTGGGGTTGACGATTCAAGTTATTTGTGCTACTATATAGCTAACCTTATTTTCCCAATTCTGTTTCTGGAGGATTGCATGAAAGACTTACGCGATCGCTCATTACCAAGCGATGACCAAAAGCCAGCTCAAGGCGACAAGCAAAACCGCCAAGACACGGCTTTCGCCGACCATCGGGCGCCCAACGCCGCGCCTTTCGTACCGCCGGTATGCATTGCCGGCACGCCTTGGCCGGTCAGGTCTCCGTATTTGGCCGGCTGACTCTCAGCCGATCGTCTTTCGGGCTTAATTGCCCATGCTCCCTGCCTTCTCGGCCTGCTTTCCGCGGGTCGATTTTTTTATTTTTATGTCCCCAAAAGGTATCCCCCCCCTAATTTAAGAGGGGCTAGGCCTGCCCGCCAAAGCGAAGCGCAGGCGGGGGAGTTATCAAAGCCAGGATAACTCCCTCCCTGCCTGCCGAAGCTCAAGAATGTCTCAGGATTCGGCGCAGGCAGGCGTCTCCCTCTTACACTAAGAGGGAGAGAATGCCCTGCTCTCTGCCTTCCCGGCCTACTTTCTCGCGGGCCGGTTTTTTATTTTTACCGCCAGAATCCCTGTCTTAGTAGATTTCTTTCAGAAAAGGGTGAATGGCGATTGTAAAAATAACCCCGCACTAATTCAAAAGGTTAGACTTAAAGCCTAACCAAATTAAGCTGAAGGCGACTTCGCGCGAAGTTTTCAAAAAATATCCTCATGATTTGTTCGCGGAATTTAGTGCGGGGTTTAGCATCAAACCCCAACCACACTTACAATCAATGACAATTTAAAAACTCCTCAAAAATAAAAATCCCACGAAAGAGAGTCTAAATTCAACTAGTCTCAAGACAATCGTGGAATTTAGTACGGGGTTTATTTATCAGGTTGACTTTTTTATAGCCAAAAGGTAAGTTGTTACTAATAAAGGAGGGCTAATTCAGGCGCTCTTTTGACAATTCACTGGAAAGGAGAAGTCTAGTGGAGCTTTACAAGCAACAATTCATTGAGTTCATGGTCAATGCCGGTGCATTGCAATTCGGCGATTTTACTCTCAGAAGCGGCCGAAAAGCTCCGTTTTTCATGAACACCGGTCATTTTGACACCGGCGTAAAACTGCGTCGTTTGGGGCATTTCTACGCCCAAGCGGTAGTCAATCTGATCGGCCCTCACTTCCATTGCCTGTTTGGACCGGCGTACAAGGGCATTTCCCTGGCGTCGGCTACGGCAATCGCCCTAGCCGAAAATTATGACCTAGACGTGGCGGTCACGTTCAATCGCAAAGAAGCCAAGGATCACGGCGAGGGCGGCAATCTCATTGGTTGCAAACTCCAAAACGGCGAGCGAGTAGTCATTATTGACGACGTGACCACTTCTGGCACGTCAGTCCGCGAGTCAATTGAGATTTTGCGCGTCGCGGCCAAAGTCGAGGTGGCTGGCGTGATCGTCTCAGTCGATCGGCAGGAGCGCAGTCTTGACTCTGACAAGAGCGCCTTATCCGCACTGCGCGATGAGCTTGGTATCAAGGTTGGCGCTATTGTTACGCTTGATGATATCGTCGACCACTTACACAACCGCGTGGACGAAGAAAATCATATCATGATGGATGATGCAGTCTTTGCCGCCATCCAAGCCTATCGGGCGAAGTATGGCGCCAAGTAAGATCAAGTAGTCCGAGAAGTAATCATCCAGGCCATAGGCCGGATTCATTCTAGAACGAGAGGTGCACTAATGGAACCGAACAGCTCATCGTCAATCACCGAACGGCTGTTGGCAGCCCAATGGCAGAGAAATTCCCATCTATGTATTGGGCTGGATCTGGACTGCCGGAAGCTTCCCAAGGGCATTGCGCCCACACCGAGAGGTCTGCTGGAATTCGGCCAGACGATCGTTGAAGCGACGGCCGAGTTCGGCTGCTGTTTTAAGCCGAACCTGGCGTTCTGGTCGGCCATCGGCGCCGAGAATGAACTGGCAAATCTGTTTGGCTTTATCCAGAAGTGCTCCGGTCTGCCGACCATCCTGGACGGTAAGTACGGCGACATCGGCAATACCGGTGAGATGCAGGTCATGACCGCTCTTAAACGCTTCCAGGCAGATGCGGTCACAGTTAATGCCTCGCTTGGTACCGATATCCTGGATCCATGGCTCAACGCCGGATTGCAGTACCTCGTCTTCGCCTTGTGCCATACCAGTAACCCCAAAGCCGCCGTCTTCCAAGAAGCCATCGTTCGTGAAGAAGACGGTACGGAGATGGCCATGTTCCGTAAGATGGCCAGGGACATCATGCAATGCCAGACTGACAAATCGGCTCGGCTCGGTTTGGTGATGGGCGCCACCTTCCCCAAGCAGATCGGTGAATTGGTGGATTTGATTCCACCCAGCACCTGGCTGCTGATTCCGGCTATTGGAAAGCAGGGTGCGATGTCCTGGAGACCATCAGACAGGCCAAGCAATTCAACTTCGTGGTCAACGTCAGCCGTGCCATCCACAACGCTTCCGACGGAGCTGATTTCGCTGAAATGGCGGCGAAGAAAGCCCGCGAGTATCGGGATCAAATCAACGAAGCCCTGGCCGCTTAAGCCCGCCTTTCTATGTTCTGTTCTCTTGGTTCATTCATTTTCGTTCCCCGCGCGGATGCCTATCTTGCGCGGATTTTTTTATTTTTACATTTTGTGTGTTACAAAAAAATACGTAGAGACACAAGATTTTGTGTCTCTACGTATTTGGTATATGTAAAAATAAAAAAAATCCCCAGCCGAGTGGCGGGGAAAAGGGTGCTGATGATGGTTGCTTTTGGCTTGGTCGCCGGGATTGTTCTCGGCAGTGGCGTGGGAGTATGGGGGGCTGTGATCGCCAACTTGACGAAGACATGAATTTCATAAATCAGGATGGCTGATCTTTTCTGGCTGTCTGGCTGAGGCACGGTTTGGAGGGATCGGAAATCCCGAGTGGTGTAAAATCCTCTGACGTCTGGCCGCTGGACTTTGGCCCGGACCTGCCTCATCAGCAGTTCGCATACTACGTTTATCCGCTGATCAGCTTGCCGGCGCAAGTCGGTGACCGTCACCGTGGTGGTGGTCGGGATATTGTTGATGACGACCGGGTACATCCCCGCTGTGACTTCCGAGAAGCAGACATCCAGAGGAATCAATCCGAATTCATTGGTTGCCGCTGGCGGCCGACTGGGTGTAAGGCCCTGATCCAACTCCGGCTGGCGCTTGAGGCTCGGCGGGCCGAAGTGGCTGCAGCCCAGGCCGGTGGCTAAAATTGTCAGCAGGGTTAAAGAGCGGAATAATCGCATGGTTTGCCCTCCAGGCTAGAATTGAACAACGAATTAGCTTTACCTTACTCTGACAGTAATGGCTTGTCAATTCTGCGTTGTCGGTTATGGTGGTTTTTGTTACAATATTGTTATGGCTTTAAACTTAGAAAACCTTAATCCCGAGCAGAGAAAAGCGGTCACTCACCAAGAAGGGCCTCTTTTAATTGTGGCCGGGGCTGGCACAGGCAAAACCACGGTGATTACCCAGCGGATCGCCTGGCTGATTGAACAGAAAATGGCCAAAAGCAATGAAATTTTATCTTTGACTTTTACCGACAAAGCCGCCGGGGAAATGGAAGAACGAATTGATCGGCTTTTGCCTTATGGCTATTTGGATCTTTGGGTTTCCACCTTTCACTCTTTTGCTGAGCGGATTTTAAAAGAGAACGCTTTAGAGATTGGCTTGCCCAACAATTTTAAGGTTTTAGACCAAACCGAACAGTGGCTGCTGGTCCGGGAAAATTTGGACCGATTTGAGCTGGATTACTACAAGCCATTGGGCAATCCGACGAAATTCATTCACAGTTTGATCAAGTTTTTTTCCCGGGCAAAAGACGACGACGTCAGTCCGGCCGACTATCTTAAATACGCCGAAGACTTGAAACTCAACACCGATTCGGCTGAGCTGATTAAAGATTTTGTTGAGCCGGAAATTTTAAAGTCACTGACTAAAAAAGAAAGAAAAGAATTCATCGCCCAGGAAATTAAAAAAACTCAAGAAGTGGCCGACGCTTACCACACTTATCAGCAGCTACTTCTGGAAAACCAGGCGTTTGATTTCGGCGACCTGATTACTTATTGTTTAAAATTGTTTAAAGACCGGCCGGCGGTTTTAGCCAAATATCGCCGGCAGTTTAAGCATGTCTTAGTTGATGAATTCCAAGACACCAATTATGCCCAGTATGAACTGATTAAATTGCTGGCCGCGCCGCAAAATAACATCACCGTTGTCGGCGACGACGACCAATCGATTTATAAATTCCGCGGCGCTTCGGTTTCTAACATTTTGGAATTTAAAAAGGATTATCCAGCGGCCAAAGAAGTCTTTTTGATTAAAAACTACCGCTCAACCCAAAACATTCTGGATTTGTCCTATCAATTTATTCAGCAAAATAACCCTGATCGGCTGGAAGTCAAACTGGCCAAAAATTCAGCCAAAAAACTGTCCAAAGAACTCAAAAGTCAAAATGACCAAAAAGGCGTAATTGAGCACCTGCATTACCGGACCGGGGAAGAAGAAGTCGCCGGCGTGGTTAAAAGAATCGCCGAGCTTAAAGAACTTGATAAAGAAGCCGATTGGAACGATTTTGCCATTTTAGCCCGGACCAATGAAGTCGCCAATTCCTTTGCTTTGGGTTTGGGTCAGACAAACATTCCTTATCGGTTCTTAGCTTCGCGCGGCTTATACACTAAGCCGATTATTCTGGACGTTTTAGCCTATTTTCGGCTGCTGGACGATTACCATGAAAGTCAGGCGGTTTACCGGATTTTGAATTCGTCGGTCATGGGTTTCAGTCATCAGGAGTTGGTTCAGCTTAATTACTGGGCAAAACGCAAGGGTTACTCGCTTTTTTCCATTTTATCTCAGCCGGAAGTCAGACAAAAATCCAGCTCGGAAATTCGCGAAAAGATTGATAAATTTTTAGGCCTGGTTAATCGTCATAGCCAGTTAGCCAAGAGCCGACCGGCCAGTGAAGTTTTTTTGGCTTTTTTGAAAGACACCGGCTATCTGGATTTAATCACCCGGTCAGAGACAACAGAAATGCTTCATGCCACCAACTATTTGAATCAGTTTTATAAAAAGATCAATGAGTTTGAAAAGTCGTTTGCTGAAAAATCGGTCAAGCATTTTTTGCAGATGATTGACTTGGAACTGGAAGCGGGGGAAACCGGCTCTTTAACTCAGGATCTGGAAGACGGACCGGACGCGGTCAAAGTGATTACAGTCCATGCCGCCAAGGGTTTGGAGTTTAAATATGTTTTTATCGTTAATCTGGTTGACCGCCGTTTTCCCATTGACGACCGGTCCGACCCGATTACTTTGCCCGATTCGCTGATTAAAGAGATTTTGCCTGAGGGTGATGCTCATCTCCAGGAAGAGCGGCGGCTTTTTTACGTCGCCATGACCCGGGCCAAAAAGGGTTTGTTTTTGACCAGCGCGGTTGATTACGGCGGTCAGCGCAAAAAGCGTCCGTCCATTTTTTTGCATGAACTCGGTTCGGTCGGCTTAAAGCTCGTGGCGGCTAAAGCTGATAGCGGCAGCCAGATTGAGGCGAGGCTTAAAACTCAACCCCGATTGGAAACCAAAATTTCGGCTGAAGACCTGGATTACCTTCTGCCGCATAAATTTTCTTTCAGCCAAATCAAATCTTTTAAAAATTGTCCTTATCACTACTGGCTGGAGTATATTTTAAAAATTCCCCAGGCCGGCAAAGACATTTTTTCTTTTGGCTCGACTTTGCACCTGACTTTGCAGCATTTTTTTCAGCTGGTGATGCAGCGCTCGGCGGTCAGTCAGCCGGATTTATTCTCGGTTGGTAAAAAAATTTTAACGGCCCAAAAATCCGTGGTGAGCTTTGACGAATTGTTGGCGATTTATGACAAAGACTGGATTGACGATTGGTATGCGTCCCGGCCGCGTCACGATCAATTTAAGGCAGCCGGTAAAAAGGCGCTGAAACTTTTTTATCAGCGTTATCAAAAAGAATTGCCCTTACCCAAATATTTAGAGCAGATGTTCAGTTTGCCTTTAACCGACAGCGGCGAAAGTTACGTTATTACCGGCAAAATTGATCGGATTGATTCTTTGAACGGTGGAGTGGTGATTATTGATTATAAAACCGGCCAGGGCAAAACCCAGAGCACAATTTACCCGGATGACAAACAGCAGCTTTTAATTTATCAGCTGGCGGCTCAAGAAGTTTTTGGCGAAAAAGTCGAGCAGCTGATGTATTATTATTTGGAAACCGATACTCGGGTGCCGTTTTTAGGCCAGGCTAAGGATCTAGTCGGCCTGAAAGCCAGTATTATTAAAACCATTCAGGAAATTCGCAGTACGCCTTTTCCCATTGACGCCAGCGCTTGTCGCTGCCAGAACAACCGGTTTTAAAATCGTCTGACTTAGTTTTAGCCGTTTGCCAGCGTAGGATTATTTTGGTATAATAAGGGGGCTTTTAGCAATATTAACCGCCTTAATGCGAATAAAAGTTTTTTTATTTTTTATTGCCGTTGGTTCGGTTTTATCCCTGATCAGCTGGTTAATCACTATTTTTTTTATTGATCCGCAAAATGCCGGTTTGGCCGGTTTTTCCGTTTTTTATCTGAGTTTTTTTCTGACGCTAGTGGGCCTAATGTTTTTAGTCGGCAACTGGCTGCGGGCTAAATTCGCCAAAAAACAGATTATCTATTATCGGATTAATACGGCCTTGCGTCAGGCGATTTGGTTTGCCATTTTGATTGCCGGCTGGACCGTTTTACGCAGCCGCAACTTGGCTAACATTTGGATTGTAGTCTTATTCATTTTAGTTTTAACTTCGCTGGAGTTTTTCTTTGTCAGCTATCAAAAAAAATCTTATTTAAGAAATGAAAGAGAAAATTCTACAACTTAAGGCGCAATTTAGCCAAGACGCCACCGCGATTAAAGACCAGGCGGATTTAGTGGCTTTGGAAATTAAATACTTGGGCCGCAAAGCTGGAGCTTTAACCGATATTTTGCGCCGGCTGAAAGACTTGGATGCGACCTCGCGCCAAGAGATTGGGCAATTAGCTAACCAGCTTAAAACCGAAATTGAACAAAAATTGTCAGCCTTAAAGATTTCACTGTCCGGCCAGGCCGGTGAGCGGCAGTTAATTGACGTCACGACGCCGGGTCTGGATTTTCCTAACGGCCACCTCCATCTGGTGACCCAGGCCATTCGCGAGATTACCGACATTTTCCAGCGGATCGGTTTTTACCGCGTTCGCTATCCGGAAGTGGAATGGGATTGGTACGCTTTTGAATCTTTAAACATGCCGCCGGATCATCCGGCCCGCGACGAGTGGGAAACTTTTTTTATTGATCTGAAACCCGTTGGTCTCAAGGGTCAACGCATTTTAACTCCCCATTCCACTTCCGGCACTGCCCGGGAACTGGAAAACCAGCCGCCGCTGCGCTCAATCAACATCACCAAATGCTATCGGCGGCAGATTGATGTTTCTCATGCGCCGATGTTTCACCAGTTTGATGGTCTGTTGGTGGATACCAATGTTACGATCGCTAATCTGAAGGGTGTGCTTGATTATTTTGTTAAAGAATTTTTTGGTCCGAACCGGCGAGCGCGGATCCGGCCGTTTCATTTTCAATTCACTGAACCCAGTTTTGAAGTTGATGTCTCCTGTGGCCTGTGTGATGGCCAGGGCTGTAAAATGTGCAAGGCCGGTTGGCATGAGCTAGGCGGTTCTGGCATGGTACATCCTAGTGTGCTTAAGGCCGGCGGTCTTGACCCCAAAAAATATTCCGGCTTTGCTTTTGGCTGGGGCGTAGAACGAGCTTATTTAATGAAAGCCGGTTTGCAAATACCGGATATTAGAATTTTGTACCAGAGCGATCTAAGATTTTTAAACCAGTTTTAATGTCTTTAACCAAAGGCAATTTTTATTTGGCCTGCCATGGCTTGATTCGCAAAAACGGCGAGTATTTGATTACTAAAAGAGCCAGCGGCAAAAATTTTATGGCCGGTTTTTGGGACATCCCTGGCGGTACGGTTGAATTCGGTGAAAAGCTAGAGCAGGCTTTACGGCGAGAGATAAAGGAAGAAACTGGTTTGCGGGTTAAACCGCTTAAAATTATCGCCGCCTTTACCAGCAGCTCAGAGAAATATCATCACCAAGTGACTCAACTGACTTATCTTTGTGATTATGTCTCCGGTCAAGTCAAATTAAATCCTAAAGAGCATTCTGAGTTTCACTGGCTAAGGAAAAGCCAAATTAAAAAATTTAAGTTAATTCATTTTGTCAAAGATTTGATGATCCAAATTTAATGATCAGAAGAATTTCCTACAATTGGCTAAAAGAATACATTGGTCTAAAAGTTTCAGCTCAGCAGTTTGCTTCGGAGTTTTCTTTGAAGAGCATGAGTATTGAGCGAACTGAAAAAGTTGAACCAGTCTTCAAAAAAGTGGTCACAGCCAAAATCACCGACATTAAGCCGCATCCCAACGCTGATCGGCTGCGTTTAGTCACCGTTGATTACGGCCAAGGCAAACAAACGGTGGTCTGCGGTGCGCCTAATATCGCCGTTGGTAATGTTATTGCTTTTGCTTTTGAGGGTGCGACCCTGTTAAACCCTGACAATTTAAGCCAGACTACAGTTTTAAAATCGGTTGATATTCGTGGGGTGGACAGTGCCGGCATGGTCTGCGGCCTGGATGAACTGGGTTTTGGTACGGAGCATTATGCCGTTTTGACTTTGCCGGAAAACACGCCATTAGGTAAACCGTTGGAAACTTTGCTGGTGCCCAGCGATCAGTTGTTTGATATTGAAATCACTTCTAACCGGCCCGACGCCATGTCAGTCGTTGGCTTAGTTCAAGAAGCAGCGGCAGTGTTTTCCCTTAAGGCCAAGCTTAAGCCGCCAGCCAAGCCGAAACTGAAGGCTAAAAAACTGTCTTTAACCGTTAAGGTGACTCAGCCAAAACTTTGCCCGCGCTATCAAGCCGTAGTCATGGCTGGGGTTAGAGTCGATTTTTCGCCGCTTTGGCTGCAACTGCGCTTGATGCAGGCGGGGATTAGGCCGATCAATAACATTGTTGATATCACTAATTATGTTTTGCTCGAATATGGCCAGCCAATGCATGTTTTTGATTATCAAAAAATTACTGATAAAAAAATTGTTGTTCGCCTGGCCAAGCCGGGTGAGAAAATTTTAGCCCTTGACGGTAAAACCTATCAGCTAGAATCTCAGATGCTGGTGATTGCCGATGCCGCCAAGCCAATCGCTATTGCCGGGGTAATGGGCGGCCAGGATTCAGCCGCCAGTAATCAGACTTCTACTATTGTTTTTGAAGCGGCCAATTTCAATTCGGTTTCAGTCAGAAAAACCGCTCGGGCCCTTAATCTTCATTCGGAATCTTCTGATTTGTTTGAAAAAGGTCTGCCTAAGCTACTGACCACGGCCGCTATTGATCGGGCAGTCGAGCTAGCCCAAGATTTAACTGGCGCTAAAGTCGCTTCTTTAGTTTTAGACTCCAGCCCGGCTCAACCTAAAGTCACTAAAATCAATTTTAGCTTGGCGACTTTAGATCGTTATTTGGGCATTACTATCCCGGCGGTCCAAGTCAAAAAGATCTTGACTAACCTTGGTTTTAAAATCACCGGCACTAAAACTTGGCAGATCACTAGGCCCTGGTGGCGCAATGACATTGAAGGCGAGCATGATATTGTCGAAGAAGTCGCCCGCATTTATGGCTATCACAATTTGCCGACGCAACTGCCAACCGGCCAGATGCCAGTTCGGCCCAAGGATTTAGAGCTAGTTTGGGAAGATAAAGCCAAAGACGTTTTAAGTGGTTTGGGTTTTACCGAAGTTTATAACTATTCCATGGTATCTGAGTGGTTGCTTAAGCAATCAGGGATTAATTCTGACCAGGCTTTAAAAATTGCTAATCCCTTAAGTGAAGACATGGAATATTTACGGCCGGTTTTGTTTCCCCAAATGTTGCAAAATATCGCCAGCAATATAAATAATTTTTCCGAACTCCGGCTTTTTGAGCTTAGCAAAACCTATGTTCCGAATAAAAGTAACGATTTGCCGACCGAAGTGCCAAAATTAGTTGGGGCAATGGTGTTGGATCATGATGTTTTTTCTGCGGCCAAGGGCACCGCTGAGTTCCTGCTTAAAAAAATGGGTATTAAGAATTATCAGTTTAGCGAAATTGATTCTCAGGTTAAATTTTGGCAGCCAGGATCAGCTTTGAATATCATGGTTGGCAATGATTTACTCGGTCATGTCGGCCTGATGAATTCTAACCTAACCAGTAAATTCTCAATTATTAATTCGGTTGCCTTTTTTACTTTTGATTTTGCGACTTTGGCCAAATACGCCTCCCCGGTTCAGGCCTACCAGTCGATCCCGCAATTCCCGGCGGTCCAGCGGGATTTAGCCATTGTCGTTAGTCAGAACCTGTCTTGGCGGCAAGTTGAGGCTTTAGTCACTGCCGCTGACGGTTTGGTTGAATCCGTTGTTTATTTAAGCACTTTTATCAATCAGTCAATTGGGCCCGACAAAAAGAGTCTGGCTTTTCGCCTGACTTTCCGCGCTTCTGACCGGACATTGAAGTCCGAAGAAGTTGATTTAGTAGTTAAGAAAATAGTGGATAAATTAAAAACCAGTTTTGGTGCTAGTCTACGTTAATTTTAATAATAACTTAATAATCTAATCCTATGCTTGAAACTTCCAAAGATTTGCTTTATTTAGTCATTGCTTTCGCGGTTTTATGGCTGACGGTGTTTTTCTGCTGGGCAATGTATTACGTCATTTCCATGCTGCGCAACATGAGTAAAATCACGATCAGCGTCCGGGAAAAACTGGAACTGGTGGATAAAATTTTAAAATTAGTCAAAGAAAAATTGGAAAAAGGTTCAAACCACATGGCGGTTTTGGCCGATTCGGCAATTAAGCTAGTCGGATTTTTTATGGAAAAACAAAAAAAGACCTCGGCCAAAAAGAAAAAATAAGCTAAAGTGTCATTGCGAGGGAGTGGAGCGACCGTGGTGATCTCTTTGCCCATTAGATTACTTCGTCCACCGACGTAAAGTTGAGCTCCTCGCAATGACCAGGTCTTAATGGGAAAGCTTGCTTTCCTGAGAAGTCGATGATTTTATTCAGACTTCCAAACTAAAAATAACCTATGTCTTTTGTCCATCTTCACTGTCACAGCCACTATTCTTTGCTGGACGGTTTGTCTAAAATTGACGGGCTGGTTAATAAAGCCGTTGAATACAACATGCCGGCCTTGGCCTTGACTGACCACGGTGTCATGTACGGTTTAATTGAGTTTTACCAGACCGCCACCAAGGCGGGGATAAAACCAATCCTGGGTGTGGAAGCTTACATTGCCAGAAACGGTCATAAAGACAAGCGGCCGGGCATTGATGTCAGGCCCTATCACTTGGTGCTTTTGGCGAAAAATGAAGCCGGCTATAGAAACTTGATTAAACTCACAACCATCGCTCATCTGGATGGTTTTTATTATAAACCGCGGGTTGATTTTGATTTATTAAAAGCCCACAGTGAGGGTCTGATCGCTTCCAGTGCCTGCCTCCAGGGGCCGGTGGCCTCAAAGTTTGTCGCCGGCCAAGACGACGAGGCGGAACTGATGGCAAAAAAATTGCTGGCAATTTTTGGCCCGGGCAATTTTTATTTGGAAGTCCAGCATCATCCGACTATACTTAAACAAAAAATCGCTAACGACAAAATTTTTGCCTTAAGTAAAAGTTTGAATCTGCCGGTGATCGCCACGGTTGACTCGCATTACTTGAACCGGGACGATGATTACGCCCAAGACGTTTTGCTTTGCATCCAGACCAAAAAGACTTTGGCTGATACTGATCGGATGTCTTATATCGGCGAAGATTTTTCTTTTCATTCGGTCGAACAGGTTAAAAAAGACTGGGCTGACCATCCGGAAGTGGTGGAAAACACCCTGGAGATTGCCGAAAAATGCAACGTTAAATTGGAATTCGGCAAAACGGTTTTGCCTCATTTTGACGTTCCGGACAAAAAAACGCCTGAGCAGTGCTTAGCTGAATTTTGCCAGACCGGCTTGGAAAAACGTTACGGCCAAGGTCAACTCGACAAAAAAATCCTCGACCGGCTGAACTATGAGCTTGAAGTCATTAAAAAAACCGGCTTTGCCTCTTACTTTTTGATTGTAGCGGATTTTATCAACTGGGCCAAAAGCAATAAAATCGTGGTCGGTCCGGGTCGCGGCTCGGCGGCCGGCAGCTTGGTTTCGTATCTATTGAATATCACCAACATTGATCCGCTCAAATATGATTTGATTTTTGAGCGGTTTTTGAACGCCGAAAGAATCTCCATGCCTGATATTGACAGTGATTTTGCCGACACCCGGCGCGACGAAGTCCTTGATTACGTCGCTCAAAAATACGGCCGCGACCACGTGGCCCAGATCATCACTTTTGGCACCATGGCCGCCCGAGCGGCCATCCGCGACGTCGGCCGGGTCATGGGCTTGCCTTATAGCTATTGCGACAAAGTGGCCAAGTTGATTCCGATGTTCATGTCTTTGGACCAAGCCTGCAAAACCGTGCCGGAATTAACTGCGGTTTTGACCGACCCGGATGGCAAACGCTTGATTGAAATCGCTAAAAAGCTTGAAGGCTCTGCCCGGCACGCCTCGACTCACGCCTGCGGGGTCGTGGTGACGCCCGACTCAATGGATAATTTTATTCCCCGCCAGCGTTCCAGCCAAGACGAAAATGAAATTATGACCCAGTACGGAATGCACGCCATTGAAGATTTGGGTCTGTTGAAAATCGACTTGTTGGGTCTCAAAAACCTGACCATCATTGAAAATACCCTGGAGATTTTAAAGAAAGCCCGGGGGGTGGAAATTGACATTGACCAAATTCCTTTGAATGACAAAAAGACTTTTGCCCTGCTGCAGCGGACCGAAACCACGGGGGTCTTTCAGCTGGAAAGTTCGGGCATGCGCCGTTATCTCAAACAATTGAAGCCGACCGAACTGGAAGACATTATTGCCATGGTTTCGCTCTATCGGCCCGGGCCAATGGAATTGATTCCTGAATACATCGCCGGCAAGCACGGTTTGCGCAAGATTTATTATTTGGATCCGCGGCTGGAACCGATTTTAGAAAAAACCTACGGCATCGCGGTTTATCAGGAGCAGGTGATGGAAATCGCCCGGAAGCTGGCCGGCTTTTCTTACAGCGAGGCTGACGTTTTGCGCAAGGCAGTGGGTAAAAAAATCCTAACGCTTTTGCGCCAGCAGGAAGAAAAAATGGTTTCCGGCATGATTAAAAACGGCCTATCGCCAAAAGTGGCTAAGCAGATCTGGGATTACATTTTGCCTTTTGCCCGTTACGGTTTTAACCGGTCGCACGCCGCTTGCTACGCCATGATTGCCTACCAGACCGCTTATCTTAAAGCTTTGTATCCGGCGGAATTCATGGCCTCGCTTTTAACCTCTGACCACGGCAATTTGGACCGGATCGCCATTGAAGTGGAAGAATCCAAGCAGATGGGTCTGGAAGTCCTGCCGCCGGATATCAATGAAAGTTTCCGGACTTTTACCGTAGTTTACGATTCCCTGGAAGTCAAGCCGGATAAAACCAGCGATAAAATTCGGTTTGGCTTAAGCGCGGTCAAGAATTTAGGCGAAAATATCATCAGCGAAGTGATTAAAGAACGCCGGGCAAACGGCTACTTTAAGAGTCTGACGGATTTTTTAAGCCGGGTTAAAACCAAGGATCTGAACAAAAAGTCCCTGGAAGCCCTGGTCAAGTCCGGCGCCCTGGATCAGTTCGGCGAAAGAAATTCTCTGCTTTATAACATGGATAAAATTTTGACTTTTATTAAAAACGTCAACCAGGAGGCCGACACCAAACAATCCAGCCTTTTTGGCATGATGGTCAGTGAATCGGTTTTGCCCAAATTAAACCTTGATTCAATTGAGCCGGCGGCCGAAAAGCAGAAACTGAATTGGGAAAAAGAATTTCTCGGTCTTTACGTTTCCGCCCATCCGCTTCAGGAATTCGCCGGCAAATTGTCTGAGGTGGTAATTCCGGTTAATGACATTATTGCCGACCAGCCAAACCACAAAAATCGTCTGCTAAAAGTGGTTGGGGTGGTGACTAAAATTAAAAAGATTGTGACTAAATCCGGCGAACCGATGCTTTTTGTCCGGATTGAAGACGCCACTAACGGTATTGAGGCTTTGGTTTTTCCCAGCACCCTGAAAAACAACCCGGAAATTTGGCAGGAAGACCGGGTGATTATGATGAACTGCAGTCTGTCGGATAAAGACGGCGAGGCCAAGCTGATTTGCAATCAGGTCAGGGAGCTGAATACCGATAACATTGAAAAAGTCATGCAAGAACTCAGGCTTTTGGAAAACGACAGTAGTAATGCCCGCTCCTGGTCGCGGTTTAACCATCATCACCACAACGGCAATGGCGGCGGCAACAATCAAAGTATGCCCTCTGGTCAAACCAAAAATGAACTGCTGGTGGCCGGCAGTGCCTATATTGTCTTGCCCCAGCAGTTTGATTCCGATTTAAGCGACAGACTTAAAGAACTGTTTAAAAAATTTCCGGGCAAATACAAGGCCTGTTTGCTTGTGTCTGGGCCGGAGGGGTCAAAAAGACTAATGACTAACTTTTTAATTGCTGACGATGTTCGGCTGAAAGAAGAGGTTGAGGCTCTATTGGGCCAGGGCAGTTTTAAGATTGAATGCGTTGAATAAGGCCTTTGGTCATTGTCTTAGTCCACTTTTTTGTTGTATGATTGAGTAAAGGGTAAATCATATTAATTATGTCAGTACCAAGTTTCAACTTACCCAAATTTTACCGCAATTTCGCCTGGATTTTTTTCAGCCTGGCTTTAGCTCTCCTGGCCTTTGTTGTTTATTTGATTTGGGCAAAAGTGACAATTATTATCAGCCCGGCGACCTCCGAAGTCGGCCAGGAATTCAATTTTAGCGTTCAGGCCAAAGATTCGGTGGCTACTCTTTTGGCTGGTGATGTGGTTAACGGCCGGGTTCAAGAAATTGCCGTAGCAACCGATCAAATTTTTCCGGCGACCGGGTTAAAACCGGCTGATGCTCAAACCGTTGGTGAGGTAACTATCATTAATAATTACAGCCAAGATCAGACCTTAGTCTCGAGCACCCGTCTAGCGGCGCCTGAAGACCCGGAGACGGTTTTGGTTCGACTCAAAAACACTATCGTTGTGCCGGCCGGCAGTCAAATTAAAGTTCAGGTTTACGCTGATAACCCGGATCAATTTTCAGCCATCAAACCGATGCGTTTTATTATTCCCGGGCTGTGGGGTCCGCTCCAGGAAAAAATTTACGCCCAGAACGACCAAACGCTGGGGGAAGCCGGTGATATTTCTATTGTCGCTCAAAGTGATTTAGATAACGCCCAAAAAACTTTAAAAGACAAGTTGTATCAGCAGATTTTGGAACAGGCGAACCAGTATTTGACGCCGCAAGAGAGCCTTTGGCCCAGGCTAGTCATGGAGCAGGGCAGTGAGATTAATTTTTCCGCCCAGCCGGGAGATGAAATTTCCGAATTTTCCGCGGCCATGACTTTTAAGGCCTTGCTGGTAGTTTTTGACGAAAACCAAGTCTTAAGTTTAGCCCGGGAGAAAATTAAGTCGGCGTTAGCTTCAGATCAGAAACTGAGTTCGCTTAATCCCGGCAATTTTTCTTATTCGGTGGCTAGCTACAATGCCGAAACTCAGGCGGTGAGTGTAAAAGTAGCGATCAAGGCTAATATGGTTATTGCCGAAACTAATCAGCTGCTGGATAAAAGTAAATTAGTCGGCAAAACCGCTGAAGAAATCCAGGTCTACTTTAGTCAGTATCCGGAGGTTAAATCCGTCGAAGTCAAATTTTTCCCCAACTGGCTGAAAAAAACGCCGCGGATTCAGGAAAAGATTGAGATTCAAATTCAAGCAGGAAACTAGACCGGATTTGACATTTTTGAGTCAATTTTTTATAATGAATTTACCTTAAGGTGATTGGCGAAGTTACCAACTTCGTTTCGCCAACTGGCGGATTCCCGTTGTTTGGGGCTAAACCTTGAGGCCAATATAATAAATCAAGTGCTCAGTACGTTGTCGGTATTGAGAATTTGGGTGGAACCTCCCAGTCTTGGCGCTACGCGCCAAGAAAATTCCAAATCCGAAATCCCAAATCCGAAACAAATTCCAAATTCAAATATCAAAATACAAAACCGTTTTTGATCATCTGAGTTTCGGTAATTATACATTGTTTCGAATTTCGAGATTCGAATTTCGAGATTCCTGCGCCTTAGCGCAGAGGCCGGGACCCAAGCAGATATTTTTTCTGGTTGGTTTTTTATTTTTTACCGCCAAAATCCACGCGCCAGCGTGGTGAATGGCGGGTGTAAAAAATAACCCTGCACTAATTTTATATTTTTTCGTGGATTAAGCAGATGGCAAGCCGCAGGCGACTCCGCGCCCACTGAAGTTAGAATTTTGTCGTAGATGTTCGCGAAATTTCAGTGCGGGGTGGGTAAATTAATCATTATGACTAAACCAGTCCTTAAAGGCAAAAAAGTAATTTTACGGCCGATGTCGTTTAAAGACGCGCCGGATTATTGTCGTTGGCTGGCGGACCAGGAGGTAACAAAATTTTTGGCCATTTATGACAACAAACCGCCGACGTTAAAAGAGGAAAGGCAATGGATCGCCGCCGCCAAAAAAGACAAATCGCGGGTTGTTTTGGCCATTGATACAGCTGACGGCCGGCATATTGGCAGTATCGCTTTAATGAAGATTGATCAGTACGCCAAGCGAGCTGAGTACGGCATTATGATTGGTGATAAATATTATTGGGGCCAGGGCTGCGGCACTGAGGCCGGGCGCTTACTGGTTAACTATGGTTTTAAAAAATTAAAGCTCCACCGGATTGAATTGCGCTATATCGCTTACAATATTCGCGGCGCCAAGTCTTACAAAAAAATTGGTTTCAAAGAAGAGGGCAGGCTGCGCGATCATTTTTTCCGTGAGGGTTATTGGCACGATGAAGTGGTGATGGGAATATTGCGCTACGAGTATCACAGAAAGGCAAAAAAGTAACGTCAATTTCCAATTTTAAATTCTAAATTTTAATTAAATAACCAAATTTTAAATATTTAATTATTTTGACTTTACTTAAAATTTAAAATTAAGTATTTAAAATTAAAATCGTATGGATGACAAATTGGAAAAAATCCGGCACCCCGCCCCAAGCTCGAAGGTGTTTGATGGATTTTTGACGCTTTGGCTCGGAAACGCCTTGCGGCTTACTACAATTAGAATTCAAAGGTTGGTGAATAGCTTGAAGCGGGGCGAGGCGAAGATTTAAATTAACTTATCAATAATAGTGATTATAAAACTATGAATTCTAATTTAGAAAAAATCCGGCACACCGCCGCCCACGTTTTAGCCCAGGCGGTCTTAGAGCTTTATCCTCAGGCCAAATTAACCATTGGCCCGCCGATTGCTGAAGGCTTTTATTATGATTTTGACATGGCGGGAAAAACTTTTTCCGAAGACGACTTGCAAAAGCTGGAAGAAAAAATGAAAAATATCATTGACCAAGACCAGCGGCTTAATCAATACAAACTGCCATCGGCTGAAGCGATTAAATTTTTAGAAAAACAGCACCAGCCTTACAAAGTGGAAATGGCTGAACAGCTCCAGGCCAGTGGCGAGCTCGAGCTGGGTTTTTACGAAATGGTGGCCGGCAAGGACGAAGTCAGGTTTGTTGATTTGTGCAAAGGACCTCACGTTAAGTCCACCAAGGAAATCGGCGGTTTTAAGCTGCTTAAAGTCGCCGGCGCCTATTGGCGGGGTGACGAAAAAAACGCCATGCTCCAGCGGATTTACGGCACGGCGTTTGCCAGTCAAAAAGAGGTGGCTGATTATTTGAAGCGTTTGGCCTTGGCTGAAGCGAGAGACCACCGTAAGCTTGGCGTTCAGCTGGAATTATTTGTTTTTTCCGATTTAGTCGGTCCGGGCATGCCGCTTTACACGCCGCGCGGCGCTACTATTCGGCAAATGATTATTGACTATTCCAATGAATTGCAGCAAAAAATCGGTTATCAGGTAGTGCATACGCCCAATATCAATAAAGCTGAACTCTTCAAAGTCTCTGGCCACTACGACAAATTCAAAGACAATATGCTTGAAGTCAAGTCGCACTACACTGAAGAGCAGTATTTCCTCAAACCGATGAACTGCCCTCAGCACACCCAGATTTATGCGGCCAAAATGAGAAGTTACAAAGATTTGCCGATTAAAATCGCGGACTTTGCCAACCTTTATCGGGACGAAAAGCCGGGCGAACTTTCCGGGCTGACCCGGCTGCGGTCTTTTTCCCAAGACGACGGCCACTGTTTTTGCAGGGAAGACCAGATTGAAGAAGAATTTACCGCCGTTTTAGGAATGATTGAGCAAGCGCTAAAAACTTACGGCATGGAGTACTGGATCCGGTTGTCTTTAAGTGATCCAAAAAACCAGGATAAATACATCGGCGAAGTCAAAACCTGGCAGAAAGCGGAAAAAATTCTGGAAGACATTCTGAAAAAAAATAAACTCAAGTACCAAAAGGCCGAGGGCGAGGCGGCTTTCTACGGGCCAAAAATGGACGTAATCGCTAACGACGCCATCGGCCGGGAGTGGCAGATTTCCACGATTCAGCTGGATTTTGGCATGCCTCAGCGCTTTGGTCTGGTTTACATTGACAGCGACGGCAAAGAAAAAATGCCAGTGATGATTCATCGCGCCATTGTCGGTTCGCCCGAACGCTTTATGGCGATTTTAATTGAACACTACGCTGGCGCGTTTCCGGTTTGGCTGGCGCCGGTTCAGGCCCAGGTGATTCCGGTGGGTGAGGATTTCTTACCGGTGGCCCAAAAACTGGCTGACGAGTTAGCGGCGGCCGGCATGAGAGTGGAAGTTGACACAGTCAACGAAACCGTCGGTTACAAAATCCGCAAGGCGGAAAAATTCAAAGTGCCTTATATGCTGGTAATTGGCCAAAAAGAAATAGACAGCGGTCAGCTTAATGTCCGGATTCGGGGTCAAAAAGAGACCGAATCCATGAGTCAGGCTGACTTCATCGCCAGAATTAAAAAAGAAGTTGACCAAAGGTTGTAACTATTAATTATATGGCGGAAAAATTCAGCGGTTATCGGCCCGACAGCTTGGAACTCGAACCAAGCGACGAACGAGCCGAGATTAGTTTAGCCGAAGCCAGGCTAAAATTTGAAAGAGTGTTTGCTTTGATTGACGACGGGCGGCCGGAAAGCCAGCAATTAATTCAAGAGGCGCAACAAGCCTTATCCAAAGATCCTCAGACTATACCCTTGGCCGAGTTGTCAGAGCTATTGGCCAAGCGTTATCAGCAAAAGCTGGATGAGTGGGGTATTAACCAGCAGCAGCTAAATGAACTGGGTTTTGAGCAGCAAAAAACTTTGCAAACCTGGGAACAAGAACTGGACACACCTAATCAAGAAGATCAGGACCGGGCCTGGTACGTGACTAAGGTTAAAAGGCTGCAAACCAACAAAAAGTTTGACCAGGCAATCGGTCACCGCGTCGCCTATTTAAATTCTTTGGCCGGACCAGCCGCAGGGTCAGAAATCCAAGAAGAGCAAGACCGGGAAAAAGATTTAAAAGAAGGCCAGGCGCTGGGCCAGCTTTATCGGCAGGCTAGGTTTTTTGAAGATAACTTGGAGTTTCTTAAAGACTTCAAATATTTTAAATTAAAAGAAACGGTTTCAGCCAAATCGGAAATCAAAGCTTTACCCGTTTCCAAGCCAGTGGCTGATTACCTCAGTTATGCTTGGCGAGACAAAGTCGGCCAGGTAGCTAGGAGCTGGTGGGATAAACTGTCCGGCCGGACGCAAAAAAAAGCAGAATTAACGGCCCAAGTTCAACTGGAAGAACTGCGCGGGCAATATCACGAACAGTTTTTGGGCCAATTGGAAAAAGAAGTGACAACTATGCCGCCGGAAAAACAGTTCAGTCTCAGAGACAAAGTGATTAATATCTTTACCAATTATTTGCCCGGTTTAAAAAAGACTAAAGCGGAGATTCAGCCAGCCAAACCAAGCCTTGAACAGAACCTGGGACGGTTGCGAGTCAAAAACAGTTTGCTGGTTCAGCGAAATTTGGAAATTTCTCATTTTGTGGCCGTGGCAATGGGCAAAAAGGAGATGGCCCGGCCGGTCAAGCCATTTTTTGCGGTGCCGGAAAAAGTTTCAACTGAACCCCAAAAGCAAGCCGAGCAATTAACTAACTACCGTGACCGCTATGTTTTGCCTCAGGCCGATTTTATCTCCCAGCGAATTTTAGCAACCAGAAAGGAACTAGCCACGGCCAAAGATAAAACCAAGAAAGCCCAAGCCAAACAGTTACTTAAGCTGCTAGAGGCGGAAACCAAAGATTTGTCGCAGATTATGAAAGATATTAGCGGCTCGCTGGCTGAGTTGTCTGAACCAACGCAAAAAAAATCAGGCCAAAAACCTGATTTGTCGCCAGAGGAATCCGTTGACGAGGCGGCCTAGAAAATGAACCCGACTCCGAAGTAAGTCGCCGACGCTCCAAAGCTAAGACAGTTCAAGCTTTGGCCCGCTACGCCAAAAGCGTTAGCGTGGCGAGCGACGGAGCGCTTCGGAGTATTCGGCGAGCAACATAATAATTTAATTTTGCGCCGCTCACTCTGCCGTAGTAGGCAGATTTGATTTTATGGTGCAAAGATTGTTTTCGCAGATTATCTTGCCGGCACCACAGTCAAGAGGCCCTTGGCATTCTAGGGTACACATAGTGCCTTGGCAGTCAGGCTGATTTTCTTTGTTCACCGCGGCGGTTGGATGACAGCACGTTGCAGCAACGCAATCACTATCTATTATGCAGTATCTAGTGTTATTTTGGATAGGTTGGTTTAAAGCGCTTCCGTGGACCACTTTTTTTATGCCCGGCAAGCGCAGGAGATTTACGTCCATCTCCGGTATGCAGCTGCACATTGTGATTGACACACCGGCCCAGGCATCAATTGGCGCAATGTAAACAGTATCACCCTCCACTCGCAGATCGTTTTGTTTTAAAACTTCTTGGCACATGCCGGTGGTTGCGGCGACAACCGTGGCTTTGGCTAACTCAGTGATCGTCATATTGTCTATGGGCGTGTCGGTAGTAATTTGAGTAGTGATAGTTTTTCTAAAGCCGTCACTATCCATGTCGGCGCCATTGCAATATTTTGCTTCCGCTTCGTTAGAAACTAAGTAGGTTAAAGTCTTGACTGACGGGGCAGCGGTTATTGATGTAATTTTAAAACTGTTATAAAACTCATCAAATAAATCGTTTGCTACGGCGCCATTGCTAATCACATAAATCTTACCGGCCTGTTCGATAAATACAGATTGATAAATCCAATCCGGAATGGTTATTGTAGTTACGGTAACTTTAAGGGCCGGCAGGCCGTTAACTATTATATTTTCCCTTTTTTCACGTCTTTGCTCGCCGAATTGATCACCCATATCTTTGATCAGTGCTTCTACGGTTTTCTGGGATTGGTTGTAGATAAAGACAAACCATTCGCCGTCATAGCCATTGCTCCCTATATTTTTGGTTTGGCCAAAAGAAACTCGACTAATGTCGTCCATTTCCAGGAGCATTTGCCAGCCTTGAGGATATTTGATTTCAAATCCATATTTCTGGTTTTGGTATGTTTGCCAGGTAGCTGAAGAGCCCTTATTCTCGGCCAGACAAATATGGTATTCGCCCCAGCCGTAGTAAGTATACGGCGTGCCGCCCAATTGCCGGCATTCTTTTTGGTCAGTGACACCCTGATATATTTTTACCATATATTGCTCTTTGGGTCCGGGGCAGTAATCACTGCAAGCAAAATGGTCAATAATCGGTGGTTTTTCAACGTTTAGGTTTTGATTTATTGCCGGTTGGTTAGTGTTTTGATTGACCGCCGACGGCTGTTTAATGCATCCAACCAAGGCTAGACCAACTCCGACCAGGACGATTAAAATTGCTTTTTTCATAGTTCACTTTTTATTTTTTCAAAAAATTCTATGTCTTTTGGGTAGGTTAATACGGTAGTGACCTTGTCTTTATTAACCCATTTGGCTTCAATCACGTCAGGCTCAATTGACTTCAGTTCTTCCTGACTAGTCCTAAATAAGAACATGTAAATAGTCTTTAGTTCCTGGGGATCGGAGCCATTTGGTCTTTGATACGGTTCAAATTCCTTGACCATTTTTAAGTCTGCCAGACCGGTTTCTTCATAAACTTCCCGTTTGGCTGCTGTCAGATGGCTTCCACCTTCATCAATGCTGCCCTTGGGGAATCCCCAGTCATTGTCAGGCATTTTAATTATGGCCACCTGATTTTTTTGGTTTACAATTATGCCGCCGGCGCTGTTAACAAATTTTGTGAATTGAGTTTTATCCATAAAAATAATTTATTTAGCTTTTGAATCGGATAGGCTGTATTGGGTGGTGTAATTTTATTTTTTCTATTCGGGTTTAGGTAACTTAGCATGGCTGTCACTTTTTAAAGATTTTCGATCCAATAATTTTCGTTGGTATAAGTCATAGGTATCTTGAACTTTTGGTAGATCCCCAGATATACTGGCAACAATTTCTTCTAGTTTCTGTTGGCAAAGCTCAAGACTTGAAGTGAGTTCGGGAATTCTATCTTGGTAAGTTCCATGAATGTTTGTCATTTGTCGTAACTCAAGAAAGCTTTCTTGTGCTATTTTATCAACCTCATCAGCTAGTTCTGCTAAAGTATTAAGATATTGAAGCGGCCGATACTCCATACCAACCAGCCGGCGTAAACCACCCTTAAGGCCTCCGCTACCTTGCATTACATATGTTTCCTGGCGAATAGCGGTCATCAAATGATTTATTTTTCGTTCAAGTTGGCGTGCCGATTGCCCAAGTTCTCGGGCGGTCCGAAATTCCGGGGGCAATAATGGCTCGGCCTGCTCCCATGGCATTTCTGCGGTACTTCCATCTTTTAAGGTCAGGATGATTCGTGTTGGAGCATCATAGTGACCGAGTGTTTGCCAGAGCCCAACCGTGACTTCTTCAATTGGATTTTTTGCCGTTGGTCGAACCTTTTCGGTAGGTAATGCGGGTAGATTTTTATTTTCCTCTGGAACATTATGCTGAGTTTCCAATTCCTGTGCTGCAGGGATTCTTTCATGCTCTGGCTCTTCTTCGGGAGGATGCCATTCCGCAGCATCCGGGGGAATTCTTTGTTCATCGTCTAGGGTCATAGTATTTTTACTAATAAAGAGTTATTTAGAAAGTGGTTGTTAATCAGGTTATTATGTAGGAAAAAATAAAATTTTATGGCGGACAACGTTTTTCGATATCCGATGTTTCAATGAAGTGAAACGAAATTGAAATGTGGCTTTAGCCCTTGCGGATATCGAGTGTTATATGATGTGCAATTCTTTTAATTTGTTTTCCACCTCGCAAGTTTTGGTATCTGCTTTACAGCTAGCCACCTAAAAATTTTCCACCACCCCATTTCGTTTTTTAAAACATCGTCAACAAGCTTCTGTATCTCTCGCAAAGTCATCTGTGGATTTTTAAAAGCACCATCTTGATAGCAAGAACTGCAGTACATTTTACTTAATGAACCATCTTTTTCTGAGCCACCTCCCTTTTCATCTTTTTTTAGTGGCATGCCGCACGACTGACATTGTTTGTAAATTTTTTCCATATTTTTTTAATTACTGATAAAAAAATTGCATTTCATGTAACGTTAGGGATATGAGAAGTTGCGACCAACGGGAGTAATTTGGGTGGAGAAGTCTGCAAGACTTCGTAACCTTATACTCCTTGTTATATTCCCCGAAGGGCAAAAATTTAGTGCAACGTTCCAAAGCAAAATTTTTGAGTTCAGGCAGCTCGCGCTATTTTTTTCTTTTTGAACCACCCAACTATAAATAAAATTCCTATAAGAAATGCTGGCACTACAAGTATTAGAGACAAAATGAGTAACATATACCACGGCTCGACGGATTCTCTTACAACGGTAAATACCATATATGACATGCCTGCGAGAATAAAAGCAACTCCGCCAACCATCTCATATTTCCAAGAGATGATTAGAATACCAAACAGAATAAAAGAAGGAATATTATGAATAAGCAATCCCAATACTGTTCCCCAGAAGCCATAATCACCATCAAAAACATCCAAGGAGAATATCGCTAAAAAGACGATAAGTAGAATTGACAGCACCCTTGGTGTCCAATATATAAATTTGTTCGTATTTTTCTCCATATTAAGACATTAAGATTTAAGTATATAAAATTAGCTATTTGACACACGGTAGCGAGCTGCCTGAATTGAATATAACTTTTGCGTCTCATGCGCTGCGGAACGAAGTGGAGTGGCGGATAGACGCTGTTGTCCGAAGTTCAAAAAATATTAATTACTAAACATCTATTTTTTTCAAGTAAGAATATTTTATTTCCTTCTGTACTTTTAATACAAAATTAAACTTATTAACCGTCATGCATAAATCAAAGTCCCTGGCCGGCGCCCATTCCTTGGTGTCATCGAAGAACTTTTGTGCACTTCTGTAACCTCTGAGATGATCAACTATTTGTTTAAAATCGTTCATTTTCCCTTCCAGTTCATTTTTTATGTATTTCGCGCACAATGTATCTTCATCTTCTATGTGAATACCGGCACTGCCCATAGCAACCAACGAAACTGTTTTAGGATTTTGTGAGTTGATGTACTTAACAATCGCCCCGGCATTTACGAAGCTACCCGTAATGATTTGATCGGCTTTTTTCGCCTGATCAATTCCTTGAGTACCAGCCGAGGTTGTTTGGATAACTGTCTTCTTGTCAAAACTTTCGTGTTCGATTTGTGCAGGCGAATTACCATGGTCAAAATTCGGAGGTTTCATTCCTTTTCTCTCGCCAATTAGTACGTAACTTGGGTTACTTCGTTTTATGTCGTAAGCACTGTCAATGTCTCCGACTGGAATAATCCGTTCGGCCCCATTATTAACAACATAACATGCTGTAGAAAAAGCGCGAAATACATCGATAATAACAGTTAATCCGGTAGCCTTTTGGGCGCCAGATATCAGCTCTAGAATTTTTACATTCATAGAATGATTTTTTGAATTTCGGACAACGCATCGGTTTTGGCGTCAGTTGCGTTCAAATGTCTGCCAAGTAAGCAATTGCGCTTAAACCGTGTTGTCGGATGAATTGTTCTTGATTTTTTCTTTTTAACAAAATACTTTTAGAGGGGGTTGGGAAGAAGGTTGTTAAAGACGCTTCTTCCCAAGTATTGTCATGTTTTTTTTCTCGGTGTGAAACCGATCTGCATTTGCAGAATTGCAAGTAATCCTCCTGTAAGGAGTAATGCAATAGCTGGAATATTATCTGGTGGTGTGTTGATCCCCCAAACTCCAGCTACAATCATTAGCAATACTCCAAAATAACCAATCTTGGGACGTAACCAGTTAAGCATGGTTATCTCTCCTTTTTTAATTTAGGCTTACACCCTCTAAAAGTATTTTGCTGTCAAAGAACAATATTTCCGACAACGTATCCGAATATACGAAGTTTTTCGGAGCCTGAGGCGTAGAAAAATTTTGGTGGAGATAAAATTCAGCTCTTTAATGTTGTGTAAAAAAGGAATTTTATCGTAGCCGTATATTCGGTGTTGTACGAAGTTTAAGAACTCTTACTATTTGGTTTACTTCTAAAATATTGAATTATAGCAATTAAAGTAAAAAAACCGCCCAAGTATCCAAATAGTGATGCCGTATCACCCACGTATGGTCGTGTAAAAAATTGTGCTCCGTAAAAGACAACGGCAATAATAAGCAAAATTTTTGAAGTTTTATTAAACTGTTTTTTTTCTGCCATAAATTTGTGTTGTTAGTTATAAAGTTCTTAAATTTCGCACAACGGAACGGTTTTGGCGATGTCACGCTTTGCGGTATTTCGCTAAAACCGTGTTAGGTGTGGTTGCGCTGATTAATTCTTCTTAAGTATCACTAAGGAGTGAGCCGGTGCCAAAGATAAGAATATAAACTATAAATAGTATGACCATGGCCACGATAAATCCTAGTATAAAAATAAATAAAGTTGCTATTTTTTTACCGCCGGTGCTATTTTTTTGTTTTATTTTAATAAGTATAAGTGCAGTAACTAATATATAAATTAAAACCGACCAGCCCCAATGGAAAGCATCAACTAGTAGACTCAGTGTAGCACCGGCTACAAAGATAAAACCAAATGTGAATAAGACTAAGCTCATCATAAATTAGTTATTTAATTATTTTTATATTAGCACAATTTCACCTAACGTATCGGCATCATCTGAAGTGCGAAGCATTTGGGTGGAGCGAAGCGGAACCGGATATGCCGTGTTGTGCGATGTGCCACGATTTTAACAGTTTAACGTTGAATATTGCAAAATGTACTCAAAACTTTCAC
>MHIE01000020.1:0-348 GCA_001817345.1 Candidatus Buchananbacteria bacterium RIFCSPHIGHO2_01_FULL_44_11 | reverse complement strand
TGAATATTGCAAAATGTACTCAAAACTTTCACGGCTTTTTCAAGATTATCGTTTTTAACAAGCAGGTAATCGGTATCAAATGTTGAAATCGCAAAAATGCTTATTTTAGCTTCTGCTAGTGGATTTGCCAAAGAAGCGAGGATACCTGTCAACGAAAAGTCTAATGGTCCTATTACTTTAAAAGCTCTCCAATTTTTTTCTGATTTTATACCATTAGGAACTTTATTTTCAGAACAAACAATTGATAATTCATCGTCGGTTTTACTGATAGAAAAAAATGAATTATCTGTTGCCCAAGAGGGTATCCGAGCGTCGTTCTCTAAACGGCAAACAGCTAATTTATTTGGC
>MHIE01000019.1 GCA_001817345.1 Candidatus Buchananbacteria bacterium RIFCSPHIGHO2_01_FULL_44_11 | reverse complement strand
GAAGTTAGTCTGGTGTCAGTTCAAAGATACCCCGGTTGAGATCGAAAGGCGTATTAGAGAACGGTTGCGAAATCAGGCCGTCGGTGGAGTCTATTCAGTGGCCAAGTACCGTGAGGTCAGTGAACGCTATGAGGGTATTGGACTGTCCCATATCGTCATCAGGATGGATGGCGGAAAGGACGGAGTGGCAGCAGCCGTCAAGCAAGTGCTGGAGTACATGGAACAGTGAAGGCTTGCCTTTGCTAGTTCTTGGCTCAGCTAAACGAAATAGCCTCTTGGTGTATTCGTAGCAGACGAATTTCGCCAAGAGGCCTCTTTTTTTATTTGTTTTAATATCAGATATTGACACCTCTTGACACCTATTGATACTCTAAGGTATATTATGTTATATGGATCAAGAGATAAAACCTAATGCCGTATATACCACTGACGAAACCCAGGCTTTACTGAAAATCAGCAGCAGTACGATTAAGCGGATGCTTAAAAAAGGACTGATCAGAGCCAATAAAGTCGGCCGGCAGTACCGGATTTTAGGTAAGGAAATACTGCGTTTAGTTTCACCGGCAGTGGAAAAGCGGGCGGTTCAGTCGTATTTAAAGGTAAAAAAGAAGGTTGTGGATAAGATTAATAAATGGTAGCGGGTCTAAAAACCGGCTTTTTATTATGATGATTAATTTTAAAGACAACAGATTATTTTCGATTTTCCATCTGTCAAAGCGGGCTTTTGGTCCGTATAAGTTACAGATAATTAACCTGACAATACTTGGATTTTTAAGCGGTATAGTCGGCGGTATTGGCGTCAACGCCTTAATTCCTTTATTCTCATTTGTTCTAGATGCGGGCGATTATGGGACCGACTTTATTTCTCAAAATATTGAAAATTTTTTTTCATTTTTTAACGTAGAATTTAGCGTTAACTTCCTGCTGATTTTTATCAGCATTTTATTTATCTTAAAAGCTTTGATTACAGTTTTATTGGTTTATATTAAAATCAAAATCGTCTCTGACTATGAAGAGAAAACCCGCACTAGTTTATTTAAAAATATCGTTAACGCCAGCTGGCCCCATCTAATTAAACAAAGGTCCGGTTATTTGGAAACGATTTTAATGATTGACGTGCCCAGCAGTGCCCATGTCTTAGACGAAATTAGCAATGCCATTATGGTTTTGACTGGGTTGCTGATCTATACGATAGTCGCCATTAATATTTCTTTTAATATCACTTTAATTACTTTAGCCATTGGTGCCCTGCTATTTTTAGTGATCAAGCCGCTGCTTTATCGGATAAAAATTTTAGCTTATCAAAGAACTCAGATTAATAAAGAGGTTTCCCACCATGTCAATGAAAATATTCTTGGCGTTAAGACCGTTAAAACCATGGTGGCGACAGAAAACGTTATTCAAAAAGCCAGTATTTATTTCAAGCAATTAAAAACACTGACGGTCCAATCGGCGTTGCTCAAAAATTCAATTGGGGCACTGGTTGAACCTGTCGGTATAATTTTTATTTGTTTAGTTTTTGTTGTTTTATATCGTTCGCCGGAATTTAATCTGGCGGTTTTGGTGGCTGTAGTCTATTTGGTTCAAAAAATATTTACTTACATTCAGCAAGCCCAGCGGACCTTGCATAATCTTAATGATCTTGTGCCTCATTTGAGAAGCGTTTTGGACTTTGAAGATAAATCAATTAATAATCAAGATATCGAGGCGGGTCAAGAAAATTTTTCTTTCCAAAAAGAGCTTTGTCTTAATCAAGTCTCATTTTTCTATAATGATAAAAAGATTGTTCTTGATGACATTAATTTGACCATAAAAAAAGGCGAAATGGTCGGTATCATTGGTCCGTCAGGAGTCGGCAAAACCACTTTAGTTGATTTAATTTTGCGTTTGTTAAAGCCAACGGCGGGGCAGATTTTACTGGATGATAAAAATATTTCCGACATCAAATTAAATCAGTGGCGCCTCAATATTGGCTATGTTTCTCAAGATATATTTTTGATGAATGGTACCTTTACTGATAACATCAGATTTTACAATCAATCGATCACCGATGAGCAAATCATTCAGGCGGCCAAATCGGCCAGCATCTACGATTTCATTAAAAGTTGCCCCAAGGGCTTAGAGACTGAAATTGGCGAAAGGGGAATAATGCTTTCTGCCGGTCAGAGGCAAAGGGTTGTCATCGCCCGGGTTTTAGTCCGCCAGCCTCAGCTTTTAATTTTTGATGAAGCGACCAGCGCTTTAGATAATGAATCAGAGCTGCAGATCCAGAAGGTGCTGGCAAATCTTAAGGGTAAAATTACGATTTTGTTTATCGCCCATCGCTTATCAACCGTGATTGATGCCGATCGTTTGATTGTCTTGGAACAGGGGAAAATCGTCGAGCAAGGTGTACCGCGCCAGCTGCTTGAAGATAAAAATTCTTATTTTTTTAAAGTCTTTAATATAAAGAATAAATTAGATTAATAATTATGCTTAGTAACAAAACAGTTTTAATCACCGGAGGGACAGGTTCGTTTGGCAGCAATTTTGCCAAGTTTATTTTGGAAAATTATCAGGTTAAAAAATTGATTATTTTTAGCCGGGATGAACTGAAGCAGTGGCAAATGAGCCAGGAGCTCAATGATAAAAGACTGCGGTTTTTTTTAGGCGACGTCCGCGATCTACCCAGGCTCCAGCGGGCTTTTCATGAAGTGGATATTGTGATTCACGCCGCGGCTTTAAAGCAGGTGCCGACTTTGGAATACAATCCGTTTGAGGCGATTAAAACTAACATTTTCGGCAGTCAGAATGTCATTGACGCGGCGATTGACCAGGGCGTGCAAAAAGTGGTTTTGATTTCCACTGATAAAGCCGCTCACCCGATAAATTTGTACGGTTCAACCAAACTGTGCGCCGAAAAAATGTTTGTCAACGCCAATTCCTATTCCGCCGGTAAAACCAAATTCAGCTGTGTGCGCTACGGCAACGTTTTAGGCAGCCGCGGCAGTATCGTTGAAAGTCTGTTAAAAATCCGGTCCGGTCAAAGCCAGGATAAAGTCTATGTCACTGACGAAAGAATGACCAGGTTCTGGATATCTTTTGAGCAAGCCTTTGACTTGGTCTTGTTCACCCTAGCCAATATGCGCGGCGGAGAAATATTTATTCCCAAAATTAAGAGTATGAAATTAGTTGACTTGTTTGAAGCGATTGTCCCGGGTGTTTCCCGGGAAGTGATTGGCATCCGGCCCGGCGAAAAATTGCATGAAATATTATTAACTGAAGACGAGGGGCGGCATGCGGTGGAGCTGGAAAAGTATTTTTTGGTTTTGCCCGAGTATAAAGAATTTTTTAATGTCGAGCAGAAGTTTGATCAGTTGCTTAGTTCAAGCAAACCCTTGCCGCCGGAGTTTAGTTTTCGGAGTAATACCAACCAAGACTGGCTGACCCCAGCTGATCTTCAGGCCATGGTGCTAAAAGACAAAAAGTAATTTTTTATGATTCCTTACGGCCATCAATCCATAGATCAAAAAGACATTGCCGCTGTTAAGCCGGTATTGTCTTCGGACTGGCTGACTCAAGGGCCAAAAATTGGCGAATTTGAGAAAAATTTGGCCCGCTGGTGCGGCGCCAAGTATGCGGTGGCGGTTAGTTCCGGCACGGCGGCGTTACATCTGGCTTATTTAGCGGCTGGTTTAAAACCAGGCGACGAAGTGATTACCACGCCCAATACTTTTGTCGCCACGACCAATATGCTGCTCGCCGTCGGTGCTAAACCGGTTTTTTGCGACATCAGACCAGACACTTACAATATCGATGAAACAAAAATTGAAAAACTGATTACCAAAAAAACCAAAGCTATCGTCCCGGTTCATTTTGCCGGTCAGCCTTGCGCCATGACCGAGATTAACCGGATTGCCAAAAAACACAAATTATTGGTGATTGAAGACGCTTGTCATGCTTTGGGCGCCAAACATAAAAATAAGAAAGTCGGCAGTTTATCGGCAATGACGGTTTTTAGTTTCCATCCGGTCAAATCGATCACGACCGGCGAAGGCGGGGCGATTGTTACTAACAACAAAAATTATTATCAAAAAATGATTTTACTCAGAAGCCATGGTCTTTATAAAGATCAGCAGGGCAGAAACGTGATGACCGAATTAGGCTATAATTACCGCCTGACCGATATCCAGGCCGCCCTAGGGTTGTCTCAGCTTAAAAAATTAAACCAATTTTTGGTCAAAAGACATCGGGTGGCTGAATGGTACAAAAAAGCGTTAGGCGATCTAGGGCAAATCATTTTGCCTCGCCAACTTTTCGGCGACTATTCCAGCTGGCATCTATACGTTATTTTGACCAAACAGCCGGCTTGGCGGGACAAGTTAAAAAAATACTTATGGCAAAAAGGCGTGGCGGTCAATTTTCATTATCCGGCGGTTTATTCCCAGCCTTATTACCAAAAAATCGGTTTTAAAAATTTAAAACTAAAAAATACCGAACGCTATCAAAATTCTTGTCTGACTTTGCCCTGTTATCCGGGCTTAACCAAAAATCAGGTTCAGTTTATTGCCAAGTTAATCAAAGATTTTTTTCAATCTTATGCCCCGTTAGAAGTTTCTAGAAGAAAAAATATTATTAATATTTTTTCTTCTCGCAGCTAACGAGGTGATAGAAATAAACTTTGATTATATAATATAGACTACCATTTTAATTATCAAAATAAACTTCTAACGGGGTATGTTAAAAAATAAGGAAAAAGTTTTAGCAATAATAATCGCCCGGGGTGGTTCAAAATCCGTTCCGCGAAAAAACGTTTTGCCGCTGCAAGGCAAGCCTTTGGTCGCCTGGCCGATAGCGTTAGCTAAAAGCGTTGAGCGCATTGACCGAGTGCTGGTTTCCACTGACGACGATGAAATTACGGCGATTGCTAAAGAGTATGGTGCTGAGGCGCCATTTAAGCGTCCGGCGGAATTAGCCGATGATCAAACCCCAACTTTGCCGGTATTACAGCACGCGGTCCGCTATCTGGCCGAAACACAAAATTATAAAGCGGATGTAATTTTATTGTTATATCCAACTTCACCCTTTCTCAAGCCGGAAAGAATCAATCAAGCTTTAGATTTATTTGAGACGACCAATTGCAACAGCGTAGTCAGCGTGGTTGAAGATTGCGGCCGGTTTTGGCATAAAATTGAAGGAAAATACCTGCCATTTTATCCGCCAGAGCGAGTTAACCGCCAATATTATCAGCCATTATACCGGGAAAACGGCGCGATTTATTTTTCCCGCTCGGAAGTTTTAATGACAATGGATAAAATCGTTGATGAAAAAAACGTGGAATTTCTGGTGATGGCGGCTGAGGAAAATATTGACATTGACACTTTGGCCGATTGGCAACAGGCGGTTAAAAAATAATTTTTAATTATTTTAGACTAATAAGCTTTAAAAAATATTATGCTCAAATACTGTAAAAAATGCGTCATGCCTAATACCAAACCCGACTTGAATTTTGACGAAGACGGAGTTTGTGATGCTTGCCGTTCCGCAGAACGAAAAGCGCAAGCCATTGACTGGTCAGCTAGAAAAAAAGAGTTTGAAGAGATAATTCAGCGCTACAAATCTAAAGACGGAAAAAATTACGATTGCATCGTGCCGGTCAGTGGCGGCAAAGACAGCACTTATCAAACTTACATTATCAAGCATGTTTACAAACTCAATCCTTTGTGTGTTTGTTTCGAACCAACTTATCAGACGCCGCGGGGGAAAAAGAATCTTGATAATCTGTCTAGTCTGGGGGTAGATCTAGTTTATTTTAGAAAGAATCCAGTCGTTTATAAAAAAATGGTTATTGAAGGCTTTAAACGTGTCGGCGACAACGAATGGCCTAACCATATCGGTATTTTTACCGTGCCGGTGAATATGGCGGTTAAATTCAAGATTCCTTTGCTCATTTGGGGAGAAAATTCTCAGCTCGAATATGGCGGTCCGGCCGCGGCCAGGAACAAAAATACTTTAGATCGTCGTTGGTTGGAGGAATTTGGCGGCCTATTGGGCAACCGGCTTGATGACATGGTTGGCGTTGGCGGCATTACCAAAGAAGATTTATTACCTTACACTTATCCTTCGCAAGAGGAGTTGGATACTGTTGGCGTTACCGGTTTATTTTTGGGCTATTATTTTCCCTGGGATGCTCGGCGCCAAGTAGCAGTGATCAAAAATTATGGCTTCAACGTCAAAGATGACGGTCCAATTGAGGGCACGTATACCAATTATGAAAATTTAGACGAGTCCACAGTCGGCCTTCATGATTATCTTAAATTCGTCAAATACGGCTTTGGCCGAGCGACTGACCATGCCTGTTTAGATATCCGCAACCAGCGGATTAGCCGGGCCGAAGGCTTGATGCTGATAAAAAAATACGACGGCAAGTATCCTTATTACGGTATTAAGAAATTTATGGAATATACCGGTCTGACCAAAAAAGATGTCGACGGTATTATCGACTCATTCACCAATAAACAGATTTTTGAGCTTGATGATGACGGCAATTTTAAAAGGGACATCGCCGGCAACTTGGTTCTTAAATCTAACTATGAATAAAGCTTAGCTCATTTATGCTGGTGATTATTGATTACAAAATGGGTAACGTCGCTTCGGTAGCAAAAACTTTTAAGGCGATTTATCCTGATCAGGTGCTTGTCTCCAACGCCGCGGCCGACATTGATCAGGCGAGATTTATCGTTTTGCCTGGCGTGGGCGCTTTTGGCGACGGTATGAGTAATCTGCGTCAGCTTGGCTTGGTTGAAATTCTTAATGATAAAGTTTTAAAAGGAAAAACCCCTTTTTTAGGCATCTGTTTAGGCATGCAACTGTTGGCTGAAGTCGGCAATGAATTCGGTAGACACGACGGACTGGGCTGGATTCAAGGTGAGGTAGTAAAATTGCAAACGGCCAATAATTTAAGATTACCCCATGTTGGTTGGAACGAAATCATTGTTCAAAAAGATGACGCCTTATTACGTGATTTACTGGATAATAATTTTTATTTTGTTCATAGCTATCACTTAAAAGTTGCTGATAGTTCTTTAGTCACCAGTACTTGTGATTACGGCCAGCCGTTTGTTGCCACTATCAGAAAAGACAATATTTTTGCCACCCAGTTTCATCCGGAAAAAAGTCAAACCGCCGGCTTGAAACTTTTGCATAATTTTTTAAATCTTTCCGGTCATGCTTAAAGTCAGAGTTATCCCTTGTATGCTTTTTAATGGCTTTAATCTGGTTAAAACCATTCAGTTTAATCAGTTGAGAAATTTGGGCAGTCCGATTCAAATGGCCCGAGTCTACAATAGTCGTAATGTTGATGAGTTGATTTTTTTAGATCTAATGGCCACGGTTGAAAATAGGCCACCGGCCTTTGCCGTAATTAAAGATATCATCGAAGAATGCTTTATGCCTTTGACGGTCGGCGGCGGTATTCATTCTCTTGAAGACGTTGATCAATTAATGAAGATTGGTGCCGATAAAATCTCAATTAACAGTGAAGCTTTAAAAAATCCGAGCATCATCGGCCAGATCGTCAAAAAATACGGTAGCCAGGTTTTAGTTATTGCTATTGATGCCAAACTGATTGATGGCCAATATTTCGTTTTCCGTGATCGCGGCCGCCAGAATACTGGTAAAAAAGTAGTCGATTGGATTAAAGAAGTTGAGACGCTGGGGGCCGGAGAAATATTTTTAAATTCAATAGATCGAGATGGTATGATGTCAGGTTACGACATTGATCTGATTAATCAGGCAGTTCAGGTTTCCTCAATTCCGATTATCGCTTGCGGCGGTGCCGGCAAAGTTCAGGATATTATCGATGCAGTGATTAAAGGTCAGGCTAATGCCGTTTCGTTAGCTAGTATGTTTCATTATTCCGGCCATACCGCCAATAGTATTAAAGAGAGAATGGCTCAGGCCGGCATTCCGGTTAGACTAATTAAAAAATAGTTATGGCTAAAGAAGCAATCTTCATTTTGGGCGGCGGACTGAAAAACGATTCCGGCCGCTGGCGGACAACTAACTTTGACGAACCGGGAGACGACTTTGGCGCTTTGGGCGATCGGTTGCGGGTGGTGGCGGCCAGTTGTTTATTTCAGGACTTCCCGAATTATTTGGTGATTGCTTCGGGTGGCAAGGGGCAGCTAAAAGATATTGCCGAGGCGCCAACTGTTGCTTCAGTCTTAAAACAAGAACTGATTGACTTGGGCGTGACAGCTGACAAAATTATTGAAGAGGATAAGTCAGCCAATACCTTTGAAGAACTGCAAGAACTAAAAAAGATTATCATTGATAATAGTTTAGACAAGATCGTTGTGATTTCTAATGATTATCATTTGCCCCGAGTCCAAGCGTTTATCGATCAAGATAACCAGCTGAGGCAATGGCTGGCAGAAAACAGGCTCAGTCTGCAGTCGGCCGAAGAAATTTTGATGAATAATGATCCAGCTCAGTGGCAAACAATGATTAACAAGGCTTATCGCAGTCCAGTGATGAAGCAACGGATTAAGCAAGAGCAGGCGGGGGTTAAAGCGATTAAACAAGGAAAATATGAACCCGACCGCGGGCTGAAGCCCGCGGTATCTGGGCGGGTTCTTTACCAGCGGAGTCGGCTCCGCCGACGGTAATTTTTTAAAACGGCCTTCATTCCCGCGCTGAAGCACGGGGTATTCGGCCTCTGTAATAAAATAATCTAAATTTATGACCGAATTTTCAATCAATACTCCAAAGGGAAAAAGAGAAATTGGTCCGGGCCAACCCGTCTTTATTATTGCCGAGATGTCGTGCAACCACCATCAGTCTTACGAGACGGCGGTAAAAATTATTGACGCCGCCGCCCAGGCCGGAGTTGACGCGGTCAAATTACAAACCTATACACCAAACACTATCACAATTGACAGCGATAAAGAATATTTTCAGATCAAGGTTAATGAGGCGTGGCAAGGTCAAACTTTGCATCAACTCTACCAACAGGCTTATACGCCCTGGGACTGGCACGGCAAATTGAAAGACTACGCCGAATCAAAAGGCCTGGTTTTATTTTCTTTTCCCTTAGACGTTACGGCCGTGGATTTTTTGGAAACGCTTAAAGTCGACCTTTACAAAGTTGGTTCGTTTGAAGTGGTCGATATTCCTTTACTAAAACGCATTGGTCAGACTAAAAAGCCGGTCATTATCTCTCGGGGCATGGCTTCTCTAGAGGAACTTGAGCTGGCGATTAAAACGCTTAAAGATAACGGTTGTCCTCAAGTCGCAATTTTACACTGCATCAGCGCCTATCCGGCCAAGCCGGCGGACATGAATTTATTAATGATTCCCGATATTGCCAAAAGATTTAAAACAGTGGTTGGTCTATCCGATCACAGTTTAGGCAAGACCGCCGCGGTCGCGGCTGTCGCTTTAGGCGCTTCTATCGTTGAAAAGCATTTTATTTTATCCCGAGCAGAGGGTGGACCTGATGCCGCTTATTCTTTAGAACCGGCGGAGTTTAAAGATCTGGTTTTGTCAATCCGTGACGCTGAGGTGGCTTTGGGTCAAGTCCAATATGGCGCTGGGCTTAAGGAAGCGGAAAATATTATTTTTCGCAAATCTCTTTTTGTGGTTGAGGATGTTAAAAAAGGTGAAAAATTCACGCCTAAAAACGTTAGATCAATTAGGCCGGGGCATGGTCTAGAGCCGAAATATTACGATCAAGTTATTGGTCAAACCGCGGCGGCTGACATTTCCCGGGCCACGCCTTTAAGCTGGTCTTTAATCGCTAAATGAACCCGACCCAGCCGTTTCTGTATGTTATGGATACACAGAAACGGCTGGGTATCTGGGCGGGTTCTTTATGAGCAGTGTCGGCTCCGCCGACAGTATTATTTTTCAGACTCCCCTCATTCCGCCCTGGGCGGATATTCGGGGAAAACATAATAGATTATGACTGAAGATTTCGCTAACTTTTTGGTCCGACCGGCTGAGATTTCTGACAGTCAAAGGATTTGGGAGATTCGTAACAGCCCCATGGTTCGACAGCATTCAAAAAATCAAGACGAGATTAAATTTTCCGATCATCAAAATTGGTTTCAGCAGCAGTACTTCGGAAACACCGGTAACCTTTGTTTTGTTTTGGCAAATGCCGAGGGAATAGTCATTGGTTATTGCCGCTTTGACTTTAACCAGCCGAATAAAAATTACCGCGTCTCTATCGCCTTGGACCCTCAATACCAGGGTCGGGGATTGGGTCATTGGCTTTTAAGCCAGTCTTTGAAAAATATTCCCAGCCAGTCAATAGTTTTAGCCGAGATTAAAAAAACCAACCCGGCCTCACTCAAATTGTTTGAAAAAAATAATTTTAAGACTTACCAGTCAGATGAATTTAATTTTTATCTAAAGTATGTCGGAGAATAACGTTAATAAAATTCAAGGCAAAAGAGTTTTGATTTTTCAGCAGCGCGGCTGGGGTTTTCGTATTGGCCATTTTTTGGCTAAGAAATTGCAAGATCAGGGGTGCCACTTAGCCGCTTTTACCATGAAGCGAAGCGTTCACAAATTTGTCTTAAACCAAAAGGATGTCCATTATGACCTAGTGATCAACTATGATGAAGTAATGGCCGATCCTAAAAAATATCTTGGTGATTCCCATTACACTTTAGCTCAAATTTGTCAGGATCTCGGAGTGCCTTCGGTTTGGCCAATGGCCAGCTCGGTTCGGAATCACTTTCGTTGTTATGGCGATAAATATTATTACAGTTTTCGCCAGAATGTTTCTGACGAAGAAATCATTGATTATATCAAAGCGGTTTATAAATACGTCAAAATATTTTTTGATGAATTTAAACCGGACGTGATTTTAGCGCCAAACTTTGTGGAAAGTCCGCATATTATGTGCAGTATTTTGGCCAAAAAGCGGGGGGTCAAAATGCTGGTGCCTTACGATTGTAAAATTAGAAATATTAAAATATTCACCCAAGACTACCTAGAAAGTTCCGGTTCTTTTGACGATCAACTCAATGCTTTAAATCGCGGCCTAGCCGAAAGCAAGAATATGCAGGTCGCTCGGCAATACATTCGTGAATTCCGTGAATCTTTTAAGCGACCGGATTACATGGATAGAATTTACAAAAAAACGCCGTTGCTTAAAAAAATCAGACAGGAGTTTTCTCCTTATCGCCAGATTTTGCGTTGGTACCTGAAGCGGCCGGATACGCTTTTGGGTAATGTTAGCATTTCTACTGATTATCGGCCGCCGCGCATTATTTTACGTGATCATTACGCCCATCGGCGCTACCGCAAGATCACTAACAATTTTAATTATTATCCATTTGACCAGGTTAAAAAATTCGCTTATCTGCCTTTACAATTTCAACCGGAAGAGACAACTGATGTTCAGGCTCCTTATTTCAATAATCAAATTGATGTCGCCAGGCTCAGTGCTTTATCTTTGCCGGATGATTATACTTTAGTAGTCAAAGAACATCCGATGATGGTAGGCTATCGGCCGCCTTCTTACTTTGAAAAGATTGCCCGAACACCCAATGTCAAATTGATTGATTACCGAATACCTTCGGACCAGGTTTTAAGGCGGGCCGATTTAATTATTAGCCCCAATAGTACCGTTGTTGCGGAAGCGGCATTTTATAACAAACCGGCAATTCAGTTCGGTAATTTGGGGATTACTTTAAATTTACCCAATACCTTTAAGCATACTGATTTTACCACTTTGTCGGCTAAAATTAAGGAAGTTTTGGCCGTTGATTTACATACCGCCGAGTACGAAAGCAGGCTGGAAAATTATGTGGCGGCGGCCTATGACGCCGGCTTTATCTTCAATTATTGGGGAGTCTGGGAGCGAAATGAAAAAGAAGACATGGAAGTTTTATGGCAGGCTTATCAAAACGAATTTAATAAAGTTTTAAGTTAATTATGTTTTTAAGAAAGTTAAAAAATAAATTACGGTCATTGGCTTTAGTTTTTTTGATTCAATTCAGCTTAGCGATCAATTCGCCAACACTGACCGCTTTTGTCTTAGCCGTCAGCGCCAGAAAAATCAATTCTTTGGGTCGGTTGACGGTTTTATGTTTGCGCCGAAGTATTTTTATAGACGATGTTCAAGCCATGGCCCGTTGGAGCGGTCAAATTAAGTATGTCATTATCGAGAGAGAGCATCTTCGGCTTGTTTTGTATCATTTCCTAACCAGGGTTGAACGCGAGACTATTTCTGAAACTAACTATTACACTTCCAATATTGGTCAGGCGGGCAAGCAAAGATATTATGCTTATTTGAATAAAATGTTTCCAACCCTTAAGAAGTTTATTAATTTTGAGGCGGGTTTAGCCGGCAATTTTGGTTATATTGAACAGCAAGAGCTGGCCCGAATTTTTTTAGAGAAAAACATTCCCTTTTTTGTCTTGCATAAAGAAGGCTTAACTTTTGCCGGCGTCGATCAGGCAACGGCCAATGAATATGTCAAAATTTACAAGACGTTTAAATTCATTGGTTCAAAAATGCTTTTTTACAATCAACAAATTTTCCAAGCGCTTGTTAATCTGGGTATCCCAGGCTTAAATCAAGATCAAGCCGTTGTTGTCGGTATTCCGAGGATGGATAATTATTTTAATAGTGCCGGTACCGATCAACCTTCTAACCAAGTAGTTTTATTTTCTTTTTATCCCTCGGACAAATTTTTTAACTTTTCGGGAGAAGCTGGAGGTAAAAAGTTGGCGACAATTAAAGATATTGCATATAATTTCCATCTCTGGCTAATGAGATTTGCCGCTAACAATCCAAAAATTAAAGTCGTGATTAAAACTAAATACGCTCAACAATACCTTGATTACGTCACCGATATTTTCAATAAGAATTTCCGGAAAAAGATTAATAATTTGGTTATTACTAATCTTGGTGATGCCTCAAAACTAATAAAAGACTCGCGGGTAGTTTTAGGCTTTAAGTCTACCACTTTACTGGAGGGTATTATCGCCAATCGTTTCATTATTTCACCTTATTTTGGCGATATCATTCCTAATGATGCTTTGGATTACTTTACTAAATATCCGGAACTGGTCAAATATGCCAAGACGGAAAAAGAGTTGTCGGAATGGATTTTGCAAACAGATCGGTATTTGGATTATAATCAAGAGAGTAAAAACAAATTTCTCACGGATTTAATCTATCTGCCTGACGGCCGAGCCAGCCTGAGAACGGAACAAGCAATCATCAACACCATAAAAAATAATAAATAACGGTCAAATATATGGCAACCTCAAAAACCAACAAAGATTTAAAAAATCTTTACGATAAGGTTTATAAAGAAGGTAAGGAGAAATTTTTTACTTTTAATTCTGATTATGTTGGTGAGCACTTGATCAAAATTATAGATTTTAAGGGTAAAAAAGTTTTAGACATTGGTTGTGGCACCGGTGAAACCGATTTATTAATGGCTCAGGAGGGTGGCCAGGTTTTGGCCATTGATTACTCAGCTGAAGCCATCAATATTACTCAAGCAGTTAAACATCCAAATTTAGAATTTAGGCTAGCCGAATATTCTCAAATAGACGACACTTTTGACGTGATTATTTCTTTGGGTACAATTGAGCATCAAGATAACCCTTTAACGGATTTAAAGAATTTTAAAAATAAATTAAAGCCAGGCGGCCAGATTTGTTTCACTTGTCCTTCTTTTCTTAATGTCAGAGGATATATCTGGATGACGTTGGTAAAATTGTTCAATGTGCCAATGTCATTGACCGATCTGCATTTTATTTGTCCTTTTGACGTTGAGGCCTGGGTTCAAGAGTTGGACATGGAATTAAAGTGGGAAACCTTTAATTTTGATTTGGGCAACAATCAAAAGATGATTGTTGATCTAGATAAACGGCTCCGTAACGCTTTAAGAGACGCCAAGCTGCCCGGTAATGTTGACGCCTTTATCGATTGGCTGAAAAAAGTCAGCCAATATGACCATACCAACAAATTTAGCGGGGCGATGGGGCTTTACATCTTAACCAGTAAGTAAAAATGAAGTATATTATTCTTAATTTTAGTTCCGGTTTTGGGCCATTTCTGCGCACCACTGAGCTGGCCGTGGCGGTTAATAATTTATTGGCGGAAAAGCTGGGTCAGCGTTTGGGTATTATCGTTCCTTTGGTCTACGGTGAACGGCAGAAAAATATTATGTTGGAAATGTTTGGCGATATTATCAACCGCTGGCCGGCCGAGCTAGTTTTAGCTGAAGAATTGGGCGATTTTTTTAAGCCACTATTCTATAGCCATGATAGTTACCAGAGCTACCTGGAAAATTTGATTGCTTACGGTAAAAAAGTCGAACAGTCAATTCAGAATTATTTGTCCGCCGGACTTTTGGCTAAAACTTTTTCTGGTCAAACGGTAAAAGTCAACATCAATGAAATTGCTTTTGAAATCAATCGCAATCCCAAAGTCAATTTGGGGATTAATCCTTCTTACTACACTAGCTTTGGCCATGCTTCCGACATCCTTGAGCGTTCTTTGGCTGAACCGGCAATCAAGCTGGATCAGGCAATTGTTAAAAAAGCCGTTCCTCTTTTTTTGGCGATTGAAAAAAAACAAAAAATACATTTTATCTCCGATCCGGCCACTTTTTCTTATCTTCATAATCCCCAGGCGATTTTTAATCCCAAAACCCTCCCTTATTTACGCAACCGGCCAGTGAGTAAATATCAAACCGAAGTAATGACCCCACCGTCAATTGGCATACCAAATAAAGATGAAGCGGTGGCCAGCCGCGGGGTTTACGTCACCGTGACCGGCATTGAAAAATTGGCCCATCTTTTTAAAGAAGTTTCCAATTTAGGCTTGCAGATATATACCAATAGACCGGAAATTATTGCCGGTAGTGTTAAAGCCTCACCGGCGGCTCTTGGCCACAAAAATATTATTCTTCATTTTGCCCGCAGCGGCTGGGGCTCGGTTTGGCTGTCGCAGTTTACTCAAACGCCTTTTATTACGCCGCCTTACGATCAGAACGATGATCCGGAGATTTATTTCAATAATATTTCCATAGAAAGGCTTGGTTTAGGTAAAATTTATCAGGGCCAGAAATTATCAGAACTCCTTGAATTTGTTGATCAATATAAAAAGAATGTCGAGATTATTAATAAAAATATTTTTAACATCTACGGCACTTTGAACGGTATTGATTACATTGCCGCCAATATCGTTAAAGACTATTTGAATATATGACAAAAATAATCGTTGAGGCCTGCCAAAATCATTTGGGCAAACGGGAAATTTTGAGCCAAATAGTGGCCGCGGCGGCGGCCGGCGGGGCTGATTATGTCAAAACCCAGATGATTTTTTCTGAAGACTTGACTCACCGGCCGCGCTTTGATCAAGGCTATGTCGAAAGCAATGGCGTGGTCAAAACCATCAAAAGGCCATATCAGGCTGAATTCTCCAGGTTAAGCCAGCTGGATTTGACCGAAGATGACTATAAATGGTTTATTGAATTGGCTCAAAAAAATAAAATCACGCCGCTGATTGCTATTTTTGCCAGAAAAAGAATTGAACTGGCTGCCCGCCTGGACTGGCCGGAAAAAATAGTCAAAGTCGCCAGTTATGACTGCGCCAGCTATCCGATGCTTAATGAACTCTGCGATGTTTTTGACCATTTGATTATCTCGGTTGGCGCCACTTTTGATGAAGAAATTAAAAAAGCGGCTGAGCTGGTTAAAAGCCGAGGCAAAAAATTAACCTTTTTGCATTGCGTCACCAGCTATCCCAATACTTTAGAGATGTGTAATCTTGCCCGTTTGGAATGGTTAAGGCAGTTTACCGATTCGGTTGGCTGGTCCGACCACACGGCCGTCGCCCGAGATGGTCTTCAGGCGGCAAAAACGGCACTGAAGCTGGGTGCGGACGTAATTGAGAGGCATTTCACAGTTTTAGCCAACGATCAAACCAAAGATGGTCCGGTGTCCATTAATTCTGATCAGCTAAAAGAACTGATTGGATTCAGCCGTTTGACCAAAGTTGAGCAGGAGCAAATAATCAATGAACAGATACCAGAATGGCGGATTATGCTTGGGCAGAAAAATCGAGAAATGACTCAGGCTGAAATTTTAAACCGAGACTATTATCGCGGTCGATTTGCTAGCCTGGTTGACGGACAATGGATTGATAATTGGGACGATAAAAAAGTTTTTTAACCATTAATTACTTTTTATGAAGCCTAAAATTTTGGCGGTTATTCCGGCTCGCGGTGGGTCAAAGGGAATAAAAAATAAAAATTTAAAAAAACTTTTAGGCCGGCCTTTGATTGCTTATACTATTTTGGCGGCCAAAAAAAGCAAATTAATCACTGACATTGTGGTCTCTTCAGACAGTGAAAAAATTTTGGGTTTAGCCCGTCAATTCGGGTTAGTAGTGATTAAGCGGCCAAAATTTTTAGCGACGGACAAGGCTTCGTCAATCGACGCCGTCATCCACGCCGTTTTTCAGACCGAAAAGCTTTTTGGTTATCGCTATGATCTGGTGGTTATGCTTCAGCCGACAACGCCGTTAAAAACCGCCAAAGACATTGACCAGTCACTCCAAAAATTAATTGCCAGCCGGGCCGATTCAGTGATCAGCGTCGTCCGCAGTCCAGGCATTAATCCGGAATGGATGAAATATATCGTTAATGATCAATTGGTCGATATTGACAATAGAAAAATCGAGAATGCTTCAAGGCAGAAAGACCAGATTTATATCAGAAACGGCGCGATTTATGCCACCCGGAGAAATACTTTAGTTCATAAAAAGACTTTTAAGGGCGGCCATTGTCTGCCTTACGTCATGCCGACAGAACTTTGGGTTAATATTGACGGCCCCAGAGACTGGAAGCTGGCCGAGTTAATAATGAAGAATAAAATAAACTATGACCGACCAAAGCCAATACAAAAAAGGTTCAGTAGTTGAATTTGATGATAATTGGAAAATTCGCAGTCACGAGGCCCGTCAGAATTATTACACCAGCGGCAGGCCGACAAACCAAATCATGATGTCTTTTAAGAATCAATGGAAAGTTTACAGTTCATTCATCAAGAATCCTCAGCCGGGAATGAAAGTCTTAGAGCCTGGTTCGGGTCGGGGTTCAATTTCCTGTTATTTTGCCGCCCATGGTTTTGACTGCTATCTTTTGGATACTTCAGCAGAAATTTTGGCAGTGGCTAAGGATATATTTAAAGAAAACAACCTGCCGGCCCATTACGTTTGCGAAGACGCTTTGCATATGTCGTTTAGCGATAACTATTTTGACGTGATTGTGCATTGTGGTTTATTGGAGCATTTTGAGGATTACCGACAAGCGCTAATCGAACAATATCGGGTGCTTAAACCAGGCGGCATTATTATCTCTAATATCGTGCCGGGCAAATGGTCGGTCCAAAAGGCCTTTGGTTTTATCAACTTATTTTTGAAATTCGTTCATGGGTTATTAACCAAGCTTAAGTTAGTCAATAAAGCGGAGAAAGCTCCTAAAAAACCCCTTTATCGCAGTGATCACGGTTCTGAAATTTATATTGAGGTTTTGCGCAGTTTGGGAGCGGCCATTGAATACCAAGGTGGCATTTTTCCGGTGCCTTCTTTGTCTTACTCGCCGGCCTTTCCTTTTACCGTGATGTCGCCTAAAATTGAGAAGTTTTTAGTCTGGCTCTGGTATCTGGTTTTGGCGATCAGAAAAATGATTTGGCCAAAGCGGCATCCCTGGATGTGCTCGGAAAAATGGGGTCAGCATGTTTTGGTTGTTGCCAGAAAGCCAATTAATCAAAAATTATTATGAGTAAAAATAAACTCAAAATCATTAACGCCGTCGGCGGCAATTACCCTCAAGCCGCCAAGGAGATTCTGTCGTCATTGGGCGAAGTAAAAATGATCGGGCCGGATCAAAAAATTTTGGCCGTCGAAATCGTCAAAGCCGACGTTTTAGTCCTTCAACTTGGCGTGGTGGTGACCAAGGAAATTATTAACTTGGCGCCGAATCTTAAAGTGATTGCCACCGCTACCACCGGCTTGGATCATGTTAACGTTGGTTACGCCAAAATCAAAAAGATCAAGGTCATCAGTCTGCGCGGGGAGACGGAATTCTTAAACACTATTACCAGCACGGCCGAATTAGCCTTTGGTTTAGCGATTGCCTTAGCTCGGCACCTTGTCGACGGCGTTGCCGCGGTTAAAAACTATCAGTGGGAAAGTACTAAGTTTACTGGCCATAGTCTTTCCGGTAAAACCTTGGGTTTAGTCGGCCTGGGCCGGCTGGGTAAAATAATGGCGCGTTACGGCAACGCTTTTGGCATGAAGGTTATTGCTTGCGATCCTTATCTTAAAGACAAGGAATTCATTGAAAACCATTGTCAAAAAGTTGAATTCAGCGATTTACTTTCAAATAGTGATATCATTTCCATTCACGTTCATCTAAACGAAGAAACAAAAGACATGTTTAACGCTGAAGCCTTTGCCCGGGTAAAAAATACAGCTTACTTAATCAATACCGCCCGCGGCGACATTGTTAATGAAAAAGATTTACTCCAGGCCTTGACTGAAAAAAAGATTGCCGGTTTTGCCGCTGACGTTTTAGCCGATGAGTTGAATTTCAAACAAAATTTTTCTTCTCAGCCGTTGGTTGAGTATGCCCAAAAAAACAGCAATGTGATTATTACCCCGCATATTGGCGGTAGTACATTTGAATCACGCCAGGCAACCGATGTTTTTATCGCTAAAAAAGTACAAGAATTCTTTAATACAATGATTACTAAATAAATTATATGTTAGATTTTAAACATTCGAGCAAAAGCCAGAAATACGATTTATGCATTGTCGGCGGCGCCGGCCGGGTGGGCCTGCCTTTGGCCGTTGTTTTTGCCCTCAAGGGAGTTAAAACCGTAATTTACGATTTAAACAAAGAGGCTTTGAGTCAGATTTCAGCCGGGGTTTTTCCCTTTAAAGAAAATCAGGGCCCCGAGAGCTTAAAGCAAGCGCTGGAGAACAAAACTTTATTTACTTCCGATTCAGCTGAAGCGATTAAAGACAGTAAGCTAGTTTTATTGGTTGTCGGCACGCCAATTGACGAGTATTTAAATCCGGACTTCAAGGCCATTATGGGCGTGATCAAAAATTATTTTGATTACTTTAGCGATGATCAAGTTTTGATTTTGCGCAGTACGGTTTATCCGGGGACGAGTAAAAAAGTCCAGAAATATTTTGAAGGCCAGGGTAAAAAAATTAAGGTCGCTTTTTGCCCGGAACGAATCGCCGAGGGCAAAGCCATTGACGAGCTGATGAGCCTGCCCCAGATCATTTCTGCTTTTGACCAAAATACGGAAAAGGTGGCTTACGACCTATTTAATAAAATTACCGATAAATTGGTGACGGTTAAGCCAATGGAAGCGGAGTTAGCCAAGCTTTTTACTAACGCCTGGCGCTATATCAGTTTTGCCGCAAGCAACCAATTTTACATGATTGCCGAAAGTTTTGGCGCTGACTATGGGGCGATTTATCAAGCCATGACTCAAGATTACGATCGGGCCAAAAATTTGCCCGGCGCCGGCTTTGCCGCCGGTCCCTGCCTGCTTAAAGACACGATGCAGATTTCCGCTTTTTCCAACAATAATTTTTCTTTGGGCCAGGCGGCCATGCTGGTTAATGAGGGCCTGCCTAAGTTTGTGATAGAAGTTGTTAAAAAGAAACTTCAAGCATCCAATTCAATAACTAAGCTTGGTTATATTAATGTCGGCATTTTAGGCATGGCTTTTAAGAGGGAATCGGATAACAAGCGAGATAGTTTGTCCTACAAATTAAAAAAGATCGCCGAATTTGAATTCGGCACGGTTCGCTGTCACGATGTCTATATTAAGGACGAAGCATTGTTATCTTTGGATGAAGTTTTAGACAAATCAGACGTCGTGATTTTAGCTACGCCTCATAAAGATTACAAAAAAATTGACCCTAAAAAATATCCGAAAAAAATTTTTATTGACGTCTGGGGCTTTTGGCGGTAAACTTATATACGGAGATTAATTTTTAAGCGTCTAATTTTATGAAAATTTTAGTTAGTGGCTCAGCGGGCTTTATCGCTGGCTATTTGGTTGACGAGTTATTAAAGCACGGCCACCAGGTCGTGGGTGTTGATAATTACAGTAAATACGGCAAAGTGGAAAAAAGTTACGACCATAATCCCAATTATTTTTTTACCGAAGGGGACGCTAAAGACGTGGAACTGATGAAACATTTGATTCAGGATTGCGATCAAGCGCTTTTTAACGCGGCGATGGTGGGCGGGATAAATTATTTCCATGAATTTGCTTATGACCTGATCGCTGAAAATGAACGGATTGTGGCCTCTTCCTTTGATGCGGCGCTTTGGGCTTTTAAAAATAAAAAACTTAAAAAAGTTAATGTTATTTCTTCCTCCAGTGCTTTTGAGTCAACCGCTAAGTACCCAAGCGTGGAAGGGGACCAGGCTCTTTGTCCGCCGCCGCAGTCCACTTATGGTTTTCAAAAATTGATGTGCGAATATTTTGCCAAAGGCGGCTGGGAGCAGTATCAACTGCCTTACACCATTATCCGGCCGTTTAATGTCGTCGGCACTGGTGAACAAAAAGCCAAAAACACCAAAGAGATAATTTCCGGTAACATTAAGCTGGCCATGAGCCATGTGGTGCCGGATTTAGTCCAAAAAGTCCTGAAAGGCCAGGATCCTTTGCGTATTTTAGGCGATGGCAAGCAGATTCGTCATTATACTTATGGCGGGGATTTAGCTGCCGGTATCCGCCTAGCGATTGAGAGTAAGGAAGCGATTAACCAAGATTTCAATATTTCGACTGCTCAATCAACCACGGTTTTAGAACTGGCCGAGTTGATTTGGAATAAAATTAATCCGGATCAGCCGTTTAATTACGTTTCGGATGAACCGATGATCCATGACGTCAGGAAACGCCAGCCGAGCACAAAGAAAGCCAAAAAATTACTGGGTTTTGAGGCGAAAACCGATTTGAGCCAAATGCTTGATGAGCTGATTCCTTGGATTAAAACCCAAATCGAATTCGGCAATATGTAGTTTATGAGGATAATTTTTGTCACTTCCAAACTTAATTTTGTCACTGCCGGCGGCTCAATCACCGATTTAGATCTCAAGGCCGAAAATCTCCAAAAGCTGGGTCATGAGGTTAAAGTGGTGACGGTTTATTCGCACAAGAATAAAATTGATAAAGCCCTGCCTTACTCAGTAGTTGCCGAGCAGTTCAAAACTTTTCATCAGCTGCCGGTGCAGTATCAGATTTGGCAGCGGTTAAAAAAATATTCCTCTCAGGCTGATATTTTTCATGTTGAAGGCCAGTATATGTATGGCGCTGGTCTTTATCGACTTTTTGGCGGAAAAATTCCGGTGGTGGCTTTTTATAACCGGGAATTTATCTCCTGGCCAAGTGAAGACGGCCAAAAAGAAAAACAATTTAGCGTTTTAAAGCGCTTGAAAAATCGTCTGCGCTATTTGGCGGAAAAATATCTTGGCGGTAATTTAGCTAACCGGCTGGATTTTTTTATTTTTACTACGCCCTTTATCCAGCAGGCTTATTATAATTTTGGCTTAAGCCCAAAAGTGCCTTCTAGAATTATGCTGGATTTTGTTGACGATCGGCGGCTGCTTTCGGCCGCCGGCATGGCCATGGCCGAGATTTTGGAAAAAAGACAAGCGACTAAAAAAATCGTCCAGCTTTACTGCACCGGACGGATGATTAAAGAAAAAGGTTTTGATTTGGTCTTAAAAGCGTTTTCTCTTTTAACCAATAAAGATAAATTTCGATTAGTCTTAGGCGGCGACGGACCGGAGCGGGACAGCTTAATTAAAATGGCCAAGGATTTGGGTCTGGAAAATTACGTTGAATTTCCCGGCTGGGTTGATTATCAGGCGATGGTTCATTTTTTGGTTGAGTCGGATATTTTTATTGTGCCTCGCTGGCGGCGCGAATGCAGTGCCGTGATTGGTTTGGAAGCGATGGCGCTGGGTTTGCCTACCCTGGTTTTTTCCGGCGGGGCGCTGGAATGGATCGTGGGAAATCCAAACTTAACTTTTAAAACCAATGACCAGGCCGATTTGGCCCAAAAAATCAGCGCTCTGGGCACTGATAATGCTCTGCGGCTGAGGCTAGGCCAGCATTGTTTTCGGCGCATGTCTGGAGTGTTTCATTATTCTAAGCTGGCACAAGAACTTGAGGCAATAATTTTTAAATTAACAAATTAGTTTTCCAAATGTTGTAAAATTACCTGCCGGTAACCGGCAGGTAATTTTTTTATCATTCTATTTTTTAGTACCAGTGCCCAGGATCATTAGCTCACGTGACCAGCGCCAGTAACTGCTTTTTTTCATCTTTTTGACGGGCCATAATAGTCTAAGAGGCTTGAGTATTATTCTTAGAAAAGGCCAGCGCCAAACGGAAGGTAATTGATAAAAAAGTTCAGACTGGACATCGTGAAAATCAGATAACTTTAACAAATTAGCCAGGCCGGACGTGATATAAGGTTGAACGTGAGTGTAGTCATTATAAAAAGTATACACTTGGCTTTGCCAGTCGGGCGTCATAATAATCACCCTGCCACCCGGCTTGAGTATTCGTTTAATTTCATGCATGAATTGCTCTGGATTGTGTATATGTTCTATTACTGACTTAGAGAAGACAACATCAACAGTTGCATCTGGCAGTGGAAAATTATCTTTTTCAAAATTAATATTGCCGTGAAAATCTATGCTTGGGTCGTTTAAAGTAACTATTTCTCGGTCTAGTCCTATAGCATTGAGATCTAATTTTCTAAATGCTTCTATAAAATCTCCTCGACCGCAACCCACATCAACTACAGTCGTTCCTTTTGTCATGGCAAATCTATTGAATAGGTAAGCACATAATTTATTCGGGTAGTCGGTCACCGGCTTTAAATTTTTTGCATACATTACTTCTAGGTAGTGAGCCATAGCGTTAATTATTTATTTTTTTAACTTGACGCCTCTAAAGATTATTGGCCTTTTTTAGTTAGCACGGTTCTAATCGTTTTAAGTAAGATGCTCAAATCCAAGGCGAGTGACCGGTTTTTTATGTAATAAAGATCATATTGGATTTTTTCCATGGTTTCTTCCAGCGAACCGCCGTAGTTTGGCCCCATCACTTGAGCCCAGCCGGTCAGGCCGGGTTTAATCATCAGCCTTTCCTGGTAGAACGGAATCTGGTTCTTCAACTGTTCGACAAACTCCGGTCGTTCCGGCCGCGGGCCGATTAAACTCATTTCTCCTTTTAAGACATTAATCAGCTGGGGGATTTCATCAATTCTGGTTTTTCTTAAAAATTTACCGACCCGGGTGATGCGCGGGTCATTTTTGGCCGCCCATTGCGGTCCGTTAGACTCGGCACCCGTGACCATGGTTCTGAATTTTATGGCGGTGAAAGTTTTGCCGTCTTTGCCCATTCTGACCTGGGTAAAAAATATTGGCCCCGAGCTGGTAGTTTTAACGGCTAAAATAATAAAAGGCAGTAAAGGCAGGGAAATTATCAATAAAATTATTGAAATTATAACGTCAGCAATGTTTTTAATTAGATTGTAAGTTCTTTTCTTGCTTTCGGTTAAATTTTCCAAAAACCAGATTTGTTCAATGGTCGTAACCGGAATTTTACCGGTAATATTTTCGTAGAATTTCGCCAATTCAAAAAAACTAATTTTCAGCGATAAGCAATTAAACAAATTTTTGAGTAAATTTTTGTCTTCCCGCGGATGGACGGTGGTAATAATTGTCTGAACCTCGATTTTCTGGCAGATTTCTTTAAGTTGATTCAAGTCGGCTGCTACCACGAGGTTCTGATATTCATCGGGGATTGGTTCGGTTTGGCCGTTTGTTACCGGCATTATCGCTCTGACTTGAAAACCCAGTTCCGGCCGCTTTTGGATTTGTTTGATAATTTCTCCGACTTTTTTATTGTAGCCAATAAAAAGGACGCCGTCGGCAATTTTGGGCGAGCGGGCGACTTGATAAAACCATAATCGCCAGAGATAAATTAAAATCGCGGCGATGGCGATGTAAATAAAAAATACTCTCTGTGGTCTAATAGTGAATAAACGATTGGCGCCGATGTAAAAGAAGGTAAAAGAAAAGGCGCTGCCAATGACAATGACCTGGATCAAGCGGTTGAGCAAATCCACCTTGCCTTTGCCGATGCCCAGTTCATAAAAATCTTCAATATAAAAAATAATCAAAAAGATGATGATGATAACGCTAAAAGGGAAAAGATGAGCCTGCCACAAATCATAATCAACCGTCAAACCATAGCGCAAAAAAAGAGTCAGCCAAAGGCTGGAAAAAAGAATGATTAAGTCTCCGACAATTAGGAGATTTTTTTTGGCGGATTTAGTTAAAGACTTGCTTTCCATAGATTCTAGACCAAGCAGCTGATTTTAAGATATGCCCCATTAGAAGTTTAAAAGATATGTTTAATCAGAGGATTCAAGATATCAATTATAGTGTTGAAAAAAATAAACTCTGGACTTTTAACGGGGTATAGCTAAAATATAAGCGATTTTAGCGAAATTGTCAATCTAAATCAGCGTGAAGGGTGAAATTCAAATTTATCTATATTTACTTATTCTTTAGTGTCATTGCGAGTCCCGACGGAATCGGGACGAAGCAATCCCCTTGGCAAGACAGATCCCTCGGTTCCCTCGGGATGACGCTTCGCGTCAGATTGCTTCGTCACTCACTGCCGTTCGCTCCTCGCAATGACAAAATATACTAAAATACATTGGTTTTAAGAGTAAGAACGAATTTCGCTATTCACGGAAACTAGAAATCATCGTTTATTCAATCTAAAAAAAATCTTGCGACAATGCTCATTTTTGTGAGTCATCGCAAGATTAACCTTCAGCTAGCAGGATTGGACTGGTTAACACAAATTGCGGTCTGCCAGGAATTGTATCGCCAAAAACATAGCGGCGATTCCCATTGCCCGGTCAATCCGTAGTGAACTTCTTCCCCAGAGCATATCCTCGACTGCCTGGCGGGAAGCCAATATAACTTGGCAGCCACTCTCCGGCTCTCTTTTTTTGACCGCGTTTATGCCGATCATAAGGTGGTGGCCGCCGCCGTCGCTCTTGTCCGGAATTTCAATCACGGTTCCGGTAATCAAGTGATACCACCTTTCTACCTTGTAGCCGGTTTCTGCCAGTAACACCCGACCGGCCGCGTTGATTATGTCCTCTCCTTGCTTAATGGCGCCGATCGCCGGTCCGACGGAGTATTCCATCTGACCATACTTTGGCTCTTTGACGAGGACAAATTTGTCGTCCGGCCCGATGGCAACGGCGACAACGAATTCTTTGCCGGTGCGGTCCCACAGCAGCTGTGGTTCTCGCGTCTGGCCATCCGGCGTCCGGACCACGCGTTTGATCACCGGAAGGAATCCGTCACCGAACACTGTTTCTTCTGAAACGATAGTACCGACGTCTGTTTTTTCACCATTCGGCCTCATCGTAACTCTCCTTTGTTTAGAGAACAATCTGTAGCAATGTATTATTGCTTCAGCCAGCAATCGCTTTGTACTGCGTTTGCTGCTTTTAGACTATATTATAAGTGGTTGAATAAGTCAAGGTTAATCATTTTTTACCTTGCCGGAAAACCGATTTTTTGGTATGATTATTTTATTATATTAGGCTAGGATTAGAGTTCCAGCTGTTAAATTTTAAAATTAAAATAATGCTTAACCAACAAAGATTCATCCGGATTCTTCTGACAGTGATAAAAGTCGGCGTTTTACTGACTATTTTTTTACCCTTGGTGATGAACAGTCACTTTTTTTTCCCGTTCATTGTCTTGAAGAATGTTTTATTCAGAATAGCGGTTGAAATTATCCTGGCCGCTTATATAATTTTAGCCTCCTTGGTGCCGGTCTACCGGCCTAAGTTTAACCAATTGGTTTGGGCGGTTTTAGCTTTTTTTGGCATTTCGACCGTGGCGACAGTTTTTAGTCTCGGCCCCTACGGCAGTTTTTGGGGCAATTATGAACGGATGAGCGGTTTATTCCATCACCTCCATCTAGTTTTATATTTTTTTGTTTTGTTCAATGTTTTTAAACAAAAAAAAGACTGGCACAATTTTTTCAGCTTTTCGGTGTTTGCCAGCCTATTGATGAGTTTTTTTGCTTTTGCCCAATGGCTCCAAGTACCGTTTTTAATGCAGTCTTCAGGCGGCAGCCGGCTGACCGGTACGCTGGGCAATGCCACTTTTTTTGCCGCCTATCTACTTTTCAACCTGTTTTTCATTGTTTATTTTTGGGCTCAAGAGAACCGCTTTAACCTTAAGTTGTTTAGTTTCAGTAATTTTACCTTTGACGCTTACTTGGTTTTAGCTGCTATTCTATATAAAATTTTCCCCCTGGCCGATTGGCAGTTTTTTAATTTTTTCAAAGTGCCGGTTTTAAGCGAGGCGATCAAATATCCCGCCCTGTTTTATCCGTTTTTAACTTTACAACTACTGATTGTCGCCGCCTGGTTTTTGCGGGCAAAAAAATATTCTGTCCGAATTCTTTTAACCCTGGTTTTTTTATTTGAGTTTTTGATTTTTTTCAACACCCAAACTCGCGGCGCCATGCTGGGTATTTTTGCCAGCGCGATTTTTTTGAGTTTAGTTTTGCTCTTTTTACCCCGGGGCAAAAAGTTAAAAACTTTTGGCCTTGGTTTTTTGGTCGTTTTACTGATTTTACCGTTTAGCCTTTTGGCTTTGAAAGATTTGCCGGTGGTCAAAAACGTTCCAACCCTGAATCGTTTGGCTAATATTTCGCTAACTGACATTACCAGTGAATCCCGGTTACTGACCTGGCAGGCCAGCTGGCGAGGCTGGACCGAGTCAGTTAAGTCGTTTTTAATTGGCTACGGCCCGGAAGACTATGCCTATGCCTTTAATAAATATTTCCCAGTCAAGATTTTTAAAGATTCCGGTTCCCAAATTTGGTTTGACCGGGCTCATAACATTATTTTTGACGTTGGCGTCACGACCGGCATTATCGGTTTGGCGGCCTACTTAGCGATGCTTCTTTTGGCGGCCCGGTCGTTATTGCGGATCTATAAAAAAAATCGGTCGCTTAGTTCCAGCTGGCTTTTTATTGGTTTGATCGTTGCCTATTTTGTCCAGAATTTTTTTGTCTTTGACACTTTGAACACGGAAATATTGTTTTATTTATTTTTAGCTTTTGTTGTCTTTTTAACATTACATCCAGACCAGGAAAATTCGGAAACGGTTTATCCGCCGGTAGCCCAAGCCGACACGAACGCTAAATTTTATTTGCTGCCAATTGTCGCTGTTATTTTAGTAATCGGTCTTCTTGTCAATTTTAGAACCTTAAAAGCGAATAACTATATCTACAAAGCCTTAACTACTAACGACGTTACATTGGCCTCTGAATATTTTGAAAAATCGATCGCCACCACAGTCGTTGGTCGGTTTGAGCTCCGGCAACAATTTTCTAACTTTGCCATTAATGTCGCTAGAAATAATCAAATTCCTGGGAGCCAGAGAACTCAGATCGTTGATCGAGCTTTAACTGAACTGGAAAAAAGCGTCAAAGATGAGCCGTGGAATGTCCGGCATCATTTATGGCTAGCCGGGTTTTATAATGATACCGCCAGGCTCGATTCCAGCCGGGTTGATAAAGCCATTACCCTCATCAATCAGGGGATACCGTTGAGCCCAGACCGGCCGCAACTTTACTTGGAACTGGGTCAGTCTTATCTGTTTAAAGGTGATACTAAGAAGGCGATTGAGTATTTTCAGCTGGCAGTAGATAAAGCACCTTGGGTCGTAGAATCCCATCTGAGCTTGATTTCAGTCGGGATTTTGACCGATCAGGCGGCTTTAGTTGACCAAGAGTTTGCCACTTTGTTTCAGATGAATAAGATTTTAACCATAAATGATTACGGTGTCTTGCGCGATTTATATCTGCGAGTTAATAACTATCCTGGGGCCATTGCCATGCAATCTCAAATTATCAATTTAGAACCCCAAAATTCTGACGCCTATTTTATGCTGGCCAGCATTTATTTTGCCAGCGGCGACGAAAATAAGGCCACTGACGCCGCCAGCCAGGGCTCAGCTCTTAATCCCCAAGCGCCCAGCGCCTCTGAATTTATTAAGCTTCTAAAAGAAAATCAAACCGGCACTTAGCCTGATTCCATGACTAAACTGATCAAGTCAAAAATTTTTTTCGGCTTAATTCTGGTGGTTTTTGGTATTTTTAGTTATTCGGCTTTAACTGGGTTGGCTGAAGCCAGTCAGCCCGGAAATTTTTTGACCGGAGAACTTTTAGTTAAATTTAAAAACAGTGATGAAATTTTAAGGCTGAAAGTTGATCAGCAGTTGGATTTAGCGCCATTGATTGAGCGCTATCAAAATTTTCCAGAAGTTGAATATATTGAACCAAACTATTTGCTCGCCGTGGCCGCTTTTCCCGATGATCCGGAATATCCAAAACAGCAGTATCTGCAGATGGTTAATATCCGGTCGGCTTGGTCAAAGGAATTATTGATTCGCGAATCCGAACGCATTACCAAGCGGTCAGTGATTGCCATTTTGGATACCGGCGTGGATTTGGATCACCCTGATTTGAAAGATAAAATTTGGACTAATATCAACGAAAGAAAAGGCGACGGAGTTGATAACGATCAAAATGGTTATGTTGACGACATCAACGGCTGGGATTTTGTCAGTAGCGATGCCGATCCTAATCCGGCCTTGACTAATGGCTATGAACTGGGTGCGATTAACCATGGGACAATTGTCGCCGGCATCGCCGCCGCCAGCATTAATAACAGTGAAGGCATCGCTGGCATTAGCTGGTTTAGTGAAGTCATGCCTTTACGGATTCTAGACAGCACCGGCTCCGGTGATATTTTCTCGGCGGTTAAAGCGATTGATTATGCCATAAACGCGGGTGCGGACGTGATCAACATGAGTTTTATCGGTCAGAATCAAAGCCAGAGCCTGGATGCCGCGATCAAGCGCGCCTATGACCGCGGGGTAATTATTGTGGCCGCGGCCGGCAATACCGACCCGAATATTGACGGCGTTAATTTGGATTTAACTGAATATTATCCGGTCTGCAGTGACGGCTCAGGCGGCGAAAATATGGTGATTGGCGTAGCTGCAATTGACCAGACTTTTAAAAAATCAAAATTTTCCAATTACGGTAAATGCGTTGATATTGTCGCGCCGGGCGAAAAATTTTATTCTACTCAAGTTTACGATGCCACTCAAGCCAGTTTAAAGAGTTATTACAACGGTTATTGGTCCGGTACTTCTTTATCCACGCCTTTGGTCAGCGGCACCGCCGCCATAATCAAAGCTTTGCGGCCACAGTTCAGCGCCAAGATGATTCGTGATTCTATTTTGAATTCAACTCAGAATATTGATATCTATAATCCCGGCTTCCAGGGCAAACTTGGTTCCGGCCAGTTGGACATTGATGGGGCGCTGGAAGCGGCCTTAGGCGAAAGCCGCGGCGCTAATGCCGGTTTTGGCAAACAAGCTTACTTAGTTGCCGGCCTGGGTCTTGGTTCTTTTCCTCAGTTAAAGATATTAAAGACAGATGGTTCGGAGTTTAAATCTTTTTACGCCTATAGCCCTAATTTTTCCGGGGTGATTAATGTGGCCACCGGGGATGTGACCGGTGATAAGATTCAAGATATTGTCACCGGCGCTGGCAACGGTGGCGGACCCCATGTTCGCGTCTTTGATCAGGAGGGCCATGTCTTAGGCCAATTTTTTGCCTATGACCAAGTTTTCCGGGGTGGGGTAAACGTGGCGGTCGGGGATGTTAATGAGGACGGCGTGGCAGAAATTGTCACGGGCAGCGGCAAAGGCGCAAGACCTGAGGTTAAAGTTTTTGACTTTAGAGGTAAATTACTTCAAAGTTTCTTAGCCTATGACCAGAATTTTACCGGCGGGGTAAAAGTCGCGGTTGGAGACATTAACGGCGACGGGCTGGCGGAAATTGTTACTGGTGCCGGCACGGGTGGCGGGCCCCATGTTCGAATTTTTGATTCTGCTGGCACTGTCTTAAGTCAATTTTTTGCCTATAATCAAACTTTCACCGGCGGGGTCAATGTGGCCGTGGGCGATATTTTTGGCGACGGTCAGTTTAAAATTATTGTCAGCCCGCAAAAGAACGCCACACCGACAGTCCGAGTGTTTAATCGTCAGGGAACGCAGTTAGCCAATTTTTTTGCTTTTGAGCCTAATTATTTTGCCGGCGTGGAATTGGCGGCAGGCGATATTGATAATGACGGCATTGACGAAATTATCGCCGGCCGTTCGGTGAGCGGTAATTCGGAGCTGAAAGTCTTTAACTATGCGGGCGAGCTTAAATCAGTTTTGACCGGCCATGATGTGAAATATAAAGGCGGGGTCAGGCCAGCCGTGATTATTTTGTAATTATGTCTTTTTTTTCAGCCATCAGGGGGTATCTGAACCAACGACCGACATTTAAGCAATTCATTAAGTTTTGCTTTGTCGGTTCGGCGGCCGCGGTCATTCATTTTTTCATTTTGTATTCTTTAACCGAATGGCTCAATTTTTGGTATTTATATTCCAACGCCTTGGGTTTCATGGTTTCGGTCACCTTTAATTTTTTCAGCAATAAATTCTGGACTTTTCGGAGTAAAGAGTGGGGGACAGCCGCCTTTAGCCAGTTATTAAAATTTATTGTTGTTTTGGTCTCGGGTTTATTGATCACCACCGGTATCATTTATGCTTTGACCGAATGGTTATATCTTGACTACCGGTGGTCCTGGGTGATTGCTACCGGTGCGGTTACTTTCTGGAATTATTTGATTAATCGGTTTTGGACGTTTAAAGTCAAAAATAGCTCAGCCTTGATTAAAAGTCGCTAAAAATATATAATAAAGTAGGTTTCTTTTTGCTAATAAGTTCTAAGTTTTAGCTTATGACAATCAAGCCAATTTTCGAGAAAAAAAATATTTTAGTCACCGGCGGCGCCGGCTTTATCGGCTCTCATCTTTGTGATGAATTGGTAAAAAATAACAAGGTAATTTGCCTTGATAATTTTATTTCCGGCGACGAACAAAACATTGATCATTTACTCCAAAATCCCAATTTTCAGTTTATTCGTCACGACATCAACGAACCAATTGACCTGAAATTATTGCCGGAGTTGGAAAAGTTTAAAATTCAATTCCAGGGTATTCAGGAAATTTATCATCTGGCCTGTCCGACTTCTCCGAAAAATTTTGAAAAAAATATAATTCAAACCGTCTTGGCTAATTCAGTCGGTATCAAAAATGTTTTGGATCTAGCTGTGACGTATAAAGCTAAATTTTTATTTACTTCTTCAGCTGTTATCTACGGGCCAAGACAGGCGGCTAATCCTTACTTTGCCGAATCTAATCTGGGCACAGTCGATTGTTTGAGTCCGCGGGCCTGCTATGACGAGGGTAAAAGGTTTGCCGAAACCATGATTAACACTTATCGCCAGTCGCACAAACTGGATACAAAAATTGTCAGAGTCTTCAGGACTTATGGGCCGCGGTTGAAACTAAATGACGGCCAGATGCTGCCTGATTTTGTTTATAACGCTTTGGCGAATAAAGATTTGGTGATTTATGGTGACAAAAATTTTTCTTCGTCATTTTGTTACATTTCGGACGTGATCCAAGGATTGATCAAAGTAATGAAAAGTGGAGAAGCTGGGCCGATTAATTTAGGTAGTGACCTGGAAGAGCATATTGTTGACGTGGCTAATAAAGTGATTGAATTAACCGGCTCAACCTCAAAAATAGTTTTTGAAAAACCGCTGTTATTCATGACCCCACTAGGTTTGCCCGATATTACTTTAGCTAAAGAAAGATTGGGTTGGTTTCCGATTGTGCTTTTGGAGAATGGCATTAAGGAATTCATCAACTACGTTAAAGCTCACAAATCAATTCTGCGGCCGGAGACTAAATTAAAGCAAGCAAGATGAAAATCTTTGCCATTTTACCCGCCTACAATGAGGCCCGGGTGATTACCCAGGTTGTCAGTGATGTTAAAGACCGGGTTTCTTCGGTAGTCGTGGTTGACGACGGCTCAACGGATAACACCGGTTTTTTGGCTCAGCAGGCCGGGGCTCTCGTCGTTACCCATTTAGTCAATCGTGGCCAGGGAGCAGCGTTGCAAACTGGCATTCTTTTTGCCCTGAAAGCCGGGGCGGACATTGTTGTGACTTTTGACGCCGATGGCCAGCTGTTGGCATCCGACATTGAGGTTGCGATTCAACCGTTAATACTCGGGGAGGTTCAGGTGGTTTTAGGTTCTCGCTTTTTAAACCGTAAAGCCGCCAGCCAAATTCCTGCCCTGAAGCGGTTAATTTTAAAACTGGCAGTGGCAATCACCCGGCTTTATACCGGCTTAGCAGTAACCGATACTCACAATGGTTTACGCGCCTTTAGCCGGTCGGCGGCGGAAATGATCGTGATTGGCCAGGATGGTATGGCTCATGCCTCAGAAATTATTGAACAAATTAAAAAATTAAAACTTAAATTCAAAGAAGTGCCGGTGATTGTTCGCTACACTGATTATTCTTTACAAAAAGGCCAAAAGCTGTCTGGTGCCTGGCAGATAATTTGGGATTTATTTTTTAGCCGCATTGTCAAATGATTATCCAATTTTTTATTGTCATTTTTGCCATTTTTGTTTTGGCCAAAGTGATTTTGCGTTTTAAGGTCAGAGACATCACCGGCCGGGAGTTATTAGCTTGGATTGTTTTTTGGTTGCTGGTGATTTTAGCCGCTTTATGGCCGCAAAAAACCGACGTGGTGGCTCGGTTGGTCGGGGTAGAGAGGGGAGTGGATCTATTGGTTTATATTTCAGTGATTGTTTTATTCTTTGTAGTTTTTAAAGTGGCGGTCCGACTCGAAAAAATTGACAAACAAACAACAAAAGTGATCAGAGAGCTGGCTTTACGTCAAAAATTTGGGGTTGAAGAAAAACCCGATCACCACAATGACTAAAGTTTTAATTGTTATTGTCAACTACAATGGCCTGACTTACCTTCGGGATTGTCTGGAGAGCTTGGCGGTGATTAATTATCTAGCCGGGCAGTCTGCCGTTTTAGTGGTTGACAATGCTTCCACTGATGGTTCGGTTGACTATCTTAAAAAAGATTGGTCCAAGATTAAACTAATTGAGAATCAAAGTAACATCGGTTTTGCCGCGGGGAATAACATTGGTTTAGAATATGCCGGCTCTAACGGCTTTGACTACGCTTATCTTTTGAATCAAGATACCGTAGTTGACCCGAGTTTTTTGGCCCAAGCCGTGGCTTTAGCCCAAACCGATTCTCAGATTGCCGCGGTCCAGTCAAAACTTTTGCTTTATCAGGATAAAACTAAAATTAACAGCCTGGGCAACGAAATTCATTATTTAGGCTTTGCTTTTGCCGGCGGCTACAAACTGACTGATTATCCGCTGGCGGCCAGAGAAATTACCTATGCTTCGGGCGCGGCGATGCTGCTCAAAGTGCCAATCCTTAAAGAGGTTGGTTTTTTTAATCCTGATTTTTTTATGTATCACGAAGACGTTGATTTGGGCTGGCGGCTTTGGCTCAGCGGTTATAAAGTAGTTTTAGCACCCGATTCAATTGTTTATCACAAGTACGAATTTTCGCGCAGTATCAAGAAATATTATTATATGGAGCGCAATCGTTACTTGGTCATGCTCCAAAATTACAAGCTAGCGACCTTGATTTTAATTTTTCCGGCCTGGCTAGTCATGGATTTGGCTTTATTGTTTTATTCTTTTTTTGCCGGTTTTTGGCGCCAAGAACTGTCAGTTTGTTTTTATTTTTTTAGTTTGAAGAATTGGGCTAAAATTATCACCACTCGCCGGCGTATCCAAAAAAATCGTCGGTTAAGCGATTGTGAAGTGATTAAACGTTTTGTCGGTAAAATTGAGTTTCAAGATCTGAAAAATCCGCTTTTGCAGTATTTGGCCAATCCGATCTTTAATTTTTACTGGTTGATTATCAAAAAGATTATTTGGTGGTAGCGGTTAAATTTTAATCAAGCCGGCGGACCAAAGCAGAACAATCAATATCGGTTGGTGAATCAGATATATTAAGAGTGAATGTTGCCCGAGGCAGGCGATTTTTTTTGTTAAAAAATTTGGCGCTGAATCAGAAGTTTTGATTTTTTTTTGGCCTTGAGGATAAAGCCAGTTGCCCAAAGCGACACCCAGTAAAACTACGCCCAACCAGGGCAGTAAGGGGTAATAATCAACGGAGTAAAAATTGATTGGAGCAATGCCCAGCCAGACTAAAGCCGCTGAGGCGGATCTAAGGGTTTGTAAATAAACTCCCAAAGCGATTATCAATAAACCCAGGCTAACGTTAAGGATTTTGAAATTTCTCAGAGGATAAGCCAGGACAGTGGCTAAGCCGATTAAATGCAGGACGCCAAAAACGACAAAGCCGTCGCCTAAAAAAATGCGGGTGACGATAGTAATAGCCATAGCCCAGAGCAATATTTTAAGCCCGCGAATCAGGGATTTAAAATGTAAAAATTTTGTCGGTTGGTTATTTTTTGCCCGGGCCAAGCTGATCGTTAACGATACTCCGACCAGCAGCAGAAAAATACTGCCCGTGGCGTAAGCAAATATTTTCCAGCCCAGGACTTGGAAATTAAAACCGACCTGGCCAAAAGCGGTCAAGTCGTAAGCGGTATGAAAAATCACCATCAGGATAATGCCCAAGCCGCGAAAAAAATCTATTTCCCAAAAGCGATTCACTTTTTTTTGACGTCGGCAATTGCCTTTTGAATGATTTTAGCCGAGCGGTGCAATTGTTTTGTTTCAGCTGCGTTTAATTTGACTTTGATGATTTTTTTGACGCCAGTCCGGCCAATGACCGCCGGGACGGACAAACAGACGTCCTTAAGGCCATATTCGCCTTTCAGCAGCACCGAAACCGGAAAGACGTGGTTTTCATCGTAAAGAATGGCCCGGACCAGTCTGGACGCGGCTAAGGCAATGGCGTAGTAAGTGGCGCCTTTTTTAGCGATCACTTCATAAGCGGCATTCCGGGCGGTTTTGTAAGCAGCCACCGCCGCTTTTTTGGTGGCGCCGGGCAGTGAACCTATAGGTTCACCCATGACGTTAACATGAGAATAAACCGGTACTGAACTGTCGCCGTGTTCACCGAGGAGATAAGCGCCAACACTAGTTGCCGCTAGTCCGGTTTTTTTAGCCAAATAATAACGGAAGCGCGAAGAATCCAAAGTCGTGCCGCTGCCTAAAACCCGGCCGGCGGCAAAACCCGATTCTTTACTGGCGAGGTAAGTCATTACGTCTAGCGGATTAGTCACCACCAGAATAATCGCGTCTTTAGTGTAACGCTTGATTTCTTTAATTATGCCTTTGATGATTTCGCCGTTAGTTTTAGTCAGCTCCAGCCGAGTCTGGCCGGGTTTTTGGGCCAGGCCGGCGGTAATGATAATTACGTCAGCCTGCCGGCAGTCGGCGTAACCGCCGGCCCAAACTTTAGCCTGGGGCACAAAAGACAATCCTTGTTCCAGGTCTTTAGCTTCGCCCTGGGCTTTGTTTTTATTGCGGTCAATTAAAACGATTTCTGAGGCAATACCCTGAGTCATTAAGGCAAAAGCGGTCGTGGCGCCGACTGAACCGGTGCCGATAATCACCACGCGAGTGGATTCAGTTTTACTCTTTTTTTGGGCCATATTTGAATTAATTTAAAATTTTAAATTCTAAATTTTAAATAAATAATCTAATTTAAGCTTCAATGCCGATAAAAGTTTTTAAAAGGTAGCTGATGCCAAACGAGATGGTCGCTACGCCCAAACTAATTGCCGCCATTTCCAGAAATTTACTTTTGAAAGAAGTATTTTTAACCACGGCGGAAAAAAAGTTAAACGCGGCAATAATCAAAATGGCAATCACTAGCGTCAATGGCAGCGCGATTTTGTAACTATTAAAGACAAAAAACGGTATCACTAGCAGTATAACAGTGATGATATAGAAAGCGCCGGTATAGGCAGCGGATTTAAACGGCGTTTTTTGTTCCTCGGCTTTTTTTGACAAGTATTCGGAGGCGGCCATTGACATGGCGGCCGCGACTCCAGTGATGGTACCAGCGACCGCCACTAGTCGGGTATTTTGGAGGGCCAGGCTTAAGCCGGCCAGCGCGCCGGTTAACTCCACCAGGGCATCGTTTAAACCTAAAACAATGGAACCGATGTAGTCCAACTTTTCTTCTTGAATGATATTGAGTAATTCCTGCTCGTGATGTTTTTCTTCCTCAAAAATTTTTTGAGTTTCCGGAAAGGCATTAATGACTTTTTGATAACCGGCCTGAGCTTTTTCCTCGCCGTTTTCCATGATTTTCAAAGCAAAGGTTAGGCCAAGAATTTTAGCCAAAGCAGTATAGAAAAAAATTTTTAGTCCGTCTGGGGCTAGCTGGGTCTGGGTATAATTTTGCCAAATTTGGCCATGGCGTTTCTCATCCTCAGCAATTTTATTCAAAACGGTTTTATTCGGCTCCGGGCTGTAAGCGGCCAGCTTTTTATAGACCTGGTATTCAGTAATCTCAACTTTTTGAAACCGCAGGATCTTTTGTTTTAAATCATTATCTAAGTTAACCATAAAAGTAATTTAATTGGCTAAAACCAGATTAATTTTAACATTTTCACCAAAAACCGTCCATTGGCTTAGGTGGCTTAAGCCGATTCAGCGGCTAGACTGGTTTTGATCTCGGCTAAAACGCCGTCAATTTCTTTTAAATTATTGACTCTCGCCAGTTGAGACCGGAAATTTTTAGCTTGGGGCATGGCGCTCACATAGTCCAGAAGGTGTTTGCGCATCTGGAGAATTCCCGCCTTCGCCCCTTTAGTTTTAACCATGTAAGCGGCGTGCCTTTTAATGACCGGTATTTTTTCACTGAAATTTGTCACTGGTTTAAGGTTAAAAACCCAAGGATTGCCCAAAGCCGCCCGGCCAATCATCAGGCCGTCCAAATTGCCGATTTTTTCTAGGCCATCGGTCAGCGAGGTAATGCCGCCGTTAACAATAATTGGAATTTTGATTTTACTTTTCAATTCGTAAAGGGGGTTGTAGTCAATCGGCCCAAACCGGACTTCTTTAAAAAACCGGGCGTGAATGGTAATTAAATTAGCGCCGGCATTTTCAATGCCTTTGGCAAAACTGTCTAAGTCCAAATTGCCGTCCCAACCGAGCCGGGTTTTAACCGAGACGGGCAATTTAGTGTTTTTCGCCACGGCTTCAACAATCCGGAAAGCGGTTTCTGGATCTTTGCGCAAAGCCAGGCCGTGTTCGGATCGGATGACTTTTCTGGCCGGGCAACCCATGTTAATGTCAATGCCGGCAAAACCGGCCGCTTCACAATATTTAACCGCTTCAACAAATTTTTGCGGTTCTTTACCAAACAGTTGAACAATGATGGGTTGCTCACTGGGTACGAAGGCAATTTTTTCTTTCAGGGTTTTGGCGCCATGGCTTAAGCCGTCGGCGGAAGTGAATTCGGTAAAAACAATAATTGCCGGATTAACCTCTTTGCAAATTTGACGGAAAGCGCTGTCAGTGTAGCCGTCCATCGGCGCCAAAGCGATAATCGGTTTTTTGAGATTTTGCCAAAAGTCTTTATTCATCCCGTTAGAGGCAGGCCCCGTTAGAAATAAGACGTAGACTGACTGATTTTCGTCGCGGTAGGGCCGTAATAAATTTTATAATAGTCTCAACTTTCATAAATATTTTTTTATGCACCCACAATTTCTAACGGGGCAGGTTGCAGTCGTTAACCGCATTACTGCATTAATATTCTTATATTAAAATTACAAGTTATTATTACTTTCCGGCTGGTGGTGACGGCGGCCTCTAACGTGATTCATATTCGATTTCGATTTTTTCAACGATCGGTTCGTAATAATTGCAGCAGCCTTCTTTAAAGCCGCAATAGGGACAATGGTCATCAACTGAGCCGGGGATAAAATTTTGTCTTTGATTGCCGCAATTAAAGCAGCCGTTTTGTTCTTTTTGATTAGTCATAGACCCTTTTTGATGGGTTATAAATTCTAGACTTTAGCCTATCGCTTTAATATTTTTACGCTATTCTTGTCATTCCCACCCCGTGTCATTCCCGCGTAAGCGGGAATCCAGGGTTTGTACGGATTAACCCTAGATTCCGCATCAAGTGCGGAATGACAGGAAGAAGCCCCTTGCTAGGGGTTTAGATTTTAGAGATAAACGACGTATTGGAGCATCAGCCAAAAATGGCTGAAACTGCCGGCCATGACAAACAAATGCCAAATTTCATGCATCCAAAATTTACTCTTTCGGGGCAGAATTTTTCCCAAGCCAAAAAATATCGTGCCGGAGGTGTAAGCGATGCCGCCGGCAAATAACCAGAATATCCCGGCGGTTGACAAAACTTTAAAGAGGGGGACAAAAGCGATCAAAATTAGCCAGCCCATGGCTAGATAAACGATTGTGGACAGCCAGGCTTTAATTTGGATATTTTTTGATTTAATTAAAATGCCGATCAATGCCAGTCCCCAGACTACACCAAGTAAACTCCAGCCCCAGCTGCCGGGTAAAGCGACTAAACAAATCGGGGTATAACTGCCGGCGATTAAAAGGTAAATCATGGAATGATCCAGGCGCCTTAAAACGCTTTTGGTTTTCGGTTCCAAAGACAGGAGATGATAAAGCGTGCTGGAAACGTAAACCAAGATTAAACCAACGCCAAAAATGGTGAAGCTGATAATTTTTTTCGGTTCGCCGGTTTCGGCGGCCGCCTTAACCAAAATCACCAGGGCGGCAATGGCTAGAATGGCGCCAATCAAGTGCAGACTGCCGGCCATCGGTTCGCTTTGTTTTTCTATGAATTTTTCGATGTCCTGGGTTATTTCTTTTGCCATAATCACTTTAATTACATTTTACCATATTTTAATTTTGGCCGCTTATTTGACATAATTGTCTAGTTATGGTATACTATGTCATTAGTTCTTTTTAATTATATATTTACCCCGTTTAGAAATAAATTTCTAACGGGGCAAGCTTGTAAAAACAGTAGTCATAGCCAAAAGCCACCCATTTTTCGTGTCATTGCGAGGACCCCGACTTTACGTCGGGGGACGAAGCAATCTACAACCAAAGAGATTGCTTCGCTTCGCTCGCAATGACATGTGGATCAGTGTTTTCTGGCTATGACTACCTAGTAGTCCGCTGGCATAATCTCAATGAAAGAAGAGGAGGACTGACCATGTCGCAAGGTATGCTCGGCAACCTCTCGCTCTCTGACACTCAGGGACCGAGAAAAGATATCGAGGACAAACTCGCTGGCCCGAAAGGCACGATGTGGCTCCGTCGCTTGAAGCGATTCCTGCGCGGAGAAAATCCGTTCGGCGTACCCAAGACCTTTGAGGTCACGACCAACGGTCGTTCAGGCGACCAGCACATCACCGATCTCGAAGTCCAGGGTGATCGTGTCGACGACTACGCCCAGGAACTGCTTCGCGGTAAAGAGTTCGTCGCCACCGACGGCAAGGCCTACAAGCTTGCGCTTATCATGGGCGACGAGTTCGAGGACGACAAACGCACCAACGAGAATATCAGGGTTGAGGCGGCCAAGCGCGGCTATCTTGACCCCTCGGTCGAGTTGGCACCGTATGTGCGCGAGATGTTCTCAGACGAAGACCTCGAACAGATGGGGCTGTGGGCTCTGATCGTCATGCACCAGCCGGTTTCCGTCTCGTGCGGCTTCCTGAGCCTGCTCGGTCTGCGCCGTTGCGTCGGTGGTCGCTGGTTGAACACTTTCGACGGCCGCCCCGACGGCGGGTGGAGTCGTGGGCGCGGATTCCTGTTCCTCGTCCCAGCAAGTAACTAGTCCTTTGGACTTGGGTTCTTGGGTCTTTTTGACCCTTGGATTTAGTCCTTGGACTTTCCGAACAACGCCCCGCATCTGTCTTGTATGAAGATGCGGGGTGATTTATTTTCTGTTATACTAAAAATGGTAGTAGGTGAATATGCGGATAGTTAAGGCTTTCCGCTACCGAATCCAGTATCCATATATCTCAGAGTATCTCCGTCCGCCGGTTGGCGGATTGAGATAGCGTAGGATGTGGTGCTAAAAAACGAAGTTACTTGGTACAGTGTGTTAGGGCATTACGATGCCAAATACGATACAACCCTAAGAGTACTCAAGGGGCGGTGGCATAGATGACATACTGTACATATTACCGACTCGAACGGCAACCTGAACCTGCTCGGTCTGAACCGTAACGACGATGGTCGCTGGTTGAACACATTCAACGGCAACCCCGACGACAGGTGGAATCGTGAGAACGGATTCCTGTTCCTCGTCCCAGCCACTGACTTTATTTCTCCCTCGGCCTTTCGAGGGAGTTTTGTTTTACTAATTGGCCGTTCCAGCCGCCTAGCATTTTACCGATTTCATCTAGTGGCGCCGACAGAGCTATGTATTTTTTATTGTCTAACGTCTTTGTTTCCCACAATACCATCAACAGTATTTTGAGCGTGTCGAGTTTTTGGATGGCTCGTCGAACATAGGGTATTTTTTCCTGCCGTACCAAAAAACTGGCGGTGGCAACCGCTTCGATAATCTCTATAAATAACGTATCAATTCTTTGACCCAGTGAATAGCGCTGGGTTTTTGGTAGTGTTTGGTAGTAGCCGTACCATAGTAGATAAGCACTTTTTATTTTTTGTAACACTGGCAAAATCGCTGGGTGGGGGGGTAGAATATGGCATATATGGGAAGGCTTCAATTTACTAATGAGTACGAAGATATTATTTCGGCTGAGAATTTACTCAAGGCCTGGAAGGAATTTTTGTGCGGCAAGCGGTCACACAAAGACGTGCAACAATTTGAATTGAATTTGATGGCTAATATCTTAACACTTTATCAAGATTTAGCAAATAAAACCTATCAACACTCGCCATACCAGGCGTTTAATATTTCTGATCCCAAACCAAGGAATATTCATAAAGCCAGCGTACGAGATAGACTGCTACATCATGCTATTTATAGAATTTTATATCCGTTCTTCGATAAAACTTTTATTGCCGATTCGTACTCGTGCCGTCTTGATAAAGGCACCCATAAAGCAATTAGTCAGTTTCGAAATTTTGCCTATAAGGCATCATTTAACCATACCCGAACAGTGTGGGTGTTAAAGTGTGACATTAAAAAATTTTTTGCTTCAATTAATCAAGCAGTGTTGTTTGAAATCATTAGTTGTTACATTTCGGATGTTGATATCCGTTGGCTTATCTTCAAAATTGTTTCAAGTTTTAATTCAACTGAAAAAGGCAGGGGCTTGCCACTCGGCAACCTAACTTCACAACTACTGGTTAATGTTTACATGAATGAATTCGATCAGTTCGTAAAACACCAGCTTAAAGTCAAATATTATATCCGTTATGCAGATGATTTTGTTTTTTTGTCTGATGATAAAATATGGCTTCAGAATACTCTACTGGTGGTGAGAAATTTTTTAATGGACAAATTGCGGCTCGAATTACATCCTGATAAGCTATTTATTAAAACTATTACCTCTGGTGTGGATTTTTTGGGGTGGGTACACTTTTTTGACCATCGCATACTTCGAACGGCGACAAAAAGGCGCATGCTCCGAAATGTTCAAATGAAAGAGGGGAATATTGACACGGTTCAGTCGTATCTTGGGCTACTAAGCCATGGTAACGCTAAAAAGTTAGTGAATCGGATCAGGAATATTGGTGGTCAACTGTTTTAAAAAATGTTAATATATTGGTATGCCCAGTAGTGAAAATTTGATAATACCGCCCGCCACAGCGGGCGGTTAAAGACTACTAGGCAAAATTATTATAGTAGAGTAAACCTTATTTAGCTATTATTGCCGGCGATATAATTATTAAATCAAAGTTTCACTACTGGGTATGAAAATCGCTATTGTTACTTCAACTTTTCCGCCCTATGCCGGCGGTATTGGTAATGTGGCGGCTTATAACGCCAAGGCTTTGATTAAGCTTGGCCATCAGGTCACTATTTTTACTCCGGAATATGCTCCGATTAAACAAGAAGAGCTGCCGGATTTAAATATCAGGCGGCTGAAGCCCTTGATTAAATACGGCAATGCCGCTTTTACACCCGGGTTGGCCGGTTTGCTTAAAGGTTTTGAAATTATTCATCTGCATTACCCTTATTTTGGCGGGGCGGAATTGATTTGGCTGCACGCTAAAAAATTGAAAAAGTCAGGGGCAAAAATTGTTTTGCATTATCACATGGACGTTGTCGGTCAGGGACTGCTTAAATTTTTTTTTGGGGTTCATAATAGAATCATTTTGCCGCGGATAATTCGCCGGGCTGATAAAGTCATTGTCACGTCTTTAGACTATGCTCAGCATTCTAATATCGCCGGTCTTTTGACTAAAAGTCCGCAAAAGTTTATCGAAGTGCCTAATGGCGTTGATAGCCAAAAATTTTTACCCAGCCCCAAAAATCCCGAGCTGTTAAGTCGGCATCAGATTGAACTGGACGAATCGGTGGTCTTATTTGTCGGTGGCTTGGATAAAGCCCACTATTTTAAGGGTGTGGAGTATTTGATTGAAGCGATGAGCCGGCTCAAACAAGCGGCCTATAAATGGAAGTTAGTCGTTGTCGGAGCGGGGGAACTAAAGAAACATTATGCGGACTTAGCCGGTCAGCTTTTGATTGATTACAAAACAATTTTTACCGGGTACGTCGCTAACTCTGACTTACCCCAGTATTACAATTTAGCTGACGTGGTAGTTTTGCCCTCCATTGATAAGTCTGAAGCGTTTGGTTTGACCTTAGTCGAAGGCATGAGTTGCGCTAAACCGGTGGTCGCCACCAATTTAGCCGGTGTCCGCAGCGTGGTTAGTGATAAAATCAACGGTTATTTAGTCAAACCCAAGGATCCGGATGACTTAGCCACCAAGATCAATTACTTATTGGTCAATCAGGGCGTCGCTAAGCAGTTTGGCCTGGAAGGCAGAAATAAAGTTGAACAAAATTACGACTGGGATAAAATTGGCCAGCAGCTTGACGCACTTTATAGAAGCCTAACTTAAGTGTCATTGCGAGGAGCGACCCAAGGAGCGACGAAGCAATCTAGTTATTATATGGGTGCAAGGAACTATTACGTTTATTTGTTAACTAACAAAGGTAATACGGTGACTTATGCTGGCGTGACTAATGATTTGGCAAGACGAATCTACGAACATAAAAATAAATTGATCGAAGGTTTTACGAGTAAATACAATGTCAACAAGCTAGTCTATTTTGAAGAATGTAATGATATTAACGCCGCTATTTCTAGGGAAAAGCAGATTAAAGGTGGTTCTCGGCAGGATAAGATTAATTTAATTAATTCTAGTAATCCTGATTGGAAAGATTTGAGCGGCGACTGGGATTAGCTAGATTGCTTCGTCAACTTGGCACAACTAGGACTCCTCGCAATGACACTAAGAACAAAACAATTCATTAATTGGCTGGTGGTAATTTTATGGCTTGGGGTGATTTATTATTTTTCCCACCAGCCGGATTTAAAATCAGAGCTTGAGCCATTCTGGGATTTGATTTTTCGCAAAATCGCTCATATGGCTGAGTATTTTGTTTTGACTTTTTTGTTGTTTCGGGCCTTGGGTCAGTATCGCTTAAGCTCTAAAAAGCGATTAGTCTTAGCTTTGTTTTTAGCTGTTTTGTCCGCCGCCACCGATGAGTGGCATCAGAGTTTTATCAAGGGTCGGTCGGCCAGTTTACTTGATGTTGGCGTTGACAGTATTGGTACTTTGACTTTTATTATTCTAAATTCACTACAATTGAGAAAGACGCTTGATTAGTTAATCGGATTGGATATTTTTGACTGAGCCGTTGGTTATCCCAGCGGCTTTTTTGGTATTTATTAGTGAGACTAGATAGCCCGTCTATTTAATTAAAGAGAGATCTCCATTGATGATAATTGGATGTACAGCTTCCAATTCTTCTTTACAATAAGGCATATCAGGTATTGGATTATAGAAAAATATTTTCTGAAGGAGGACATGAGCAAAACCAATTTCCATAAGAGTGTTGGCTCCTATATAGTTCTTTATTCCACGTTTATCTAAATTTAGGACAAGAACGGCGTCTGCTCCTTGCATCAGATTCCAGAATTCCCTGATTGTATCAATTTCTCCTCCTCGTTGTTCTTTTTTGATATTATCTTTTTCTTCATTACTTTTACCAATGAAAGCATAATGGAATTCTGTTATGAATGCCTCATGGCCGATCCTGTTAAGTTGGTCTCTTATCTCGACCATTTTTTCGGTATTTTGCATTGAGCTAATTATTCCAATCTTCATATTCTTAGTTTTAGTGCTATTATTCATTAAATTTTCCGGAAGGGTTAATGGCAATTTTGTCTAACTAGTATTATGCGAATCCCATTGATATTTTAGCCAAAATGCCATAAAATTACAATATCAACTTTGTTATATTTTATTAAGATGGAATGACAAATAATATTAAGCTATGAAAATTTGTCTGATTAACAGTCTTTATGAGCCTTATTACCGCGGCGGGGTTGAAGTCGTTGTCCACCGGGTGATTGACGGGCTAAAGCAACTTAACCACGAGGTGATTTTAATTACCTTGGGCCGTAAAAATGACAAGGTTCAGTTTGGTAATCTGACCATTTACCGGGTCAACCCCAGGAATATTTTTTCTTTTTTGGACATTAATAAACGGCCAATTTGGCTCAGGCTGATTTGGCATCCGCTGGACGTTTTTAATTTTTTTGGCCGTCATCTGGTTAAAAAAATATTAAAACAGGAAAAACCGGATTTAGTCATTACCCATAATCTTAAGGGCATCGGTTATTTGGTGCCGCGGGTCATCAAAAAGCTTGGCTTTCAGCATATTCACACTATCCATGATGTTCAACTGTCCCGGCCCTCCGGTTTACTCCTTTTCAACAAAGAAAAACCGTTTTTAGTGATTGACAAACTTTATGAAAAAATTTGCCGCTGGCTATTTAACAACCCCGATATCATTGTTTCGCCTTCGGCCTGGCTTTTGGATTATTACAAAGTCAGGGGATTTTTTTATGAATCAAAAAAGGCGGTTTTGCCTAATCCAATCGTTTTTGAAAAAGTGGAAAAATTAGCCCCAGCGGCTAAAACCGACAAGCTGATTAATCTGCTTTATGTCGGCCAACTCGAAAGCGCCAAAGGTATTGATTTACTAATTGCCGCCTGTCAAAAGTTAAAATTAAATAATTGGCATTTGACGATAGTCGGCAGCGGCTCAATGCAGGCCGGGCTGTCTAAAAGTATCGGTTCAGACAAACATTTCAGCTTAGCCGGTTACATTGAACCCGAAAAGCTTTTGGCTTATTACCGCCAGGCCGATTTAACCGTGGTGCCGTCTTTGTGCTATGAAAATTCGCCGGTCGTGATTTACGACAGTTTAGTCGCTAACGTGCCGGTGATTGCGTCCGACATCGGCGGCATTGGGGAGCTGGTTAAAGATAACTACAACGGCTTTACCTTTATCCCGGGTAACGAAAAAAACCTCGTTGAGGTTTTAGAGCATTTTTTGGCTCACCCGGAATTGATTGATGAACTGAGCAAAAATTGTTTTATTTCCGTTCGCAATTTTTCCACCGCCAATTATATCAAGCAGCTGCTGCAGCTGCGGGTTTAGCCGGGATTTTCGAGGTTGTATTCAAAAATATAGATTTCACCTTCATCAATTGAGTAAACTTTGTCCGCCGACTGCTTTGCTTGTTCGGCGATTTTTTCTGAATCGCGCCAGTATTGATTCAAAACAAAATAGGCTTGATCGGTTTTTGCTTCGGCCATGGCTTTAAGCATGGTTTCTTTTTTTGCTCCTTGATAAATCATCTCTAAATACAAGTCGTAAAAGGTTTTATCCGGACCGTTAGGCATGGAGTAGTAGAATTGGCCGTTGTAATACTGTTTAAAGCCGAATTCTTTGATCGCTGCGACTCCGACCATTTGATTAGCCAAGACCACGTGTTGCGGGCTGGCGGTTTGTTCAATCAGCCGGACCGCTTTCAGGTCGGAATCTGAAACGCTGAAAAATTTAGCCGGCTCATACAGGTTGACTCGCGGATAAGATAGATAGAGCGAAGCGGTGATTAAGCCGCTCAGGGTTAAAACAATGAAGAATTTACCGAATATATCATGACCAAAAAATCTTTTGATAATAAGATGCAGGCCGATTAAAAATATCGGCAGCAAAACATAAAAGGCTAAGAGGCTCAGCCGGTTGACAAAATAAGTTTTATCGTAGTCACTCAGGCTAGGAAAAGTCAGGAAATATTTGACGAGAAAAAAATTGGCCAAGATTACCAAAGCGGCAATTAAATAAACGGCATTGTTTTTCAGGAGCTGATGTTTTTTTAAATAAATAATGCCCGTACCAATAATCAATAGGGCTAAAATCAGCTGGTTAAAGTTAATTAAATATACCAAATCAAGCGGTAAATCAAACCGATTGACCCATGCTAAAGGATTGAGCGCGTGCCAACTTAAATTAGGTCGAGCGAGGTTTATGCCGGAATCGTTGATAATAAAAGCCAGGGGCATGACAAAAACAAAAACCACGGCGGTGAGAAAGAATAAGCCGAGGTATCGTTTGTAGCTGTCGTATAAAGCTTTGAACAAGTTGAATAAAAAGATAGTGATCAGGAGCGGTAATCCTGCCAGGGGGTGGATGACGATTGTGGCGGCGGCCAAAAGATAGAAGATGGAGATGGTAATTTGGCCGCGGAAGTAAAGTAAAGATAAAAGAATAGTGATGACAAAAAACAAGTTAGCCAGGTTTTGCGGGGCGGTCATGATAAAGCCGCCATAAGGCACAACCAGCATCAGCATCGCCAGAGTCAGGGCCTGAGGTCTTTTCAGCCAATAGTGAAAAACAAAATAAGTCGTTGTCGGCAAAAGCAAACTCGCCAGCAGGGGGACAAGCGACTGATCAATGAAAACGATTTTTAGCAAGGTTAATTTATGCAAAAAAACGACAATAGCGTACTGGCCCAGGTAATAAAGCGGTGTGGGCTTAATCGTGCCGGTTTGATTAATCACTTCTTCAGTTGCCTGGTGGATAAAAGGATCAAAGCCATAACCGATTTGGTAGACGATCAAGGCAACTGAGGTGCTTAAGAAAGTATGGACGATGAGTAAAATTAAGGGCAGCTTGGTTCTCTTGGATAATAGGATATAGGTGAAGAGAAACAGGGTGGCCAAAAAATAGACCAGGAAAAATTTACTGAATACCGTCTGCCAGGGGCTTTGGATTGACTGACTGGTTTGGCCAGACCAAAGGAACGTGAAAGCAATAATAGCCAGGGTCAGATAGCCAAAAACTAAGATAACGTTAACTTTGGTTTCCTTGCGCTCTAAAACTTTGTCAAAGTGTTTGAGGATCGTTTCTTTGAGGCTGAATTTTTGCGGCGGAGTAGAATAGTAATATGGAGTAACTAAAATTAGCGGTATGGCTACCACCAGGAGGCCAAAAATCAGGTCATTAAGTTGATAAAAATAAATTGCCACCGTGCCCAGGATAGCAATTAAACTTAGTAACAGGGGTAAGCCCAAAATTAATTGCCAGCCGGCGGCGCTTTTGTCCGCCGAAAGAGCTGGCCAGCCAGCCGGAGAAATAAAGATTGAACCAAAAATAAAACTGTAAAATATCAGATAAAGCAGGCCAAAAAAAGTGCCGAGGCCGGGATTTTGCCATTGGACAAAATTAAAAATTATAACCGAGCAAAGGATGACAGTAATAATAAGATATTTCGCCTGGCTGATCTTTCCCATGGAGTCAGTATACCACAAAATCGCTAAATTTTGGTATAATTATTGGTAAGGGACTCCGGCCTAGGCAGGGAGGTTAGGGTCTAGTTTTAGATTTTGACCGCTGATTGGCAAATTATGATAAAAAAACAAAATTTAGTTTTATTGCCGCTGGCTTTGATCTTCTTGGCAGTTAACTTTTGGCTGGTAACGCCGGTAAATTTTGACCAACCTGTCGGCTATAAATTTGACTGGCCGGATGAAGTGGCCAATTATTTTTGGGTTAACCAATATGCTCAAAGCGGCCAGCTTTCTATTCCCGAGCCTTTAAATGCAGTTGCCCAAAATCAAATTCATCCGCGCAGTTTTAACGTTTCTGATTCCGGCTCGCTTTTGCCCGGCAGTTTTTTGGGATTGATACTAATTTATGGCAGCTTGGTCAAAGTTTTCAGCCAAGCGGCTTTGATTTATTTCACGCCCATTTTGTCAGTTCTGGCGGTTCTGGCATTTTACGGCATCATCAGACGGATTTTCAGCGAACCAGTCGGAGTGCTGTCGGCGGTCATCATGTTTTTCCATCCGGCCTGGTGGTATTATTCGCTGACTTCAATGCTGCCTAATGTCGCTTTTATCGCTTGCACTATTTTTAGCCTTTACTTTTTGATTGTTAGTCACAGTGCCAGAATCCAATTGGCTGATGACGGCACCTGGGGCCGGCTGGTCGGCCGGGGTCAACTGAGCGGCGGTATTGGTTTTTACCAGCTTATTTTATCCGCCCTTTTCGCCGGTTTAGCGATCGCTATCCGGCCTTCGGAAATTATCTGGCTTTTGGTTATTTTCTTTGCCTTATTTTTTTATTGGCGCCGCGGCATCAAACCTTTGCGCTTGGCGCTTTTTCTGACCATTGTCGTCTTGATTTTGATTCCTTCTTTCAATCAGAATTATATTTTGTACGGCAGCTTTTTTTCCACCGGCTATGACCAGCTGCAGAATGATAGCGCACCGGTTTGTTCGGCCTGTCAGGCTGTCCAGTCTTTAATTTTGCCTTTTGGTTTTCATCCTTTTTTGATTGGTTATAATTTTTTAACCCATTTTATCCTCAGACTTTGGTGGCTGGCGCTGCCGGCAATTTTGGGCCTGGTCGTCTATTTAAGCCAGCGGCGGGGTGCTAAAACTGAAATTTTTGCTTATATCCTGGCTGGGTTAGCGGTCTCAGCTATTCTGGCGGTTTACTACGGCAGCTGGGAATTTTCCGACAAATTGACCCTTAATTTAAATACCCTAGGTATTTCTTATGTTCGCTATTGGCTGCCGATTTATCTGTTTTCTCTGCCTTTAGTGGCGACAGCGCTGCTTTGGTTGATTCAGTTTTTCCCCAAGCGTTTAAGCGGGCTGGTTCTGTTGATTGTTTTAACCTTTATTTTTTATCGGTCGGCGGATTTAGTTTTACGGGCTAAGCCCGATAGTATCTTGCCGGTCCGGCAGCGGATTTTGGAATATCGTCAGGACGCGGCCCAGGTGATTTCGGTCACTGAGCCTGAGGCGGTGATTATTACCGTTCGCAAGGACAAGTTATTTTTTCCCGAACGGAAAGTGATTCATACTTTTGACGCTTTGTCTTTAAATAAACAATTGTTGACTTTGACTCCCGAGCTGGCTAAATTGGCGCCGGTTTATTATTTTGCCCTGGGCCCGGAGCCGACAACGGAATTTACCGAGGGCTTTAAGCTAAAAACCCTTCTTAAACTTGATCATGAGATACTTTACCAAGTGATTCTTGATTAAATTAAATGAAAAAAATTTTGTTAAAATTTATCAGCTATGTTTTGATCCTGGGTGCAATTTTAGCCGGCTTAATTTTATTCAACCTGAATTTCCCAGCCGATAATGCCTTGGTGATTGCCGCAAGCCTGGGCGAAGATCGGCCGGCCATTTCTCAGATTGGGCCGCCGCCCAGGCAAAAATTAGAAAACGATGATCAGTTGATTTTAGACAGTCCGGTTTATTTTGACGTCCGCACCCTGCCTTGGTTTAAACAAGCGCGGATCGAACTTATTTATCAAGAAGGGGAGAGAAAATTAATTGAGCTGGGTGGTCAGGTCGGGCCGGGCTGGCAGTACTATTTAGTTAAGCCGGTCAGCGTCATTTCGCTGGCCGACGGCTGGCAAAAAGCCACTTTTTATTTTGATTTGCAAATTTTGCTAAAACCAAAAAACCTGACTCGGTTTTTAATCTCCACCAGCGGTCAACCCCAGGATCAGTTGAAAATCAAAGCCTTAGCTGTGACTTTACTGAGATGAAATTATTCAAAGAAAACAATGAAAATTTTTTTGTCGCTTTGAGCGAAATATTTTTCCGTTTCTTTTTTATTGTTTTTGTCATTTTGTTTTTATTGGAGCTCTGGCAGCCCGGTTTTGTGACAACCTGGTTTAATCCCGTTTGGTTCTTGCTTATCAGTCTAGTTGCCGGTATAATATCAATAATTGACAATTAACATTTGACAGTTAACACCACAATGATTGAAGGAGTAAAAATAAAAAATTTGACGGTTCATCAAGACATTGCTGATGCGGTTCAGTTGGCCGGGGAACAGCCCGGCTTTCTCATGGAAGTTTTGCGCCAGGATGAAAATTTACTTCAAGAGTTCGGTCAATCAACTTTTACCGTCGCTTACCCCGGGGCGATTAAGGCCTTTCATTGGCATAAAAATCAGGCTGATTTGTGGTTTGTCGCCTCCGGCCAGGCTAAGATTGTTCTTTACGATTTAAGGCCAAATTCAGCGACCCAGGGCCAAACCCAGGTCATTTATGCCGGCAGCGATAAATATAAATTGGTTTTAATCCCGGTCGGCGTGGCTCACGGTTACAAAGTCATTGGTCAAGAGCCGGTTTTACTTTTTTATCACACGACCAAGTCTTATAACCCTAAAAATCCCGACGAAGAGCGAATCGCTTTTGACGATTCAAAAATTAGTTTTGACTGGCAAGCGGATTAAGTTATGCCGGAGGAACGTTTGAAATTTTTTTCGCCCGTTGACCGGCTGGCCTATGCCGCCTTTTTTCTTATTTTTATCGGCGCCTTTTTATTCGTCAGGCCTTTTGGCGAATTTCCCCTCATTGACGACTGGGTTCATAGTTTGACCATTCACTCCTATTTAGCGGATGGTGATTTTTTTTATTCCCCGTTATTAGCCAGTTTTTTGCACGTGCCGATCTTATATGGCATTGGCTTGGGTAAACTTTTTGGCTTTTCGTTTTTTTTGCTGCGTCTAAGTAATCTAATCCTGGGATTTTTTACGGTAATAATATTTTACCGTTTTTTGCGTCATTTAAAAAACCCGCCGCCGGCCAGTTTTTTATTGAGCTTATTGCTTTGGTTTAACCCAATTTTTTTCAGTTTGTCTCATACGTTTATGAGTGATGTCCCGGCGCTATTTTTTTTAGTGACGGCTTTGTTTTTTTATCATCGCGGCTTCAAAGAAAATAACAACTGGTTCATTTTCTTTGCTTCCAGTCTTACCGTCTTTGGTTTTTATACCCGGCAGTTTGTCGGCTTACTGTTATTTATCGCGGCTGGGTATTGGCTTTGGCAAAACCGGCATGGGTGGCGTCCGGCCATTTGGCTATTTGGTTTGCCTATCGCTATTTTGTTTGGTGTCTATGGCGGATTAAGCTATTTCAATTTATTGCCCCTGTCTATTGGCGCCGTAATTTTACCCTCAGCTTTGTCAGTTTGGCAGCACTATTTATTGAATTTTTGGGGTCACGGTTTATTCATCTCATTATTTTTACTGCCCGTTAGTTTTTCAGTTATGGTCAATAACCGGCAGTGGCTGAAAGATAAAGTTTTGATTTTACTGCTTTTGATTTCTTTAGCCATCACCGCCATTTTACATTTTAATCATCATACTTTTTTAGATCTTGGCAGTATCATTAACTGGTGGGGTTTAGGCCCAAGCTTTGGTTTTCTTCAGGGTCAGATTAACGCCTGGGGCGGCCGCAATGTCTACCTAATCATTAACTTTATTTTAGGCGCGGCCTTACCGTTTAATATTTTTTTAGCCGCTAAGACTTTCAAGACAATTGAAAAAAACCAAGTGACAGCCTGGATTTTTTTGGTTTTTGGCGAACTGTATTTTTTATTTATTTTACCCCTCAGTTCTTTTGATCGTTATTTGCTTCTATTGCTGCCAAGCCTTTTAATTTTCGCCGGATTTATTCTGCAGCATTGCCGGTGGTCAAAAACAGTCTTTACCATCTTTTTAATACCATTTTTGTTTTACAGTTTAATTGGTACCTATAATTATTTAGCCTGGAATCAGGCCCGATGGACTGCCGCTGACCGGTTAGTTAAAGAAAAAAACATTGCCGCCCACCGGATTGACGCCGGCGTTGAATGGGACGGTTGGGCGCTAGGGGCGTCAGAGAAAAATCAATTTTATTCCGGCCGGAGTCCAGAGTGGACACCCTGGTATATTCAGACTATTTTTCGCGGTCAGCCGATGGATTATATCGTTGCTTTTTCTGAGATCCCTGGCTATAATGTGATTGACCGACAAAAAGTTAACGGTCTGATGTCTAACATTGATTACCTCTATGTTAATCAAAAACCTTAACTCAAGGATATGAAAAAAGATTGTATTTTTTGTAAAATTGTTGCCGGTGAGTTGCCAGCTTATAAAGTCTATGAAGACCAAAATATTTTGGCCTTTTTAGACATTAATCCGATTAATCCCGGTCACACTCTGGTTGTGTCTAAAGTCCATTCGGAAAATATCGCTGACACGACTGAGGCAACTTTCGTTGATTTAATTAAAGTGATAAAAAAAATCTATCCAGCAGTGCTTAACGGTGTTGGCGCGGCTGATGCTAATTTGACTATAAACAGCGGGGAACTGGCTGGACAAGCAGTGCTCCATTTGCATTTTCATATTATTCCGAGGTTTGCCGGTGATGGCCACAAACTTTGGACCGGAAAATCTTATGCGTCTAGTGAAGTAGAAAGTATTGTCCAGAACATAAAAAATTTTATAGATTCTGATTAAACCCCGCACCTTTTCTTACTTTCTAAAGTCATCCTGAACTTGATTCAGGATCTGACAGATTCCGGATCAAGTCCGGAATGACAAAATGACAAATGGATAAAAGGTGCGGGGTAAAAAAAATCCGCCGACAGGGGTCAGCGGATGGGAACGATTTTTTTGTTCCCAATGCGAATGAGCAGGTGATCAGTTGAGGAGCTGGATGACTTCGGCGGCGACGCGTTCGGTTGACCGGCCGTCGAGTCGAAAGTCCCTTTTGGCGGCGCGGGTTATCTCGTGCCTCGTATTTTCATTGAATAAGAGGTTGGAGATGGCGGTGGCCACATCGGCCGGACTGTACTGGTAGACTGCTTTGGCCGCACCTAATGTGACGGCCGGCACGGTGTTACTCAGGCCGCAGAACTGGTTGGCAATCCAGCCCTGATCATACTCAGGCAGGATGATGTGCAAAGACATCGGCGAACCGTGAAGTGAGACCAGGTGAGTGGCTTGGAGCAGTAAGGTTGACCAATTGGCCACACAGAGGTCGGCGGCCGGCAGGAGCGATTCTCCGGTTTTATATTCAGCGGTGTCAACCGTTCGGCCAAAGAAATCGGCCAGGGTGGCTTCAATTTTGGCCTTATCTTTGGCCCACTTGGGGTTTTGGAGAATCGCCGGATGGTTGCGCACAGCGAAAGCTAAATATGGGCTGCCGATGTCTCCCAGCGTGTCGCAGAGTAACTGGAGGATATCGGCGCTTTGGTCGCCATAGCCGCCGAAAAAGCAGACCAGCTTTTCTTTGGGGTGCAGGCCGAGTCTCTCTCGGATGGCCGAGCGGTTGGTCGTGTATTGGTTTTGACCATGGAACCATTGATCAAAAGCCGGATTGCCGGTCGTCACGATTTTGACGCCGGGCATGACTTGCCGGAGCAATGACGTGCTTTGCTGATCGATACTGGTGACCACCGTCAGCTTAACTGCGTCATCTTTGAGCCGCAGGGCGCTCATCCAGACGTCGCTGATTGCGACGATCGGAATACCTTTGGCCGTGGCTTTCCGGCAGATATCGCGTTCCAAGAAATCGCCGTCGGCGGTTGAAGACGTGCCGCAGAGGACGAGGTCAAAGGAATCGCCGACGAATTCGTCGGCATTCTGATAGGGGATGTCTCGCTCTTTCAATTTAGTGGCGGCGACGCCGGAGGCGAAGTAAACGCAACCATAGTCGTGTCCGCCATTGGCCGAAAGCAGTTCTCCTGCCGGCATGACCGCATTAAAAGAACCGGCATCTTTCATTACAACCGCGATGAGTTTCATCCGCATTCTCCTTGTTTGAATTTGGATTTTTCAAGATTTCAAGTGGTTGACTGGGTCAAAGAACCTATTTTTTCAATCTTGTATTTTAGGATTGAATATAGTAAAATAACATAGAATTAAGTCTTTGTCAATATGAAACTATTAGTCACAGGCGGCGCCGGTTTTATTGGTTCCAATTTTATCCATTACTGGTTTAAACATCATCCGAATGATGAGATTTGGAATTTGGATAAACTCACTTACGCTGGTAACCTGGAAAATCTTAAAGAGTTTACCGGCCGGCCGAATTATAAATTTATTTTGGGTGATATTATCAGCGCTGACGTTACTATGCCTTTGGTTCGGGATTGCGACGTGGTGGTTCATTTCGCCGCTGAGAGCCATGTTGACCGCTCCATTATGGGTGATATTGATTTTATTAAAACCAATGTCTTAGGCACCCAAGTTTTACTCAATGCGGCGAAAGAATATGACAAGCGATTTCACCATATTTCCACCGATGAAGTCTTTGGTCAGTTGCCGCTAAACACCAAAGAGAAATTCAACGAGTCTAGCCCCTACAACCCCCGCAGTCCGTATTCGGCGGCCAAGGCCGGTTCGGATCACCTGGTCAGAGCCTATATTCACACCCATGGTTTAGCCGCGACTATCAGCAATGCTTCAAATAATTTTGGCCCGTATCAATTTCCGGAAAAGTTAATCCCTTTGGCCATCACGAATTTGCTGGTTGGTAAATCAGTGCCGGTTTACGGCGACGGGCTTTATGTCCGCGATTGGGTTTACGTTGAAGATCATTGCCGGGCGATTGATTTGATTTTAGAGAAAGGCGAAATTGGTCAGACTTATTGCATCGGCGGCATGACTAAAGATATTAGTAATCTGGAAGTGATCAGAAAAATTATTAAAATTTTGGGCCAAGATGAATCTCTGATTGAATATGTTAAAGACCGGCCCGGTCATGATCGGCGCTATGCCTTGGATTGGTCAAAAGCCAAAAAAGAACTGGGTTATCAACCCGAGCATGATTTTGAAGACTATTTGGAAAAGACCGTTTTGTGGTATCAACAAAATCAGAGCTGGTGGCAACGGATCAAATCAGGCGAGTACCAGCAGTATTATCAAAAGAATTATGAATTAAGAAGCAGGAATTAAGGGATCAGCCATAATTCGTAATTCATAATTCTTAATTCAATATTATATTTAAAGATGAAAGAGGCTGAAATTTTAAGCAGAATTTATCCGTCAGTGGTAACCTGGTCGGCTGATTGGCAAAAAATGGTTGCGGCGGTCCGTCGTTTTAGGTTAACCGAAATTTCTTTGTTTTTGACCGGGGCAGACATTCAGGAGCGGAAAAAAATTTATCAGGCCCTGGAAAAAACTTCAGTCCGATTTATTCCCCATGTCCACGCCCGCCACGACATGCTTAAAGAGCATGAGTTTGACTATTTGATTAAGCGTTTTGGTACCAAAGCTTTTACCATGCATTTCCAGTATCTGAAGCACTTTAATAATTTTAAAAACCGAAAAAAGATTTTTGTTGAAAATAACGGTTATCAAAGTAAAATTCGCGATTTAGATGTTATCAAAAAATTTGGGGGTCTAGCCATTGACTTGTCTCACCTGGAAATCAACCGGCGCCAGGTTAATGACAATTTTTTTATTGCCCAAGAGGGAGTAGAGGACTATCACTATAAAATCGGTTGCAATCATTTGAGCGCGGTTAAAGCCAGCGGCCGGCATTGGCACGGCGTTGAAAATTTTTCCGAGCTGGAATACGTGACTAATATTCCACAAAAATATTTTTCTCCTTATATTTGCCTTGAATTAATTAACCCCATTAGGCAGCAACTGGTTTTCCGCCGGCAGCTAGCAAGGCTTTTATCTAAGCAATGGAACCAAAAATAATAGTCATTGCGAGGATCCGCCATCTGGCGGAGACGAAGCAATCCCCTTGGCAAGACAGATCCCTCGGTTCCCTCGGGATGACGCTTCGCGTCAGATTGCTTCACCTCGCCGTTTCCGTCTGACTATAGATAAACAGAAACGGCGGGGTTCGCAATGACAAATTGTTTGTATGACTAAAAAAGTCCTCATTCTAGGTGCTAAAGGCATGCTGGGCCAGGCTCTGGCTCGGGTTTTTTCTGATGCCGATTTAAGCCTTTGGGATCTAAATCAACTCGATATCACTGACCAGCAGCAAGTGGAGCAAAAAATTCTTAGTCTTCAGCCCCAGATTATCATTAACGCCGCGGCTTACACTGACGTTGATGGCTGTGAAACCAATGAAGACCTGGCTGTTCGGGTTAACGGTTTAGCGGTTGGCTATTTAGCCAGTGTGGCTAAACATTTAGGTGCCATTTTAGTTCATTATAGTACGGACTATGTATTTGACGGCCAAAACTCGGCTGGCTACAAAGAAAGCGACCCGACTAATCCAGTTAACGCTTATGGCCGAACTAAACTTCGAGGCGAGCAGGAGCTAACCAAAAAAGGCGAGAAATATTATTTGATTCGCACTGCCTGGCTTTATGGCCCCGGCGGTAAGAATTTTGTTGACACTATTTTGACGAAAGCAAAAAGCTCTGATAAGCTCAAAGTAGTTAATGACCAGTTTGGCAAACCGACTTATACTTTAGACTTAGCCCAAGCCACGCGAAACATAGTCGAACAAAATCAGCCGTTTGGCATTTACCACATTACTAATCAAGCTCCTGCCAGCGGTATCACGTGGTATGAATTTGCTCAAGCCGCTGTTAAACTCAAAAATTTATCAGCCGAAATTGAGCCTTGCAGCACTGAAGAATTTCCTCGGCCAGCCCAGCGGCCAAAGTATTCCATGTTGATCAATACTAAAATTAAGCCAATGCGGGAGTGGCAAGAGGCGCTGAATGATTACTTAAAATACAATTATGAGTAAGGGAGATAAGCGTTTTTATATTACAATAATGGTGTCGGTTTTGATTGCGGTTATTGGATGGTGGTATTTTAATGAGAGTTCTATTGCTAACTCCTCAGTTGTTAGAGGTGACAACAATCAACAGATTACAAATAGTAATTTGAGTAATTCAAATAATCAACAAGAATTTAACATAACAAATAATTTCTACAAAGGTACTGTAAATGTACCCGAATCAGACACAACAAGAAATGACAAGGATTTCTTACAATCCCTAAAGGATAATTTCAATTGTTATCAAGATGAAGGTATCAAATGTACAATGAATTACATTTCAGTTGTCTCTCCTACTGGTGAAGAGATGGAGAATGCGGAGGTTTTCTTTAGAGATAAGGGGGGAAAAGAGCACATGGCATATATCAAGAAACTAGACGCTCAAGGAAAAGTTGTGGCTCAATGTTTCTCTGACTTTAAGAATTGCGAGGTATTCTCACCTTACAATAAAGAAAATAATGGTAATTTTTCTCCATGCTATATTATAACAATTTCTGATGATGGGAATTCAAGCTATAGTCATTATGTACTTAACGAATTCTCGTATTGCGACTAATCATAAAGTTATGAATCCCGTTAGAAGCCGCGATCGCGGCTAATTGGGAGGATAAATTACCATGAATATCTATACTACTAATCAATTAATCAAGACTCGACGATCCTTGATCGCGATCTGCTTCTAATGGGATGAAAGGTATTATTTTAGCCGGTGGCACTGGCTCACGTCTTGATCCGCTGACCCGAGTGACCAACAAACACTTACTGCCAGTTTACGACAAACCGATGATTTATTATCCGATTCAGACTTTGGTTGAAGCCGGGGTTACTGAAATTATGATTGTTTCCGGCAAAGACCATGCTGGCGATTTTTTGACGTTACTGCGATCCGGCAGTGATTGGGGCGCTCAATTTTCCTACGGCGTTCAAGAAGGGGCTGGCGGTATTGCCGAGGCCTTGGGTTTGTGCCAGGACTTTGCTGATAATGACAAAATTATCGTGATGCTGGGCGACAATATCCTGGAAGACAGCATTAAGGCTGCGGTTAAAGATTTTGAAAAACAGGCTAAAGGCGCTAAGATATTTCTCAAAACGGTTAATAATCCTCAATCATTTGGCATTGCTCAAGTGGCTGGCCAAAGTATCACCAGTATTGAAGAAAAACCCAAGCAGCCAAAAACTAACCTGGCTGTCATCGGTGTCTACATGTACGATAACCAGGTTTGGCAGGTCATTAAAAAATTAAAACCCTCCGGTCGCGGTGAGTTAGAAATTACCGATGTGAACAATTTTTACGTTAAGCAGGGGACAATGACTTTTGAAAAACTGGAAGGCTGGTGGGGCGATGGTGGCGAATCTTTTGACAGTCTGCTGGAAGCGGCCAATTTAGTCTCTAAAATGGCCAAAGGCTGAATTACTGCAGTTCCAGCTGGTAGATGCCTTGCTGGCTGCCGATTTTGCCCCGGCCGTAGAGGTTTTCCCCTTGGCGGTCAAGTGTTAATTCACTGACATTGTCTAATTCAGCCAAAGTTAAGTCGTTTTTAATGTCGGCCTGATCAACTCTGATGGCTTTGATGGCGTTATTGGATAGATACAAGACATAATTTTTTTTCGGGTGCCAGATTGCCTCTCTAATCACTTCGCTGTAACGATTCAACAATTGACCCTCGTTGGTTGTCAGGTCATAGACCCAAATTTCAAAATCGTTGTAGTAGAGGAATTTTTTGAAATCTGGGCTCCAGCTTAAATTTTTAGCCTGAGCCTGGACAACGATATTGTCCGACATATTTTTATCAAGGAAAACTTGACTTTTAATAATGAACAAATCATTATTTTTTTTATTAAGTAAAGCCAGGTAACCGTCTGGAGCCGCTGCAAGACTGAATTCAGAAAAGTCGGGTAATTTTATTTTTTTAATTTGGCCGGGAGTTTGATTCAAAATCACTTGGTTAATTAGGGATTCGTTAGCGACTTGAGTGATATAATAAATTTCGGAGTCCCGGCCCATGAAATCAGTGATGTGATCGGCAATCAATGACTCGGCCGAATTTTTTCCCAGGTCAATGCGGTATAAAACTGAGCCGCTGAGCCCGTAAAGATAGTCGTTATTTTTTTGATCCCAGCTGACGCGTTCGAAATTCAACCGGGTAATATTGAAAAGCTCCTTGATTTTTAAAGTTTCCGCGTCAATGATCAAATATTGGTTAAAATCGCCGATGATTTTTTTCAGCAAGGCTTTATTTTTTTTCGGCGACCAAGCCACAAACTCCATTGAATCGTAAGTTTTGTTAGGCAATTGCTCAACCGCTAAATCGGTGTCAGTTTCCAGATTCAAGAATCTGATTTCTTCCAGCCCGTTTTTTTTGAGCGAATAAATAATTTTGCCCTGGCCTGGCTCGGGGGCTAGGATATTTATTTCGCCGTTAACTTTGACGGTCGGCAGACTTTTTTTAAAAAGAAAAATGCCTTCGGCAAAAGTTGTTAAATTGCTGCTGATGGTTAATTTTTGTTGCCAGGGCCAGAAATTATCTTTTCTGACCTCAACATCGTACTGGTCGGGCAGTAATTTGGTTAAACGGCTTGGGGTTTTGTCCTGATACTGGCCATTCAGAAATATTTCTGCTTCAGTCGGGCTGGAATTAACAATCAAAATGCCCGTTTTTTCCAGCTTATTTCTTTTGAAATTATAACGATAGCCGGCGGTGTCAAAGAACAAAAAAGAGCCAAAGATAAAGAAAATCAAAAAGAATATTGTGTATAAAAGACGTCGGTATTTTATTTTCATAATTAATCTTTTAGGTAGGACTTGTCCCGTTAGGAGCTATGGTAGCAATGATTATAAGATTATCTTTTGCAAAGCGACAAAACGGGACTTGTAAATTAAGGTCAAAATATAGTAGAATGAATGAACCCGACCCAGCCGTTTCTGTGTATCCATGACATACAGAAACGGCTGGGTATCTGGGCGGGTTCTTTATGAGTAGTGTCCCGCTCCGCGGGACAGTATTATTTTCAGACTTCCCTCATTTCCCAGGCAAGCCTTGGAGTATTCGGGAAAAACATAATAAGCGTTAATATCTCAGAACTTATTATACTTTAGCAGAAATTTCATTTTTTGAGTAGAGAAATTTATGAGCAGTTTCATTATTTCCGGCGGGGCCAAATTGCACGGCACGATCACAACTAACGCCTCCAAGAATGCGGCGGTGGTTTTATTGAATGCCGCTTTGTTAAACCAGGGCACAACTAAGTTAATCCAGGTGCCTAAAATTGAAGAAGTCAACCGGATTATCGAAGTTCTGGAAAGCATTGGTGTGGAAATCCGCTGGTTTGGTAAAAGCAATTTACTAATCAAGCCGCCCAAGCAGTTAAATTTAGACAATATCAATTATCAGTCGGCGATTAAAACCCGGAGCATTTTGTTTTTATTGTCTGTTTTATTGAGTTTCAAGAAGTCTTTTAAAATTCCTCAGCCGGGCGGCTGCCGGCTGGGCAAAAGAACGGTTAAGCCGCATCTTTATGCTCTAGAAGAATTTGGCGTCAGAATTGAAACCTTACGCAAGCATTATTTGGTCAAAAGCTCTGGTTTACATCCGGTAAAAAACTTAGTTTTGTATGAGTCCGGTGATACCGTGACGGAAAACGCAATTATGGCCGCCGCCAAGATTTCCGGCAAAACCACGATTAAATTTGCCTCGGCTAACTACCAGGTCCAAGACCTTTGTTATTTTTTGAAAAAATTAGGCGTTAAAATCAGCGGCATCGGCAGCACGACTTTGGAAATTGAGGGCCGCCGGTCAATTAAAAAAGACGTGACTTACCAGCTGACCGAAGACCCGATCGAGTCAATGCTTTTTATCGCTTTAGCGGCAACGACCAATTCTTCCATCACGATTAAACGTTGTCCGATTGATTTTTTGGAGCTGGAATTGCTGAAATTAAAAAAAATGGGTTTTAAGTATAAGATTTTGAAAAGTTATAAAGCCAAAAATGGCCAGAGTAATCTAGCTGATCTTCAGACTTTCAGGAGTGAGCTAGTGGCTTTGGAAGAAAAAATTCATCCCCAGTCTTTCCCTGGACTTAATATCGACAATTTGCCGTTTTTTACGCCGATTGCGACCCAGGCCAAAGGCACGACGTTTATTTTCGATTGGGTTTATGAAGAAAGAGCGATTTATTTTACCGAGCTCAATAAACTGGGGGCAAAAATTAACCTGGTTGATCCTCATCGGGTTTATATCACCGGTCCGACGCCTTTGCGGGGTAATGAGATAATCTGCCCGCCGGCTCTGCGTCCGGCCACGATTATTCTGGTGGCAATGCTGGCGGCCGAAGGTGAGTCAATTTTAAGAAACGTTTATTCCATCGAAAGAGGTTACGAAGATCTGTGCGACCGACTGACTAAGCTTGGCGCCAAAATCAAGCGAATAGAATAAGATAATTTCTAATATCTAATATCTAATTTCTAATTAGAAATTAGGATTTAATATCAACTATGTTTAACAAATTTACCAAGTTATTTATTGTCGGCAATATTATTGCCATTTTAATATTCTTCGCTTTTTTGTCCGGTACGGTTTTTGGCAATAACCGGCTGGTGAATAAGTTCAATCCGGTGGCCGGTTCTGTCTCGAACACTCAAACAATGCCCGAATTTTTAAGCCAAGACGTTGATTTCCAGCAGTTCTGGACAGTTTGGAATTACGTTAAGGAAAATTACGTCAAAGACGATGTGCCGGAGACCCAGCTTTTCTACGGCGCTTTGGCCGGCATTGTCGCTTCTTTAGGCGATCCTTATTCAATATTTTTAGACCCGGAGATTGCCACCAAATTTTCTGATGAGCTGTCGGGTAATTTTGAAGGCATTGGCGCTGAGATCGGCATGAAAGATAACCAGCTGACAATTATTGCGCCTCTGCCCGGCACGCCGGCGGAACAGTCCGGCCTTTTGGCCGGCGACAAAGTTTACGCTATTGACGGTCTGGATACCAGTACTATTTCTTTAGACCACGCCGTTAATCTGATTCGCGGCCAAAAAGGCACGACTGTTATTTTAACGGTTCTGTCTAATGGCGACAGCGAGCCCAAAGAAATAAAAATCGTCCGTGATCAAATTGAGATTGACAGCGTTAGAATTGCCCGGCCGGATGGTACCCCAGTTGAAGAAAGCCAAGCGGACTTGTTGCTTGAAGGTCAAATTGCCTATATTGAGCTGCTTTATTTTAACGAGAATACTTTGGCCGACTGGAATAAAACCGTTCAGAAAATTTTAGCCGCCGGCGCCAAAGGCATTATTTTGGATTTACGCAACAATCCGGGCGGGTTTTTAAACACCGCCATTGAGATTTCCGGTGAATGGATCAATGGTCAAGTGGTGGTTAAAGAAAGATTAAGAGATGGTACTAGTCTGGAACATCGGGCTAATCGCCAGGCGCGTCTTAGTGGTATTCCCACCGTAGTCTTGGTGAATAAAGGCAGCGCGTCTGGTTCGGAAATTGTGGCCGGCGCTTTGCAGGATTATGGTGCCGCGACCATTGTGGGTGAAACTACTTTTGGCAAAGGTTCGGTTCAAGACCTGCGAGAGTTTAAAGACGGTTCTTCGGTTAAATTGACCATTGCTGAATGGCTGACGCCCAAAGATCGGCAGATTAACGAGAAGGGTATTGAGCCGGATATTAAAGTGGAAAGAACCCGGGAAGATTACGACCAAGACAAAGATCCGCAACTGGATAGGGCCTTGGAAATTTTGCGCGCTGAATAAAATAAAAAACAAGCCTAACGGCTTTTAATGAAAAAGGATATCTTGACTGTCTGGTCAACATCCTTGGTTTTAGCCTCAAGTCATTTTGAGGTTTTTTATTGGTTTTAACTAGCGATAAGCCACAATAGCGACTTACCGCTAATTAGAGCCAACCAAAGATAAAGTGGTATTTTATGGTTAATATTATATAATATCATAATTTATCAAAAAAGTCAATAGTTGAAGCCAAATTTTATCTTATTTTAGAGAAAAAATAATGTTATGGCTGTATTTTTATTTAAAAATTTACTATACTGTAATTGATTTAAGCAAACATTTTTATTCTAAAATTATGTCAAAATTTATTCTGCCTTTTGGCAAAATTTCTAAAAAAGACGTGGGCATTGCCGGTGGCAAGGGCGCCTCGCTGGGCGAGATGACCCAAGCCGGCATTCCAGTGCCGCCTGGTTTTGTGGTTTTAGCGGCTGCCTTTGATCGGTTTTTAGCCGAGACGGATCTAAACGTGGAATTATCCGCCGAGCTAAAAAAGGTCAATTACAAGGATTTGAACTCGGTTGATGGCGCCTCGAATATGATCCGGGACCTGATTCATGACGCCAAAATGCCCAAAGATTTGCAGCAGGATATTTTGATTGAATTTAAAAAATTAAAGACTCAGTTTGTCGCGGTCCGGTCGTCAGCCACGGCTGAGGATTCCTCGCAAGCTAGTTGGGCCGGAGAGCTGGAAACTTATTTGAACACGACGGAAAAGAATTTATTGGGTAAAGTCAAGTCTTGTTGGTCATCCCTTTTTACGTCCCGGGCAATTTTTTATCGTTTTGAAAAAGGGATGCGTAATTCGAAAGTTTCGGTGGCCGTGGTGATCCAGCAAATGGTTGCGTCTGAAATTTCGGGCATTTGTTTTACTGTTCATCCGGTGACTAAAGATAAAAACCAGTTAATCATTGAGGCCGGCTTTGGCCTAGGCGAAGCGATTGTCTCGGGGCAAATCACGCCGGACAGTTACGTCGTCAGTAAAAAAGATTTAAGCATTTTAGACATTAATATCGCCGAGCAGAAAAAAATGCTAGCCCGCAAGGGACAGTCAGGCAACAGTTGGCAGGCCGTGCCGAAAAATAAGCAGCAGTCACAGAAGTTGACCGGCCGGCAGATTATTGAGCTGGCTAATATCTGTCTGCAAATTGAAAAGCATTATAAAAAGCCGGAAGATATAGAATGGGCTTGGGCTAAGGGTAAATTTTATATTACCCAATCGCGACCAATTACTACTTTATAAATTCATAATGAAAAAAAGGCTGACTCTTAAAATCTATGGTTTGGTTCAGGGAGTTGGTTATCGCTACTTGGCGCAAAAGGAGGCGGTCAAGAGCGGCTTTAGCGGCTACGTAGCTAATGCCGAGGATGGCACGGTCGAATTGGTCGCTGAGGGATCTCAAAGCGATTTGGAAGATTTTGTTTTATGGTGCTATAATGGGGTAGGACTAGCTCAGGTCCAAAAGATTGAAAAAAACTGGTCTGAGGCGACTGGCGAATTTTCTGATTTTATGATAAAGTAGTTGAGAACAAGAATTTTAGCCATTTATGAAAGTAATTTTACTGAAAAATGTGCCCAATTTGGGAGAAAAAAATGATGTTAAAGAGGTGGCCACCGGCTATGCTCGTAATTTTTTAATGCCCAAGGGCTTAGTTAAAGAAGCCACGCCGGAAACGATTAAAGAAGCTGAGTTGGAAAAAGAGAAAGAATCTAATATGGCCGAGGCTGATTTAGCCAAAACGGAGAAATTAGCCCAGCAGTTGGAAGGTCAAGTGGTTGAAGTTACGGCTAAAGCCAGCGAATCCGGTACTTTATTCGCCTCGGTTTCGGCCTTAAAAATCGCCGGCGCTTTGAAGGACAAGGGTTTTTCAGTCCAAAAAGAGCAAATCCAAGCCCAACACATTAAAGAAATCGGTGAGCATGAAGTCGTGATTAATCTTGATCATGGTCTGGATTCCCGCATCACCTTAATCATTAATGCCGAATGATTGTGAATTGTCTTTTATTCAATTTTTCAATATTTATCAATTAAGGCCCACCGAGCTCGGTGGGCCTGTCGCTTTTTACTTAAGAAAAATTTAACAGAAAAATATGCCAAAATTTATTTTCGTCATGGGTGGAGTGATCTCCGGTGTGGGTAAAGGCGTTACAGTCGCCTCAATCGCCACTTTGCTTCAGGCCCGCGGTTTTAAAGTGACAGCGATTAAAATTGATCCATACGTCAACGTTGACGCCGGAACGATGAATCCGACCGAGCACGGCGAAGTGTTTGTGACCGAAGACGGGGATGAAACCGATCAGGATATCGGTAATTACGAAAGATTTTTAAATACGGACATTCACCGCGTCAATTATATGACCACCGGCCGGGTTTATCAGTCGGTGATAGAGCGGGAAAGAAATTTAGACTATGGCGGCAAGTGCGTGGAAGTGGTACCCCATATTCCGGAAGAAGTCATCAGACGGATCCGGTTGGCCACCAAAAAAACCGGTTCAGAAATCACCATTGTTGAAATCGGCGGGACGGTCGGTGAATATCAAAACATCTTATTTCTGGAAGCGGCCCGGTTAATGCACTATAAAGACCCCAACGATTGTCTATTCCTATTGGTGACTTATCTGCCAATCCCGGGTAACTTAGGGGAGATGAAAACTAAGCCAACTCAATACGTCGTCCGGCAGCTCAATGCCGCTGGTATTCAACCGGATTTTATCATTTGTCGTTCAGAAGAGCCGGTGGATGAACCGCGGCGCAAGAAAATCTCAACTTTTTGCAGTATTCCCAAAGACCATGTGATTTCCAATCCTGACGTTGAGTCAATCTATGAAGTGCCTTTAGTTCTGGATCGTGAGCGGTTCGCGGAAAAAATTATCAAAGAATTAAATTTAAAACCAAAAAAGAAAGACCTGGCCGCTTGGCAGAGAATGGTAAAAAAATTGAAGAATGGTAGTGGCACGGTAAAAATCGGCATGATTGGCAAGTATTTTGCCTCCGGCGATTTCATTTTGCCTGACGCTTATATTTCGGTCATTGAAGCGATTAAACACGCCGCCGCGGTTAATAACGTCAAGGCGGAAATTGACTGGCTGAATTCCGACTTGTACGAGAAACAGCCGTCGGCGGTCAAGGAATTAAAAAAATATGACGGCATAATTGTACCGGGTGGCTTTGGCAAGCGAGGAGTTGAGGGTAAAATTTTAGCCATTAAATACGCTCGGGAAAATAAAATTCCATTTTTAGGCCTTTGCTACGGTATGCAATTAGCCACAGTTGAGTTTGCCAGAAATGTGGCCAAGATGGCTGGTGCTAACACCACCGAAATTAATCCCAAAACTAAATTCCCAGTGATTCACATTATGGCTGACCAAAGTGAGAAACTGGCAAAAAAACAGTATGGTAATACAATGCGGCTGGGTGGCTACCCTTGCTTTTTAACCAAAGGTTCCAAGTCTTTTGCCGCCTACGGCCAGAAAAAAATTTCTGAACGCCATCGCCATCGCTATGAATTCAATAATGACTTTAGGAAGCGCTTAACGGCCAAAGGTTTGCTTTTGGCCGGCCTTTCGCCCGACGGCAATTTAGTGGAGATTGTCGAACTGCCTAATCATCCGTTTTTTGTCGGTACCCAGTTTCATCCTGAATTAAAATCCCGGCCGCTGTCGCCTCATCCGTTATTTAAGGAATTTATTGCCGCGGCCAAAAGATTAAAAAAATAATCCGAATAAACATATTCATAAAAAAGACGCCCTAATAGGGCGTCTTTACGTTACATTGATTTGGATTATTTTTTTGGGATAATACTGACAAACCGCGCCCATTCCAGCCGGCCATGGAATTTTTTGATTTTCTTTTTGGTAAACTTAACCATGCCGCTGGTCAAAGCGAATAAAGTGTCGCCGCCACCTTTTTTGACATTGCGGCCCGGCCGGACTCGGCTGCCTCTTTGGCGGACCAAAATATTGCCCGGTTGAGCCACTTCTCCGTCAAATAATTTGATACCCAGCCTTTGAGCTTGTGAATCGCGGCCTAAACTAGTAGAACCACCTGCTTTTTTATGAGACATAAAATGGAATTTTAACTTTTAAAATAAATATAAAAATAGTATAATTCATTTATTAAATATTGTCAAGATGCGTTATGCTAGCCAAAATACTTCTAATTATAGCCGGACTAATACTTTTGGCCGGTTGTCGCCAAAATTTGGCTCTAAACCAGCCGGAATTGGTTAATAATTCGGCCGTTCCTTCTAATCAGGCCGAACCAACTAAGTCTGATCAGCCGGCAATAGTGGCCGAACCAAAGCCAAAATCGCCAGAACTACCAGATGAAGAAGCAAAAGAGGTTTTAGCGCCGCCTGATTTGACCGTGTCCGAAACTTTCAATCAACCGGTGTCATTCACCTCCCAGGCGCCGTATGGAGTCTGGGATGAGCTGCACGGAGAAGCCTGCGAAGAGGCCTCCATGATTATGGTCGCTAAATATTTTAAACAACAACTACTCGATAGTCATATTGCGGAACAAGCCATTCTTGATTTAGTCGAGTGGGAAAATGATAATGATTACGAGGTTGATTTAACGGCGGCAGAAACCAGTGAAATTTTAAGTCAATATTTTGGTTTGAAGTCAGAATTAATTTATGACGTCACGGCTGAGAGAATCAAAAAAGAATTGGCTCAGGGTAAACTGATAATTGTGCCGGCCGCCGGCCGCCAACTAGGCAATCCTTATTTTCAGACCCCCGGTCCGATTTATCACATGCTGGTAATCACTGGTTATGATCAAGACGAGTTTATCACTAATGACCCGGGCACCAAAAGGGGCGAAGGCTTCAAATATAAATTTCAAACTCTTTTAGGGGCGGTGGCTGATTGGGATCATACCCTTGACTCTGACGGCATGACGGATCAGGAAATTGATTCCACTCAGTCGGTCATAATCGCCGTTTGGCTTTAATTATTTTAAGTTATGGTTAGTGCCAAAAATTTAAAAAATAAGCGGCGACGAATTTATTTTGATCACGCCGCCGCCACTCCGGTTGACCCATCGGTTCAAGCCACTATGGCGCCTTATTTTTCTGAAATTTTTGGCAATGCTTCTTCTGTCCATTGGTCCGGCCGGCAGGCGCTGCAAGCAGTGGATCAGGCCCGGGCCATGGTGGCCAGGTTTTTGCGCTGCCAGCCTCACGAGATTATTTTTACTGCCGGCGGCACAGAAAGCGACAATATCGTGATTCAGGGTTTAGCGAGACCCGGTGAGCACATTATTACTTCTAAGATTGAACATCCGGCTATTCTGGAGTCATGTGGAGCTGTGGCTAAAAGGGGAGTCGCTATTACTTCTCTTGACGTTGACCGAAATGGTTTGATTAATATAGCCGGTCTAAAGCAGGCAATAAAAAAGAATACCCGTCTAATTTCAATCATGTACGTCAATAACGAAATTGGCACGATTCAACCGATCGCAGAAATTGGCCGGCTAGTGAAAGCCGTTAACAGCCAAAGAAAAAAAGAAAATTTGCCCTTGATTTATTTTCATACTGATGCGGTGCAAGCGGCACTTTATTGTCCAATCTCAGTTGTCGCTTTGGGTGTTGATTTGTTGTCGCTTTCGGCTCATAAAATTTATGGCCCCAAAGGTATTGGTGTTTTATACTGCAGGAACAATACGCCAATCATGCCGATTCAGTTTGGTGGTAGCCATGAGTTTTCTTTGCGGCCGGGCAGCTTGAATGTCCCTGGTATCGTCGGTTTAGGTCGGGCAATCGAGCTTTTGCTGAATAAAAAAAAGGTTACAGCTGAAGCCAAAAGAATTAAAAAATTACGCGATGAATTAATAGCTGGAGTTAGATATTGTATCCCTCGGGCGAAAATTAACGGGGACCTAAAAAAACGGGTAGTGGCTAACGCTCATTTTAGCTTTGCCGGTGTTGACTCAGAAAATCTGCTTTTACTTTTAGATCAGGCCGGGATTGACGCTTCAGCCGGGTCGGCTTGTGCGGCCGGATCTTTACAGTCTTCCCATGTTTTGGCAGCCTTAGGCCAAAATCAGTTGGCTCCGACCGGAAATTTGCGAATTACTTTAGGCAAATTTAATACTCAAGAAGAAGTACGTTATTTTTTGACCGCCCTAGTGGGTGTAATTAAAAAATTAAATAAATATTAAAAAAATAACCCAGCATTTTCTGGGTTGATCAAGTCAGAACCAAAAGGTTGAGTTATCTTTAATCAATGCCGATTTGGCTTGGTGCCGGCGTTTGAACTGAAAAATTAAACGGATTTTTAACTTGCGACCAGTCTATATTGTCAGCACTGGTTGATTTTTTTTCTAAAGCACTTAAGACGGTATTAACTTTCGTTCGATCAATGGTATCGGGAGCCACCTCTTGTTTGAGGAGGATAATCTCCTCTGATTGGGTGATAGTGACGTATAGATTTTTATAAAGAAACAGCCCAAGGATTGCCAAAGCGCCCAGGGCGATTAAAATCACTATCAGGTAAAGGTACTTGACCAGTTTGATGATCAGACCGAATATTTTGAATTTAGATATTTGCAGTTTTAATTTCATAGCTATTAATCTTTTTCTTCTTTATCTGGCCCAATGGCGTTGACTTTACCGCTGAGAATGGTTGTGACTAAGCTAGTCGATGAATCTTGATCTTGGTCGGCGGCTGAAATTTTTAAAGACGTCAGATTGATGTAGTAGTTTAATTTTTCCAAGCTCGCTAAGTAATTCATCGTTTGGAGGAAATTACCTTGCAACGTTAGAGTGACAGGTACTTCGTCAAATTCCTCTCTTTTTTTCTTTTCGTTAATGTTGAGTTGGATGTTCTGAATCAACTGATTCTGAGAGGCAATGTCTTCAAGACTGGTGATAAATTCCAACTCCCGGCCTAAAATCAAGAAGGCGCTGGTCAGCTGGTCTTTTTTTGGTTTGATCTGTTCAAAATCTTCAATGGTTTTTTTCAGCAGCTGGCCGCGGAGGTACTTTTTTTCCAAATCAAGGCGTTCATTATAAATCGCCTGGCTGATTTTTCTTATTTCAATCACGGTTGGTACGATTACCAAATAAACAATTACGCCGGTGACAACAGTAATGGCGGCAATAAATATTAGGATTTTTCTTTTTGCACTCATTTTTTTATAGCCTATTGGCCTAAGCCTTTTAGGTTGAATTTAGCTTTGATGTTGAAATTAACCCCTTCTTTTTTCAGGAGATTTTCCAGCGGGATATCAATATTCGAAAAGAGGGCGGAATTTTCTAAGTTAGTTTTTAGTTGGAGCAGTTTTTCCCTGGTTTTGGCCGTACCACTGATTGTTACGGTGTTATTATCTTCTTCATTTTTAGCCTCAGTTTCCAAACTAACGGTGCCAATACTGACCTCGTCGGGCACCAGGTTGACAAAGTTAAAAATGAAATCCGTCCAAGGGATGTATTTTTTTTGGATTTTTTCCACCGCTCGCAGCCGTTGATTGAAAATTTTTATATCATTGCTGAAAATATTGCCATACCTTGTCGTTAGGGTAGTATCGGCCACGATCCGGTTGAAGGTATTTTGGAGAATCATTTTTGACACTAATAAAATTATCGCCACGGTGATGATGAATAGCAAAAGCGAGATGATTAAATTCTTAATGACAATATAAACTTCGCTTAAGCGAATTTCCTCTTTCTTATTTGTTGGAATTAGGTTGATGGTAATCATAGCTGCTATTTTTCAAAAGCTCTGAGGGCTAGGCCAATCGCCGTGGTGTAGGAAAGGATTTTTTCCTTAGGGATGGCTATTTTGTTTGTGGTTTTTATGTTGTTCAAGGGGTTACTGATCTTAACCGGCAGACCTAATTTTTCCGATAAAACCCGGTCAATACCGGCAAAATTAGCGCCGCCGCCGCAAAGAACAATTTCGGTTATGGCGTTACTGCCGGCAAAGTTAGTTTTATAAAACATAGCCGTGCTTTTTATCTGGCCGATTAGCTCTTCAATAGCGCTTAAAAGAATTTTGAGCAATGCTCCTTCGCATTTTTCCGGATCTAGGCCGCAGACAACTTTGGCTTTCTCGGCTTTAGTCAAGTCAAGGTTCAAGGTCTTAGCGATCGTTTGGGTTATTTTATTGCCTGAGATCGGCAAACTGACGGTGAATTGAATCGTACCTTGGTCATAGACAATCAAGCCGGTTCTGACGGCGCCAAAATCAATAATAATTTTCGCCGATTGGTCATTTTCTTTCAGCAGGCTTCGGGTGATGGAGGCAGCTTCTACTTCAAGGGCCAGGGGAGTTAAGCCGCTTTTTTCCAGGGTGGCGAAATAAGAGTCAACGATTTCTTTAGGCGCAGCACCGATCAGTAATTTTGTCGTCTTGGGGGTACTACCGATAATTTGCCAGTCAAAATAGATTTCTTCCGGGTCAAGCGGCATATGGTTTTTTACCTCTTCTTTAATCAACTCGGGCAGCTGTTCGGCGTCGCCAGAAACAATGTCTGTGACTTTAATGAATGTCTTTGTTTCCGGCAGACAAGCGATGATGTTTCTGGTTTTAATTTTTTCTCCTTGGACGGTAGCAATCAGCTGATTGATTAGACTAACCAGCTGGTCTTCTTTTTTTATCACGCCGTCAACAATCACATCATCCGGCACCTTGACTTCATTGTATGACTTTAAGATTGTATTTTTACCCTGTTTTTTCAGCTGGACTAAACGTAACGCTTGGTCGCCAAGGTCAAGACCAAAAATATTTTTTTCCGAACGGATTAACATATTTTAGTAAGTTTCGTCTTTAAGAATTTCCTCCCAAGAGATGAAGTCGTATTCACCAGTGGTCGGGAAAAACGGCGGCGGGGCATAAAGAGTGTTGGGGTCATAAATATAATTTCGGTTTTGGTAGCCACTCGAGCCGCTGCTCATATACGGCGTTAAATAAGTGATGGTTGAGCCGTAGATGGTAAACTGATTGCGGATAGCTGTTGGTCCACAAGTAAAGACCGAATCGTAATCGGGCCGATACCGCCGGCCGTTTTTGGCAATCAAGATGGCGTCTATCTCTAAATCGTCTTCACTGTATAAACCGATGATGGCGTGGCGCTGGGCAATCAAGCCAACCGTGTCCAGACCATTTTTATCAGTATACAACAAATCGTTGTTTAAAAAAATATCGGCATTGCCGGTCGCCAGCGGTTCTTTTGCCGCGACCACCGTCACCCGGTCACCGTTAATTTGACCGTCAACCCAAACATTGTCTTTGACAAAAATGATGCCATTGTCGGGAATAGTACCATTTATCCATTGGCCAGAATAAGCATTGATGCCGCCGGTTGGTTCACCATCGCAGCTGCTGGTTTTACTTTCAACAATCCGGTAACGGAAATTGCCGTTACCTAGGAATTGGATGTGATAGCCTTCGAATCCGGAGGGATCAAGAAGAATTCCTTCGCTATCGGCGTTTTCTTCCATGATGCTGAGATTTTGAGTAAAACCGGCAAAATCAATAATTGGCACCGGAAAGTTTTTGCCGGCCAAAAAAACTTCATTTTCATCGGGCTGGCTGGTCCAGACGCCGTCTCGCCAGGCACTCTCGTACCAGTATTCTTCCAAGGCGCTGGTGATTAAATTATGGGCCACACCGTCAAATTTAACTCCGCCATTGGCGTGGACCGGACCAAAAGTTTCCGACCCGATGCCGTAACTGATGTTGTCGTGGACTACAGTGGTAAAACGGGCCAATGACGGCCGGCCCAAGCTGACGGCGACATATCTTTTAGTGTTAGGGTGGTCTGTGGTCCAGCCGGTTGATTTAACTTTAACAATCGTTGAGCCCGGGTAACTGGGATCCGGCGGGGTGATGATTAATTCAAAATAGCCGAGCAGTCCGCCACTGGGGTCATAATAAGCGTGGAGATACGGTCCGCAAGGGTCGCAGTCGGTCTGACCGGTGCCGTCGGCGTAGTCTTCAACCGCATGGGCTAAGTGCCAACGATAATAATTGGCGCCGGCCTCGGCGATTTGGAGCGCTTGAGCCTGAGATTTTTTTTGGAGGTTTAATTTTTTTTGTTGATTGACTAAACTCAATAGACCGCCGGCGATAAAAACAAAAATTGTGGCAAAAACCAGGGTCATAATCAGGATCGCGCCCCGGTTTTTGGGGGCCGATTGCTTTTTTGTTTTGTGAATTAACCTCATAAATTATCTTTCAAATTTCTAATCTGGCTGTTAGAAATGAGAATAAAATTGTCCGGTGCCCGGCTGATGTCAACGTTGATTTTTAGATAGGTCCTGACCAGCCTGATATTATTGACCGCCGCCGGCGTGATGAGAGGATTATTGACAGTATCAATCGGGTAATCAGCGTTGTAGTAATAAAATAGTGGTTCGGTGCCATTTTGAACGTAGCGGGAAATAATAGTCTCTTGCGCCGGATTGATGTATTCTGGCGGAAAGCCGCTTGGGTCAGTAACGGCTTTAATTAAGTTAGTGCCGTCCAAATAATATCTGACTTTCTCAATTAATTCGTCGGAATCAATGTCGCTATAAAATATCAGATTCTGATCGTTGGCCACTTCAATTGGATAAGCGCCGTTTTCCGCCGGGGAAGCTTCTCTGATTTCTTTGACCATAATATCGGTGCCAGTCCGGGCATTTTCTATGGCCTCGGCTTGTTCGTTGGCAAACAGGTTAGCTTTGTAACTTTGGGTGATAAAAGTCGAAACTCCGACAATCGCCATAGAAAAAATTCCCAGAGTGACGACAATCTCCAACAGCGATAAACCCGATTGGTTGTGACTTTTTTTAGCCATTATTATGTTTTCCCCGAATACTTTAAGGCTTGCCTCGGAGATAAGGGGAGTCTGAAAAATAATACTGTCGGCGGAGCCGACACTGCTCATAAAGAACCCGCCCAGATGCCCAGCCGTTTCTGTGTATCCATAACATACAGAAACGGCTGGGTCGGGTTCATTCCAGAATTATTTTCACGTTTTTGGTCTCGTTGGGGTTAAGAGAAATCGGTAACGGCGGTTCAGTGCTGAAAATAGTGTAACCTGAGCCGGCCGTGAGGCTGATTGAGTATTCATCCCATTCCAGATTGTTGAGTGTCAGATTGCCCGAGCCGTCAGTAGTGAGCTCTTCGTCGTATTTGTAAATAATTGGGTTAGTACCTACTTGTTTAATGCCGGTGATTTTTAACGAAACATTCGGGATCGGCGAAGTGCTGGAGGGGTCGCCGGCAAATTCGGCGGCCACAATGTCGTAGTCGCCGGTTTTATTGTCTTGCCAGGTAACGACTAAATTACCCGCCTGGTTGATCAGTAAGTCAGGGTTTCTTTGGTCGCCCAAGGTTTCCGCATTGACCCTGATGTCATCAGGCCAGATAACGTTGCCGTCAGAATCCACTTTTTGAATATAGATGTCACTGTCGCCGTTGCGGCTGTCTTGCCAGGCGAGGTAAATATTACCCGATTGGTCAAGAATAATTTTTGGGTTTTGCTGGTTGCCGCTTGGCGTATCCTCACTGACTAAAATGTCGTCGACGCCCCATAAACGATTGCCGTCAGAATCAAATTTTTGCATGTAAATTCGGCTTAGGCCGCTGCGGCTGTCTTGCCAGGCGAGGTAAATATTGCCGCTGCTGTCTAAGGCCAGGGCGGGGTTGGTTTGATCGCCGGTATCGGTGGCGTTAACCTTAACGTCATTAGCCCAAACAATAACGCCGTTCGTATTGATCTTTTGGAGGAAAATATCGTAGCTATTAACATTATAAGTTTCCCAAACAACATAGACGTCGTCATTGTCGTTAACCTTTAGGTCAACTGATTGGGAATAACTGCCGCCGGTTGACGTGACCGTATAGCTGATATCTATTGAGTCTAGAATAACTTGCTGGTTGCCGTTACTGGCAAAAAAAGCTTGGAACATTATTTTTTCTTTTGAGGTCGGGAATTTATTAAAGTTGGCGTTAATTACCGTCGCCGTGTTGTAGTCGGCACTGCCGGCACTTTGCCAGGTTGAACCGTTCCAATATTTCCAATTGTTGCCATCGTCCGAGAGTTGGTAGTAGATTTCCCCGCCGTTTTTAGTTGCAGTTTCAGTAAAAGAATCCCATGAGATCAAATTGTTAACGGTCCAGATTTGAGAGGGATGAATAGTCGGACTGTCGCTGGGGTAGCCGCCCGTCGGCGTCCAGCTGCAGCCGTTTTGATTTTCACAGTCATTTTGGCTGATAAATGTCGTGCAGATATTCGGCGTGCCGTTGCAGGGCCCGGTCGCGTCCCAGTTACAGCTCACTTGGCTGCAGATTGGCTGGGTGGCAATATCAGGACAACTGCAGCTGCCGGCGCATTGGCCGCCGGTACTGCCCCAGTTACAGCTGGCATCTTCGCAAGTATTTTCACTGCCGATGGCCGGGCAGTTGCAGCCAGTCGTCGGGTAGCAGAACCAGAAAAGCCAGGCGCAGCCGGCAACGGATTGACAGCGCCCTTTGTTGCCAATGTCCCAACAGTCGCAGGCGCCAGTACAGCCGCTCGCCCCCGCCTCCCAATTGCAGGCCGTGGCCTGCTGGCAGTCGGTTTGGTTATTAAGGTTGCCGCAAGCGCAAGCGCCGTTTTCGCAAGGTCCGGCCGCATCCCAACTGCAGCCAGTCTGGCCTTGGCACAGGGTTTGGCTTAAAAAAGTATTACAACTGTTAGGCGTACCTTGGCATGATTGAATGGGCACCAATTGGGCCTTACCTGTTGTAACTTCTACGTCAGTATCGCCGTCGCAGTTGCCGTTATCGCAAATATATTCCAGCGGGTTACTAAAGGTCCAGCTGAAAGTTTCTATGTCCTGGAAAAGAGCGGAAGAAGCGAAATTGACCTTTTGTTCGTTTGACCACAAATTATCGCTTTCCCCGTTGAATTTTTGCAAATAAATATCCGAGTTGCCGCCACCGGCCCGGTTGTCTTTCCAGGCGATATAGACAAAGGTGGTGGGCGTGCCGCTACACGGACCACTGGCCCCCCAACTGCAGCCGGGCTGGCTTTCGCACTCTAATTGGGTAGTGAGACCGGCACAGCTGGCTGGGGTGGCCGGGGAGACAGAAATTTTTGGATAGAATTGATCAGCCGAACCGGAATCGGTATTAACTTTTTTACCGCCACCCCAAAGCTCAGTACCCAGTGAATCATATTTGTTAAAATAGATATCCTGGTTGCCGTTTTTATCGTCATACCAAGTGAGGTAAATATTGCCGTCTGGTCCAACCGCAATGTCCGGCCCGTTTTGATTGTTAGCGGTAGTGATAGCTAAATCCGGATCCCATTGCGGCGTCTGACCGTTATATCTTTGGCTGTAGATGCGGGCGGCGCTATTGCGGAAGTCCTGCCAGCTGAAATAGTATTGACCGTTTTGACCTAAGGCGATGGCCGGATTACGCTGGTCTTCGCCGCTGATGTCGGTATTGACTATCCATTCCGCCGGGATGTTATTTTGCGATAAAGTTTGGATGTTGAGGGTCGCCACCCGGTCAATGGCGAAAGTCACTTCGGTCAAAACACCTTCAATCACTGTTGCCTGGGGTTTGACTGGATTTGGATTGCCAACGCCAAGACCGCAACCCGTGCCAACCGGATCAATGGCGCAGTTGTAATCACTGCTGTAGCCGTTTTTGGTGATCACAATTTGATAAGAACTGACCGCCGCCGGTACGCTGGAGTAAAAATAGCCGTCATCGTTTGTTTGCTGCGAGGAGTCATCAATTACCGGATCAGTTTGATTATTGATAATATGAATTGAGGCTTCGGGCACCGGCTGGCCATTGGCATCAATGACGTTGATTTTTAAAACGCCGCCGCCTTCGTTAGTCTCAATGCCTTTGGGCGCGACGGTAGTGACGTTGGAAATTTCTTTATTGCCGAATTGGCTCACCCAGGCAATGGTGATCTTGATTTTTTTGTAGTCATTACCCAGCGAGTCCGTGCCCAAAGCGACAGTGCCGTCAAATGGGTCGTCAAAATAACTGACGCTGGTTTCAACGTTGTAATTAATGTTATTGAGTAAAATCGTGTCCTGTTGAGGAATGACGCCTGCGACGATGCCGCCGACGGTACCAATCTGGTCATAGGGCAGATTTCTGATAGTTTCAATCACTTCGTTAGCCGCACTAATTGCGCCGGTGCGGGCTTTGTTTTCGGCAATCACAAATAAGGCGAACTGAAACATACCCAAAACGCCTAGGCTGAGGGTTGCCAGTATTGCCAACGCCACCATGATTTCAACCAACGAAAAACCTCTTTGATTAGAGGATTGAGGATTCATAAAGCAGTTTAAGTCGTTTAAATCTGCTGACTTAGAGAATACATCGGCATAATGACCGCCACGGCCATCGCGCCGACGCCAATGCCTAAAATAACCATTAAAAGCGGCTCAATAATTGTCGGCAGATCACTCATTGTTTGGTTAACGTCATCTTCATAAAAAATAGCTGACTCTTCCAAAATATCGTCCAGAGTACCGGTTTCTTCGCCAACTGAGATCATTTGCAAAACTACGGGCGGGAATAATTTGCTGTTCGGCCGCAAGGATTGTTCAATGCTGACTCCTTTTTTAATTTGTTCTTTCGCCTGCATCAGCGATTCTTTGTAAATAACGTTACCTAAAATTTTGGCGGTAATTTCAAACGACTGAACAATCGGGATATCGGTTTTTAGCAGGGAACTGATGGTTCGGCAAAACCTGGCCAGGTTTACTTTTTTTACAATTCTGCCGGCGATGGGTAAAGCCAAAACGGTCTGATGAAACATTTTTTTGCCTTTAGGCGATTTAATCGCCGCGCTCAAGCCGATGGCTAAAATAATACCAGCGATCAAAAGGTAAAGGCCTTGGGCGACGACAAAGTCGCTGACGCCGATCATCACCCTGGTGGCTAGCGGCAGGGGAGCGTCAATTTCTTTAAAAACGCCGCTGATGCTGGGGATGACGTAAATCATCATTAAAATCCCAATCACGATCATCATCACGATGACAATGCTCGGGTAAATCATGGCGCCTCTGACTTTAGCGATGATCTCGTGATCTTTTTTCATCTGGACAAAAAGCTGGCGCAATACGTCTTCCAGTTTGCCCGACGCCTCACCGGCTTTGATCATATTAATGAAAAGGTCGCCGAAGATTCGCTGGTATTTTTCTAGACCCTGAGACAGTAGGTTGCCTTTTTCTACTTGCTGCTGCAGATCAAGTAAAATGTTTTTGAAATTTTTCGCCGTGGTTTGCTCGGCTAAAGTTTTTAAAGCCACTGACATTGAAATGCCGGTTCTAATCATCACGCCGAGCTGCTGCACAAAGAATATCTTTTGGGAAAGCTTAATGCTTTGGAATCGGTTTAGAAAATTTTTGATTACCCCTGGTATTTTTCCGGTCGCCATAAGTTAGTTTGTAGCTGTTAGTTTATAGTTTATTAGGAAAGTCTAGCCGATGCTAACAGCTCAAAGCTATCAGCTAACAGCTAATGATTATTCTTTAGTCACCCGTAAGATTTCTTCAATCGTGGTGATGCCGGTTTTGGCTTTAATAAAACCGTCTTCCAAAATCGTAATCATGCCTTTTTCTTTGGCTTTTTGCTGCATCTCTCCACCAGAGGTGCCTTTTAGAATCATCTCGGAAATTTCATGATCAACTTCCATAACTTCATAAATACCCAGCCGGCCTTTGTAGCCTTCATTGCCGCATTTTTTGCAGCCTTTGCCGCGGTAAAATAGCAGGGATTCTTTGGCTTGTTTTTTGGTGATAATGCCTTCTTTTTCCAGGGTTTGGATGATTGATGTCAAATTAACCTGTTTTTCCAATTGCTCCATTTCGTCTTTATTTAAGGTGTAACTTTCAATGCAGTCCTGGCAGATTTTTCTGACCAAGCGCTGGGCGACAATGACGTTAACAGTTGAAGCGACCAAAAAAGCCGGTATGCCCATTTCGCTTAAGCGGGGCAGGGTCGTGGGCGCGTCGTTGGTGTGCAGAGTGGATAAGACCAAGTGCCCGGTTAAAGCGGCGTGAATGGCAATCTCGGCTGTTTCTTTGTCTCTGATTTCACCCACCATAATGATGTCCGGGTCTTGGCGCAGATAAGCCCTCAGGCCGTTAGCGAAGGTGTAGCCAATTTTAGGATTAACCTGGCTTTGGTTGATGCCCTGCATCCGGTATTCAATCGGGTCTTCAATTGTAGTGATATTAACTTCCGGCCGATTCAAAACGTTTAAAATCGCATAAAGGGTGGTGGTTTTACCTGAGCCGGTCGGGCCGGTGACTAAAATTAAGCCATGGGGCTTTTTAATATTTCTTTTGACTAAGGGCAAAACTTTTGGTTGAAAGCCAAGCTGTTCCAGACTGAGTAAGCTGGTCTTTTCATTTAAGAGTCGGAGGACCGCTTTTTCGCCGTCGTAAGTGGGAATAATTGAAACACGGAAGGAAACGTTGTAACCGGTGGCGCTGACTTTGAATCGGCCGTCTTGAGGCAGCCGGTGCTCATCTAATTTTAAATCAGACAAAATTTTAATTCTGGCGATGATACCCGAGTGAACCGATTTAGGCAGGGTCATAACATTTCTTAAAACGCCGTCAATCCGATAGCGGACAGTGATCTGCTTTTCCACCGGTTCAATGTGAATATCCGAGGCGTTTTCTAAAATGGCGTATTCCAACAGCGTGTCAACAATTCTAATCACCGGCAGATCTTCAGCCAAGGCTTTGAGTTTTTTGTCTTTACTTTCTTCGCTGTCGGCTTCTGAGGCGGTGGTGTCTGCCGTCAACTCCTGGAATTCAGCCTTTAAGCCTTTATGGTAATTTTTAATTACCTCATTAAAACTCTCGGGGTTAGTCAGATATATCTGGACGTCTAAGGCCGTTTTTTTTCTTAAGAATTCAAAGATTTGCAGATCTTGAGGGTTTAAAACTGCCACTTTCAACTCGGTTTCAGTTTTGTCAAAAGCGATGATTCTATGGGTTACGGCCAGCGGTTCGGGAATCATAAACAGGATGTCTTTTCGGACCGCCTGATTTTTGAGGTTGATAAACGGTATTTTATAAAAAGAAGCAGCCGTTTGATAGAGCTGCTCTTCGTTGATGATTTTTTTTCCAATTAGATACTCCTCAAGACTTTGGTTACGGTTTTTAGCTTCTTCTGAATGTAAGCTTAGCTCTTTTTCTCCTAAAGCGTTAGTTTTCAGCAAAATATTTTTTAATTCTAAATCTTGAAACATAATTTTTGTTTTGTTGCTTGTGGTTTTAAAATATTTTGTGTTTCAGCGTCATATATTATACCACATAATCTTAGTTTTAGTAAATCAAATTTATGTCCACAGCTGATTTTAGCGCTCTCAGCGGTCAATTAGACAAAAAACTCAATAATCAGTAATATATACATAGGGAATTAATCTTAATTTCATCAATGCTGGGTAGTTTTCAGGAAAATCCTAGTCTCCAGGCCTATTGGTCTAATCGTTTGATAAAATTCAACCTGCTTTTTAGTTTGTTGGTTAATATTTTAGTCTGGTTAATTTTAGTTCGGCTGATTAGGAATTTTTCCGAATCAATAATTTTTCATTATAATATTTATTTTGGCGTTGATTTATTGGGCAATTGGTACGAAATCTTTTGGCTGCCGGCCAGCGGCTTATTCATCATTTTTCTTAATTTTATCCTCGCCAGTTTGTTTTCCGAAAAAGAAAAAATTATCAGTTATTTTTTAGTCAGCGCCAGCAGTCTGGTTCAGGTCCTGATTTTTTTGGCCAGTCTGACGGTCATTTTCATTAATCTTTAAAAAAGCAATGGCTAACTTTTTAGTAATTAAAATTTTTCTTTTAACCACCTTGTCTTTTATTGTCACTTTTGCCCTGACGCCTTTTTTGACTCATTTTTTGTACAAATATCGTTTAGGTAAGGGTATTAGGGACGCGCAGTCGGCGCCAATTTTTGCTCAGATGCACGCTAAAAAAGCCGGTACCCCCACCATGGGCGGCATTTTAATTTGGGGCACCACTTTGCTGCTGGTTTTACTCTTCGCTTTTTTAGCCAAAGTTTTTGACGGTATTTTTGATCAATTGAATTTTTTATCCCGGCCGGAAACTCTTTTGCCTTTGGGCGCTTTGGTCGCTTCAGCCCTGATCGGCTTAGTTGACGACGCTTTTGACGTTTGGCGAATGGGGAAAAACGGCGGGGGTTTACGGATGCGTCATCGGTTTATCATCTACGGCATCATTGCCGCTATCGGCGCCTGGTGGTTTTATTTTAAATTGGAGTGGACGGTTTTGCACATTCCTTTTTTGGGCAATTTTGACATTGGCTGGTGGTATATTCCGTTTTTCCTTTTTGTCATCATTGCCACCGCTCACTCGGTTAACATTACCGATGGCCTTGACGGTTTAGCCGGTGGCACGCTTTTAACCGCCTTTGGCGCTTACGGCGCGATTGCTTTTGCCCAGGGCCGGTACGACTTAGCCACTTTTTGCGGCGTGATTGTCGGCTCTCTCTTGGCGTTTCTATGGTTTAACATCAACCCGGCGCGGTTTTTTATGGGGGATACCGGTTCGATGTCTTTAGGCGTGACTTTGGGTATCATCGCCATGCTGACCAATGCCGCCTTGCTTTTGCCGGTGATTGGTTTTATTTTTGTTTTGGAAAGTCTGTCGGTCATTATCCAGCAGATTGCCAAAAAATTTCTGGGCCGGAAAGTTTTTATTTCTTCGCCGATTCATCATCACTTGGAAGCTATTGGTTGGCCCGAACCAAAAATCGTCATGCGTTTCTGGGTCATTGCCGGCGTGGCCGCCGTGATTGGCTTAATTCTTTTTTTGGTGGATAAGGCTTAGAATTTTATTTAATCAATACTTAAACTCAACATAGCGCCTAGTTTTTGCTATGTTGCATAGAAATTCCCAAAAAAGATATTATGTCTCTGGGGCAATTTATTCCGTCACGATTACAACCCAAAA
>MHIE01000018.1:1236-27735 GCA_001817345.1 Candidatus Buchananbacteria bacterium RIFCSPHIGHO2_01_FULL_44_11 | reverse complement strand
GAGTATGATGTCCAACAACCTGTTGCCCAGCGCTTGCGAGACCGATATCGCCGGCCTGGTCGGCATGCTCGTTCTCCAGTCGGCTTCCGGCGGTCCGGCGGCGCTTTTGGACTGGAATAACAATCACGGCGCCAACCCCGATAAGGGCGTGGTGTTCCATTGCTCCAACCTGCCCAAGTCCTTCTTCACCGAGCATCAGATGGACTACCAGGCCATCATCGCCGGCACGGTCGGCAGGGAAAACACCTATGGCACCATCGTCGGCTCGGTGGCGGCCGGATCGTTCACCTATTGCCGGGTGGGCACCGACGACAACAATGGCCAGATACGTGCTTACGTCGGTCAAGGCGACTTCACCGGTGAGAAGCTCAACACCTTCGGCGGTTACGGCGTGATCTCCGTGCTTCGTTTTCAGGAGCTCTTGCAGTTCATCTGCCGTGAAGGCTTCGAGCATCACGTCGCCGCGACCAAGGCCTTGGTGGCTGACGCCGTCGACGAAGCCCTGACCGTTTACAAGGGCTGGAATGTTTATCATCATTGCTAAGGAAGAATGGACAAAATCACAATCAATCACATCGGGAAAGGTGCATTACGGCCTTTCCCGAATTTTTTTATTTATTGCCTAAGACTAGAATTTATAAACATCTTGACTAAAGTCAACGATTTATATATACTGAAGCGGTGATTCATTCACCATTGACGCGGGGTAGAGCAGCCCGGCAGCTCGCCAGGCCCATAACCTGGAGGTCGTGGGTTCAAATCCCACCCCCGCAACCAATTCATAAACCAATGGCGGCGTAGCTCAGCGGTAGAGCAGAGGAATCATAATCCTTTGGTCGGGGGTTCAAATCCCTCCGCCGCTACCAAAAGTAAAATATATACCCCCCCCTAAGGGGAGGCGAAGAATTTTACAAGAGCTTAACCACCCTTGCCTGCGCCGAACTCACTAAAATCATTCCCCAGATCAATTATTTTTAGAATAAAAAAAGAGGCCATTCCGTGGCCTCTTTTAGGTTAGCTAAAATTAATCGTCCATTTTCAGGAAATAGAATTCATCCCGCTTTGGTTCGGCCAAGCTGCAATCGGTGCAAGTCGCCCGGCCATCAGCCCAGATAATACCAAAACTGTCGTCGCTTTCCACAATCGCCGGGCTGCTCGCTTGCCAGGGGTTATAGGTTAACCGAGTTTCCAGTCGAACATCACCGCCTTCCACCACTTGGATCAGATAAATTTCCGTGCCGTCGTCCGGCTTAGGACTGGTGGTTTTATGAGCGGCGGCCAAGTAGTAGAAGTTATTTAGATAAGTGATGTCTATGCCGTTGTCAGCGCTATTGGTTAAGCTGGCCAGTTTAGCGTCCAGGGTTAAGATTTTGGTGCCGTTAGAATATACTCGGTTAAAGTAATAACCGCCGCCGGCCCGGCCGTCATAAAAGCCCAGGCCATAGGTGGTGCCGTCCCAGGTAATGGCCGGTGAAAAAGTTTCACTTTCGTTATTGGTGATTCTGGTGTCTTGAGTCAGTTCCGAGCCGCTGGTGTCCAGCCGGCTGTAGTAAATTTCCGCATTGCCGTCGCGCTGGTCTTGCCAAAACAGACCGTAATCGGCGTTATTCCACAAAACTTTTGGTTGCCTTGATTGTTTGGCGTCAGAGCTGCTGACCTGGAAAATGGCGCTAGTAATCACGCCGACATCGTCCAGGTTGGTGAAAAATATTTCCTTGGCATCGGCGTTAGCGGTCAGTGATTTGTCCCAAGCCACCGCGTATTTTGCGTCGTTATTATCGGTAATACTAACACCTGAGTCGGCGTCAACGGTGGTAATCTTTTTTTGGTTAACCCAAATTTGGCCGTCAATGCCTAATTTTGAAAAATAAAGATTGGTTTGGTCGCCGTTTTGGCCGGTCCAGGCGACGGCAAAATAACTGCCGTCCCAGGTGATTTGGCCGGCCAGGGCTTTAACTTCGCTGGCGTTTAATTTTACCGGCGGACCGAAGTTTAAGGTTGAAGCCAAAATATAGGTGTAGTAGAGGTCATCGTTTTGGAGCCAAAGCACGCCGTAGATTGAGTCATTCCACTCAATGTCCAGAATTTTATCTGACAGTTGGTTGTTAGTTAGCCGAATCAGGTTAGTTGACTCTTTGCTCGGTTCAGCCGGGGTCTGGTCAAAAGTCAGCGGCACGGTTGGCGGGGTTGAAGTCGGCGTTGGCTCTTCGGCCGGCGGGGGAGCCGTGACTATTGCATAGTTAACAAAAAAGGCGTCTGGCACGTCCACAATTAATTTTGCCCAATCCACCCCGAACTTAATGACGGCTTCCGCCTCGTCCTGAATCGCCATCATTGACCCCTGGTCGTCAGTGACTTCATAAACCTTCGGGTCGGTTTGAATTTTAATCAGGGCGCCTGGCTTATGAGTGACATTGCCTTTGAGCTGATAGCCCATCAGTTCTTCTTTACTGACGGTTTTAACCGCAGAAAAATCATTGCCGTACCAGCTTTGGTAAGTTTTTAAATCCGGGAAAACATAACGCAGGCCGTTTTGGACAACGTAAACCGCTGTCGCTTCGGCTGACTTAACTAGCTCGCCGTCTTGGCCGGAATGGGCCAAAATTGACGGGGTGAAACTTAAGGTTAAAGCAATAAGAGTGAGAATGTATAGCCAGCGCATATTTTTAGAAAATTACTTTGCATTAAAATTTACTTGGATACTGCAGTTTTAAAACTGCAGTCAAATTCATTATATCATAATCGCGATGGTTTTCCGAATTTTTGGTTTTTAGGCGCGCTTATCCGAGTTTTTAAACTTTAAATAGTCTTCAATGGTTTTGTCATAAGTTTCAGCCAAGTCCATGGTGAGCGCTTGCCTGGGTTCAACCCAGACATAGTCAGTCAATTCCGTTTTATCCAGTTTGATATCTTTACTTCCAGTTTTGCAAACCATGTCAAAATAGACAAAATGGGCCGGTCGATGAAAGTCTTTTGAGTTGATCAGTTCACCAAAGGTAATCATCCCAACGCATTGTAATTTTAAACCAGTTTCTTCTTCGGCTTCTCGCAGTAAAGCGGTCTCAATTTTTTCGCCGGGTTCAATGTGCCCGCCTGGCATCACCCACTTGTTGTGCCACTTTGGCGATTTAACCAAAAGGATTTTTCCCTCGCCGTCTTCAATAATAGATGACCCGACCACTTCCACGCCTTTTGGAAATTGTTGTTTGTCGTTAACCGTCATAGACATCTTGTTCATTATGGATCGATATGTTGGTGGGCGAGGAGGGAGTCACCGCCGCCCCGCAATTGCGGGGCGGGGTCCCGTTTTAATATAATTATTGAGCGGGAAACCCTCATGGGTTTTTGTTGGTGCCGCTGGTCGGACTCGAACCGACACGAGCTTGCGCTCACAGCATTTTGAGTGCTGCGTGTATACCAATTTCACCACAGCGGCCAATGTCTTATCTAGTAAATCTTTACGGCGATTCGCCATTCGCCACGAATCCTATTATACGTAAATGTTTTCTGATTGTCAAAGCCGGAGATTTTTATTATAATTAAAGCATGTCGCGAATCATCGCTGTTGTCAACCAAAAAGGCGGCGTCGGTAAAACCACCACGGCCGTTAATCTAGGCGCTTACCTGGCTTGGTTAGGTAACTTTGTTTTGTTGATTGACGCTGATCCTCAGGCCAATGCCACTTCCGGTCTTGGCTTAGGCCAAAATAAACTGGAAAAAAATATTTATCAGGTTTTAGCCGACAGCATTTCTCTACGCGAAATCATTCAACCGACCAGCCACCAGGGCTACAAAGTGGCGCCCTCAAGCCCGGACCTGGCTGGCGCGCGAGTGGAATTGGTCAGTCTACCCGATCGGGAATACCGGCTGCGCCAGGCGCTCATGGAGATCAGAAATGACTATGATTACATTATTATCGATTGTCCGCCGTCTTTGGATCTATTAACGGTCAATGGTTTAGTCGCCGCCGACAGCGTTTTGATTCCGGTTCAAGCCGAGTATCTCGCTTTAGAGGGTTTGGGCCAGCTGCTTTCTACGATCAACCTGATTAAAGAAAATCTTAGTCCGTCGCTTGACGTCTTAGGCGCGGTTTTAACGATGTACGACAAACGCAACCGGCTGTCGCGACAAGTTTATGATGAACTGCATCAGCATTTTCCCGGTTCGGTCTTTAATACTATCATTCCGCGTAACATCCGCTTGACCGAGTCTCCCAGCTACGGCCAGACGATTTTAGCTTATGATCCCACGTCCCCCGGGGCGAAGGCTTATGAAGATTTAGCCCGGGAAATTATTGAAAAACATAGCAGTCTTATCAACCCTAGTTTTTAAAATATGAAAGAAAATCAAGGTTTGGGCCGGGGCTTAAGTTCTTTAATCCCGGTAAAAAACAGGCAGGACATTTTACCAAAAAATTCTGAAGTCCTAGCGGGTCAGGAAATGGTTTTTTCTTTGCCCGTAGAAAAGATTAAAGCCAATCCGATGCAGCCGCGCAGTGATTTTGACCATCAGGGTCTGGAAGACCTGACCAATTCAATCAAGGAGCACGGGATTTTACAGCCGTTAATTGTGACCCAGACGGAGGTCGGCTATCAGCTGATTGCCGGTGAACGGCGATTGCGCGCGGCTCAAATTTTGGGTTTAAAAACCGTGCCGGCCATTATCCGGGAAGCCAAAGATCAGAAAAAATTAGAGCTGGCACTGGTGGAAAATTTGCAGCGCCAAGATTTAAATGTTGTTGAAGAAGCCGTGGCTTTTCAGCGCTTGGTTGATGAATTCAACCTGACCCAGGAAGCGGTGGCTAAAATTGTGGGCAAGAGCCGGTCGGCAGTGACAAACACTTTGCGGTTACTAACTTTGCCGACCGAAATCCAAAAAGCCTTGATTACCGGTCAGATTAATTACAGCGCCGCCCGAGTCATTTTGGGTTTGCCGCCGGAAAAACGGCTGACTTTTTTCAAAAAAGTTTTAAAAAACGATTTAACCGTCCGGGCGGTGGAAGGTCAGGTCCAAAAAATCGTGGTTAAACGCCATTTTCGCCGGAGTAAAGACGCCACCCTCAGCGTCCAAGAGGAAAGTCTGCAGCGAGCTTTAGGCACGAAAGTGAATATCAAAAAATCCGGCCAGACCGGACAGATTATTATTGATTTTTATTCGGCTGAAGAGTTAAACGCACTACTAAAAAAGTTTGGCGTGGAGTTGGATTAGTGATTCCTTGCTCGGTTTCTGATTTTTCCTCTTGCGGCCTGAGTTTTAGCAAATTTCAGCCAGTCCCGGCTCGGCGCCTTTCTGTTTTTATCGGTGATGATTTCAACCACATCGCCGTTTTTTAATACCGTGTCCAGGCTGGCGATTTGGCCGTTAATTCTGGAGCCGCTGCAATGATCACCGATATAGGTATGGACGTGGTAGGCAAAATCAACCGGCGTCGCTTCTTCCGGCAGGTCAATCACGTCCCCCTTTGGCGTTAAAACAAAAATTCGGTTTTTAAAAACGTCAACCGTCAGCGAGGTCAGATACTGCTGGCTGTCTTGGATTTCTTTTTGCCAGTTGACCAAATCTTGAATCCATTTAAGTTTTTCCGGTGGGGTGTAACCTTTGCCGGCAATTTTTTTGTTCTTTTTATCCCATTCTTTATAATGCCAATGAGCGGCGATACCGTATTCAGCTTGTTCATGCATTTTATTGGTCCGAATTTGTAATTCGACAATTTTACCCTCCGGACCAAAAATCGTGGTATGGAGTGACTGATAACCGTTTGGCTTGGGCTGGGCAATGTAATCTTTAATCCGGCCGGGCAGGGGCTTCCAAAGTTGATGCAAAATACCCAGAACTTTGTAGCAGTCGGCAACGCTAGTGACGATGATCCTGGTGGCGACTAAATCATAAATTTTAGACACATCCCGATTGTAGTGGGGTTTGATCAGTTTTTTGTATAAACTGTAAAGCCGCTTTGGCCGGCCATGAATTGAAACGATTTGGATTCTATTTTTCGCCAGTTCTTTTCTTATCGTCTTAATCACTTGTTCAACATGTTCCATCTTCAATTCAATTTTGGGCAGGATTTCTTCTTTCATCCAGCGGTATTCCTCGGGCAAAACATAAGGGAAAGCCAAATCCTCAATTTCACCTTTAATTTGACCCATACCCAGGCGGTTAGCGATTGAAGCGTAAATTTCCAGACTTTCCTGGGCGATTCTTTTTTGTTTTTCCGGTGGTAGGTATTTTAGAGTCTTAAGATTATGGAGCCGGTCGGCCATTTTAATCAGAATAATCCTGATGTCTTGGGCCATGGAAATAAACATTTTTCTCAGATTTTCCGCGTACTTTTCAATGCCCCGATATTTGATGATGCCCAGTTTAGTGATGCCGGCGACTAAATTCGCCACTTCCGGCCCGAAATTTTTTTCCACGTCAACCAAGTTGAATTTAGTGTCTTCCGGCACATCATGGAGCAGCCCGGCGATGATCGTGTCTTGATCTAGGCCCATTTTGGCCAAAGTAATGGCCGTCTGCAGCGGATGTTCAATGTAAGGTTCGCCTGATTTTCTGGCCTGACCCTGATGAGCCTGTTCGGCAAAATCATAAGCTAACCTAATCATATCCAAATCAACATTATGATTTGACTTGCGCAGATTGGCAATAATCGGCAGACGATGGCTGCTTTGCCTATTGCTGCTGTTCTGTTTGATTGCTTTGATTAAATCGTCAACACTTGCCATAAAAGTTTTTTTATGCTATAATTATAATAGATAAAACAAAGTGAAAAAGCAAATCTTTAAGACAAGAGTAATCTAGTCTTCAATGGAAATTCTTTGGTCTAGTCTGCAGAGCACAGCCGGGAGCATCTTATTACCCCTTATTTTAGCCGCTATCGCGGCTTTATATTTTATCTGGAAGCGAACCGACAGCTCGGCTGGCGGTTTTTTTAATCATTCCACCTCGACTTTAGCCATGTATTCTAAAGACTTAACCCAAATGGCGGCTGAGGGCAAGTTGGATCCGGTAATTGGCCGGGAGGAAGAAATAGAAAGAGTGATTCAGGTTCTTTCCCGGCGGACAAAAAATAATCCCGTGTTGGTGGGCAAAGCCGGTATTGGCAAAACCGCCATTGCCGAAGGCTTAGCTCAAGCTATTATTAATAAAAAAGTCCCGTCAGACTTGTTGCACAAAAGAGTTTTGTCTTTAGATTTAGCCTCGCTTGTGGCGGGTACTAAGTATAGGGGCGAATTTGAGCAGCGCTTGAAAAGAATTATGGATGAAATTATTGCAGCCAAAAGAAATATTATTTTATTTATTGATGAGATTCACAGCTTGGCCGAAGCCGGTGGCGCGGAAGGGGCAGTGGATGCTGACGATATACTAAAACCGGCCTTAGCTCGGGGTGATCTGCAGGTCATTGGTGCGACGACGGCTAAAGAGTACAAAGAGTTTATCCAAAAGGATGTTACCCTTGATCGTCGGTTACATCCTATTTTAATTGACGAACCAACAAAAAATGAGACCGTTGATATTCTGCGGGGGATTAAAAGAAAGTATGAACAATTCCACCAAGTCCATATCACCGACGAGGCAATTCTAGCGGCAGTCCATTTGGCGGCCGAACATATTAAAGATAAATCTTTTCCCGATAAAGCCATCGACTTGATGGATGAGGCGGCGGCCAAAGTCAGTATTGAAGAAGTTGATCACGAGTCAGCAAAAGATTGGCCTCAGGTTGGCGTGGCTGAAATTCAGTCGGTGATGCAGGAGTGGGAGAGTGATAAAATCAATTAGTTGATTTATTTTTTAAAATTTGTCATTGATCTTAATTTCATGTTTGACCACGACAAAGCACCAACAGTAGTCCAGACCGCCGTAGCGACAAAAACCTTTGTTTCCATTTCTGCTCTGGTGTCGTTGTTTATCTCCGTTGCCGCTCTTGGCGTGTCCCTGGCTAGTCTTTTAATCGTTAGCCAGTTACCATCTTCTTCTATGGCCACTCTTTCACTGACTCTTAACGCCAGTCCGATTAACACCTGGACTGCTTCTGCACTCGTTGCCGAGCCATCCCAAACGGGTTGTGTTTTTTCTTGTTCAAATTTTGAGGACTATGATTCCTGCCTAGGGCAAGAGGATTACGGCTGCACCTGGGACGGTGAAGCTATGATTTGTAATGGTGAAAATACCGATAAGTATATATTATGTTCTGATATCTATGATGAGTACACTTGCAACGCCGCCAACTGTACCTGGAATTATGATTCTGAAATCTGCGAAGGGAGTTATTCTTATTGCGGTGCGATTCAAGACTATGGGGCGTGTCAGTATGGCCTTAGTTCTTTTGGTTGTAGTTGGGTATGGGTAGAGGCAAATCCAACCAGTCAAGCGACTTGCCCTGTTCCTCAGCTAACCGTCAAGAATTCCGCTGGCAATGTCCTTACCACTTTTGAGTTGAGCAATTCTAGCCCCCAGACTAAAACCATTACCAATACCTCAGCTGATACTCTGACTTTCTCTTTTACCAATGACTGTTGTCTGGGCTGGAACGGCAGCTCGTGTACCCAAGGTGGCACGGATATTCAAGTCAGCAGCATTGCGATTAACGGTGTTAGTGAAAGTATCCAAAGAACCTTATTCAGCAATGGCAATAATTTCACCGTTACTTATAGTTCCCTTCCCGGACCAGTTGATAGCGGCACTGTTGATCCAACCGGCGGTAGTATACCGCTGGCCGGTGATTTTAATGGTGTATTGTTTAGTGACGGCGGTTTGGTAATGCAGGGTGTATTACCGGAAGACTTTGATACTATTATAATCGGTCCGATTGGTATCCGTGTTTCGGCCAATGAGGCGGGTTGTGGTAGCGCTGAAGGTGGGGCAACGGTTTGTACGCTAAACACTAACTTAATTGGAGGCAGCCATACCTTAACGTTATCCAGCAACGGCCAGAACGTAGAAAGTGCGAGTTTTGCGTCGCCGGATATACCGCCAACCTGCGGCAACAACACAATTGACGCCGGTGAACTTTGTGACCGGTTTAAAGTAGGTGCGGCAACGTGCTCATCGGCAAGTGATGGTGATTATGATTCCGGGATCTTAGGTTGTTCGATGGATTGTCAGCACTGGGATACCAGCAGGTGCTTTTTACAAAGTGACACGGCAGGAGTCGTCGATCTTCATTTTTACGTAAATTTACCTTATACAATGACCACGGAGGGTGCGGCTAGGTTAGTTTCTTCGGTTAATGCATTCTACCGCGGACAGGGGATTGACATAATGTTTAGAGTGGGAAATATTATCCAAGACTACCATGGTGCTTGCCCCGAGGGCGGAGATCGTAACGTGATTATTTGTATTGGCCCGGATAAAGGCGGCGATACTGGTGGTTTTTATAATTATTCTAGATATATTGAAATATCCTCACAAAAATTTGCCCGGGAAGGTTTTTCCAAGACGACAGAAATGGCTATTAAACACGAACTTGGACATTATCTTGGACTTAGGGATTTGTATTGGCTTACTATATTGCCTGCTAATCCCGAAGATAATCGCCCCATACCTTCTTTGCCACGTGCCGATATCTCGACAGATATTATGTTCAGCAGTTTAAGTGGAAATACTTTTATAGCCGAGAATAAAGCAATTTTGAAATATAATGTTGAAAAATATAAGACGAATGGTGCCGACGGGATAGTTAATCCATTTGCCAGGACGCCGCAGAAGATCATGGCTAATATCAACTGTTTGGGTCAAAGATTCACCTCCGCGCCTGCCAATAGAAGCGATGTTGAATCTTCTCTCACTGTTAGTTACAGGCCTGAGCCACCCCGACCCTACTATCTTTTTGAGCTCCCAAAGATTACCACTTCACCGTGGCCTTTAAAAGATTTTGGGTATTCTAACCTCACCGTATTTTATTTTCAGTGCCTGGTCGCTAATGAAGGCGGTGGGTGGGATGGTGGGTACACTGATTACTGGTATTCAACGCTAAATTACGATCAATGCTTTATTAAAGCCGGCGGACTCACTGACAAATATCACCCTTGTGCACTGGATTGTTCCGTCAACCATGATTGGTGCACAAACACTAGTGCTACTAGCCAAGCCAACGACCAGGAATATGATTGCGCTGGTGTAACTAATTATGATGAATGTCAATATGGCTTAAATGGAATCTGCCAATGGGATTTCGATAATGAAAGATGCGTGGGCTACAATAGCCAGGATCTATAGATAATTGGATAGAGCCGAAAAATAAGAATCGTCTGGGTATCTTTTGTTAGCCTGGGCGGGACGAAGTTAATTTAAGCGGTTGGTTTCTCTTTAAAAAATTGGCCTCAATTAGGTGTGGCTGAAGTTCAGGTAGCAATGGAGGAATGGCAAGCAAATAAAATCTAATAGTTTAAAAATTAATTATTAATTTTATGTTTGCAGATCACAACAAAGCGCCAACGGTAATCAAGACGATAACTAGAACCAGAACCGATACGGCCAATCTAACATTAATGGCCATCATGACGGTTACTTTGACCATGCTGTTAGGGATTTTTTCGGCTCAGGCCGCCGCCTTGACTGCCAGTTTAGTTGATAAACTTGCTTTTAAATACCAATCATATAATTTTTTAAACATCGGCGAATACGGCACCCTTTATAATTTAACTGATAAATGGCAAACGGTAAAATTTGGTCGAGCTTATGGTCAGACGCCGGTCGTTATTGTTGAGCCACTTACTCAATTCAATGGTCAGCCGGCCCACGTGAGATTAAAAAATATTACTGACTCTAGTTTTGAAGTTAAGGTGGAAGAATGGGCTTATCTTGATGGCAGCCATCGGGCCGAACATGTTAATTTTTTAATTATTCCGGCTGGCTCTTATGAATTCGGCAGTTTTCAAGTTGATGTCGGCCGTTTAGACGGTGTCAATCAAACCTGGCAAGCGGTTAGCTATAAAAAACCCTTCTCTGTTACTTCACCTTCGGCCGTGTTGCCGATTGTTTTATCGCAAAGCCAAACTCTTAATGATGTTACCCCAATTGTCACCCGGAACAAAAATGTTACCACCACTGGCTTTGAAGTCAGAATCCAAGAAGAAGAAAGACAAGACGGTCAGCACTCTAACGAATTAGTCGGTTACATCGCTTTCAGTCCTTTTGCTGGTAATATAGGCAATATCGTGATGGACGTTGGTTTAGTTAAGGATTTTAAAGAATCGTGGAAAACGATTACTTTTAGAAAATTTTTTGATCAAACCCCAGTCTTTTTGGCTGACAGTCAGACCGCCAACGATATTGATACGGCGGCACTCCGTCAGCGCAGTCTTACTGGTCGGTCAGTCCAGGTGATGGTTGAGGAAGAACAGTCTAAAGACAGGGAAATCAGGCACAGCAACGAGAATGTCGGTTATATTGTTCTCAGTCGGCCGAAACAACTGGTCGGTCGGGTTGACGTCTATGACGCCGGCGATATTGCCTCCAAGAAAGTTATCGCCGGAGCTCGTGGCTTGGAATTAATTCATTTAACATTAGACACCTCCCAAAGTGACGTTGGTTTGAATATTAATTCTTTGAAAGAATTAGTCCAATACCACTACAATAATAGTACTACTACCACCAGTACAGCGACGATGGTTGATAATTTTGCGGTTTTAGCCGATGGTAACCCTATTGGTAGTGCCACTCTTTTTGAGGATCACGGCGATCAAACAGCGACTTTGACTTTTGATTTTTCCGCTTCGCCGATAAAGTTGGCGGCGGGGACTCAAAAAACCCTGACTGTTGTCGGAGATGTTTCGCCTCTAGCCATTGGTACATATCAAGTTGGCCCCAGTGCCGGGCTGGGTCAGTCAGTGGTTGCGGCTTCATTGGATCCGGATGTCATTGGGACGGTGGCAGTTAATGTGGCGCCAAGCGATGGATCGGTGATGGAGTTTATCACCCATGGCGGACTGGCAGTCAGTGCGACAACTACCAACAGCGTACTGCCTCAGAATACGCTTAACGCGAATGTTGGTACCTTGTCCTTGCAAGCTATCGACGAAGATATTAGGGTGGAAGGCATTTCCATTGCCGCCAATTTTCCGCCCGGTGGTGGCGCCAGCGGCTATCAAACTTCAGCGGTTTCTGTTTACGATGGTAGTACTCTTTTAGGCAAGACACAAGGGCTTCACGCTGGCGGGATCATTGATTTGCGGACTAATCCATTGATCATTCCTGTTGGCCAGACTAAGGTATTAAATATTAAAGCTGACACTTCTTGTATTGGCTCCGGTTGTCCTAATTTGGCCAATGATCCGTTTGTGTTTAATGTTTCTCCTTATCTTCTTTATGGTGTTTCTTCTGCCGTGCGCATTTATCCTACCGGCCAATCAATCCTTGGTCCTTTCACCTTGGCGGTGGTAAATCCTGGCGTCTTAACGATTAATATTGCCCCGGGCGCGCCGACTGGCGGCTTAATGGCGACTAACACCACCGTGGAGCTGCAGCGGCTTAGATTAACAGCCACTAATGAAGATATCTTAGTCCAGGAGATAAATTTATGTCTTCAGGACGGCGGAGAGAATAACCTTTCAGAAGTTGGTGAACCCAGCGATTTAACTGAATGGCGGGTTTACAATGCTGCCAGTTCCACTGCCCCTCTATTCACTGGAGCGGTTGGTGTTGGCCAGAACTGTCGGCGGTTCAAGATTGCCCCTGATGCTCTGGCAGTACCGAAAAATTCAAGTATGGGCGTAACCCTGATTATTAAAGCGGTAACAGCTAACATTGGTGTTAATCAGCCAGGCACTTCTGGTGCTGATTTTAAAGTTGGTGTTGGTGGCTCGGATGGTATTAAAGGCGTTGGTTTTGATTCATGGACAGTGGCCAGAAACAGTTATATTGCCAGCACCAGCTCCGCGTTTAAGCTCCATTTGGCTTATCCGGTTATCAACATTAATACGGGAGCAGTTACCAGGGAAAGCGATCTAGTGCCTGGTAGTGTTATTTTTGACTTCACCGTTAGCAATCCAACCTCTCAACCGCTGACCTTACATCGCCTGAGTTTTCTTACGGCCACAACTACTGGCGATTTAGATGTGACCGCGGCCAAAGTGAGGACTCAATGGGCCGGTATTGACATCAGTGATCCAGAATCTGGTCAGCCGGTTTGGTACAATGGTCATGGCGGCCGGGCTTTTACTTTTAACTTAAATGACGGCTTTGGTTCAGGAAGCGATTCTTACTTAATTGCACCGGCTAGTTCGCTTAGGCTTCAGCTCATTGCCTTGAATGTTTATGGCGCTGACGCCATTGATGACGAATCGATCACTACTTCAATTCTGGGCGACAATGCCATTTATCTTCCTTCTAGCCAGGTGGGCATAGTAAATAGCGCTAATTTCTATCAGCCTTTTGCCGGCGGCAATTTTGTCTGGTCTGACCTGTGGCTTAATGATGCCTGGTCAACCAATGCCACCAGTTCCCCTCAATGGTGGAATGGTTATTTAGTCCGAGGACTCACTTCTCAATCAACCTGCGGCAATGGCCAACGAGAGTTTTTGGAACAGTGTGATGATGGCAATAATGTTTCTGGTGACGGTTGCAATTACATTTGTAGGTTGGAGACCCCGCCCACTTGTTCTGATACCGACGTGACACCCCAACATCCCGATGGTAGAAATTATTCTATTCAAGGGACTTTGATTATGGGTGAAGTCAGATTGCAAGATCAGTGTTTCGATGCCAACTCTTTGGAAGAAGGTTATTGTATTAATAGCCGTTCAGGCGCCACCGAGGTCGTACATTGTAACTATGGCTGTAGTAATGGTGCTTGTAATCCAGCCCCAACCTGTGGTAACGGTGTCATTGAGCCGGGTGAACAATGTGACGACAGTAATGCTGTTTCCGGTGACGGTTGTTCCGCCTCTTGTCAGATTGAGGTGGCTTGTTTTGATAGTGATAACGGCGATAATATCGCAACCAAAGGATATAGAATTAACTATACGCCTGGCTACGAAGATTTTGGCCGACAAAGTTGGGATTATTGTATTTATGATCCAGTCATCCAGAGCGGCGGTTCAGTCGTTGATAACCTAAGCAAGAAAGTCGCATCCTGCCAGGGGTCATTATGTTATGTCATCGAATACCATTGTGTTGCCGATCGCTCCGACGCCCATCGAGGCTATCCGTGTCCCGGTGGTTGTACCGATGGCAGTTGTGCAGTGGGTGACTTAAGTGTAAGTGTTATTTCCCTTAGCCATGATCAGCCAGTGGTCGGTCAACAGGTTTCTATTTATATTAACATCAAAAATAACGGCTCAACCAACTTAACTTCCATGCAAGGGATCGGCAATGTTTTCCGTAATTTCCAAGATTTCGTTTTTACTGGTGATGCTACTCCTTTACCTTCTCCTATAGTTGATGCCACTCATCCACTGTTGCCAGGTGAGCAAACGGTCTATACCTTTTTCGGATCGTTTAGCAGCAGTGGTGATAAAACTTTAACTTTTACCGTTGATAATGCTAATGAGCTGCCGGAATCTGATGAAACAAATAATACCAAAAGTGTAGTAGTTAACGTTAAACCGTCCTCTGTTACACCTCTGTTTGGCTTTGCTGGTGGTGATTATTCCCAGACAAAAGTTTCCAGCCATAGACTTTACGCGGGGTTTGTTAATGGTCCGGGCAAAATTGTCAGCGCGGCGCTTCTGCCAAATTACAGTAGCTGTTTCGACATTCATACGGTTTGCAACTCAGGTTGGCAGAATGATTGTAATACTTTCTGCCAAGGAAATATCACCTACAACCAAGGCCAGAGTTGCCATTATTACCTGCAATTAAGTGATCCAAGCGGTGCCAGCAAATGTGTTCTTAAGGTGGGTTATGATAACAACGGGACAACTGGGTACAAATTTTTTGAAAGTTATCCTGGTACCAGTGGTTATGGTGACTATGTTAGGGAGATTGCTGAGCCGCCCGCTGTTCCGCCTCAACCTAGCTGCGTCCAAGGACCTACCACCTTTGGCGGCGGAATCTGTGCCGATATAAATTGGAGCACTTATCCCGACGATCCTGGTGGTGCTTGCCAATATGGTTCTATGGGTTCTTGCACTTGGGTCGGCGATAGTCTTCAGGATCCTAATGGTCACTGTGTTGATAATTGTAATAGCCTTGAAGATTATGACTCTTGTATCAATGCGTCTAATGGTCAAAATTGGTGTATCCCTCAAACCAATTAGGACCTTAAGCTTGACAATTTAAGGCATTTATGCTAAGATGCCCTTGATGCTAGGAAATAGATCCTAGAAACCGGAAAATACCTCGTGGCTTTGCTATCGAGGTGTTTTCTTTTGATTAATCAATCACCATTACCGCGGCTGTTGCCGCGGCTTTAAATTAATAATCACCCCGCCTTTCAGCTGAAAAGCGGGGTTTGCTTAGTACTTGTTTTATTGCCCATCTTTTGTTATCATAGTTTTGCGGCTTGAAAGGAGTACCCTAGCATCAACAAGGTTTCAGGGTCTAACTCTCTTTCAGCCGCATTTAGTTAAAATTCTAATTTCTAATCTCGAAATCCTAAACAAATTCTAAATTCCAAATCCAAATTTTTAAAACTTTTTGTCATTTGGATTTTAGTCATTTGATATTGTTTCGGATTTAGAATTTTGAATTTAGGAATTAAACTATTGACAGTTTTTGGCCGATATGCTATACTGATAATGTAAGGATAGACAGCAGTCTATCTTTTTCAATTGCCCCAAGACCATTGCGGGCCCACCTGTCCTCTCCGTCATTACGGAGTTTAGGCGGGAAAACAAAAACAAAATGCTCACGGTTAATCTAGACAATTTTTGTCTTTAATCGGACTCGGTCTTGTTACCGTGTTTTTTGTTCATTAAAAATTGAATAATCCAGTGTTGGGCCGAACTCTTTTTAGGGCTCAGGCTAGCACTGCTAAATCATTAAAACAAAAATAAAAATATGGCAGAAGCTGCGCTTTTATCCGTCCCGGCGGCTCAGATTCAAGAACCGATGGTGGTTCAAGAATCGCGGGCTCAGCCTTTGGATACTGACTTTGACTTGACGCGCACCTTTTCGGTGCTATTGGCGACACTGGTGATTCCGGTTTATCTTGGTTTGTCAGTTGTTTCTTATTCGCTAGCGGCAATTTATTGAAAAACGTTTTTGTTTAGTTTATCCGCCAAAGCTTTTAGCGACGGCGGAGATGCAAAAAATCCCTCTTTCGAGGGATTTTTTGTTTTGACCATGCTAGAAGGATTTACTAGAATTGACAATTTAGAATTTATTCTTTAAACTGGGTTTACTTACAAAATGGAGGTGAGTGATCATGACCGGTTGGTTTTCGTTAGTTTTGGTTGGTAGCTTCGCCATTTTACTCCTTAGCATTTGCGCCTTGGGAGACTGGATTGAAGCGCCGCGAAAAGTCTTGGCTTATTTCTGTCTCGGCCTTGGATTATTGGGTCTTCCGACCGGCTTGGCGGGTTTAGGTAGCCACCTAGTTGTCCGCCAATCGAATATCCATTGGGGCTGGTTCAGTCTTTCGGCCCTATTTTTTCTGCTCTTTGCTTTTTTTGCCGCTATCCTCACTAACTTCGTTGTGGAACAACGGCGATCGTTGCCGCTAAAACAACGGGGTAACCTCAGCCCAGATTACGTCATCTTGGCCGTTCTCGCCCTATTGACTCTGGGCAGTTATTTGGGCGCGGTTGCTTCGGCCTTCACCTACCAATGAACCCGACTCCGAAGCAAGTCGCCGACGCTCCAAAGCTAGGATAGCTCAAGCTTTGGCGACGGAGCGCTTCGGAGTATCGGGGCGGGTTCTTTATGTAATGTGTCGGCTCCCCGCCTGCGCCGAGGCTTCGGCGGGCAGGCGCCGACAGATTATTACTCAAACTCGCCTCATCCCCAAAGCTTGCTTTTGGGTATTCGGCGAGCAACATAATAATCCGCTGCTCTTTAAAGCGACAACCTGTCAAACTAGCGACTAAGCCCGACCCCGGGCTTATTTTTTAGGCTTTATAGCTGCAGCCTTTGGCGCTGCATTTGATCGTGTCTTTAGGGCCGTAGACTACAATTGAACCGCACTGTGGGCATTTTTCCGGTTCAGTTTGACCTTCTTTAATTAAAGGTTTGCCCCATAAGGCAAATTTACAATCCGGATAGCGGTCGCAGCCGTAAAAAAATCCGCGGCGAGATCTTTTACCGGTAATTTTGCCCTGGCCGCACTCCGGGCAGCTGCCAAAAATTTGGGACGCTTCTTTTTTTATGTATTTACATTTTGGATAAGCTGAACAGCCGACGAATTCGCCATAGCGGCCATGTCGCTTAACTAAATCCGAGCCGCACTGCGGGCATTTTTCGCCGATTGGTTCTGGTGCGGCCGGCGCGGTACCAGCGCCGTCTAAAGGCTTGGTATTTTTACATTCCGGGTAACCGGTACAGGCTAAAAATTTGCCGTAGCGGCCGATTTTAATTACCATCGGTTTGCCGCATTTTTCGCAAACTTCATCGGATTCTTTTTCGGTGATTTCTTTTTTGTCCAGCTCTTTATCTTTTTTCTCCAAGTTCTTTTTAAATGGTCCCCAGAATTCATGAATCATCGGCTGCCACTTAATTTTACCGTCGGCGATTTCGTCCAAATCATTTTCTAGTTTGGCGGTGAATTGATAGTCGACAATTTTGGGGAAGTGTTCGACCAACAGGTCATTGACGACAAGAGCCATATCGGTCGGTTTCAGCCTTCGTTCTTCTTTAATAACGTAACCGCGGTCTTGAATCGTGGAAATGGTCGGCGCATAAGTTGACGGCCGGCCGATGCCGTATTCTTCCAAGGCTTTAACCAGAGTCGCTTCCGAATATCTGGCTGGCGGCTGGGTGAAGTGCTGATTAGGTGTTAATTCTTCAAGCTTAACGCCGTCACCGTTCTTTAATTCCGGCAGGATATTTTCTTGAGTTGCGGTCGGGTAAATTTTTAAATAGCCGTCAAATTTAATGATTGAGCCGTTTGCTCGAAACGCGTAAGGTAGTTTTTTGGCTTCAATGTCGATGGCGGTGGTGTCAATCAGCGCCTCAGCCATTTGGCTGGCCACGGCTCGCTGCCAAATCAGTTGATAAAGCCGGAACTGTCTAGGGTCCAGGTAAGACTTAACTTTGTCCGGATCATTGATGGCCGCGGTGGGCCGGATGGCTTCGTGGGCCTCCTGGGCCAATTTTGATTTGGCTTTGTAGTATTTTTTGCCCTGAGTGTAATTTGGACCGATTGTATCTTTAATATAATTCTGGGCTTCGTTTAAAAATTTGTCGGCCAAGTTAACCGAGTCGGTTCTCATGTAAGTGATCAAACCCACCGAGCCTTCTTGGCCCAGTTCAATACCCTCATAGAGTTGCTGAGCCAGCCTCATGGTTTGCTTGGCGGAAAACCCGAGCCGTTGATTGGCCGCTTGTTGCAAGGTGGAAGTGGTAAACGGCGGCAGGGGGTATTTTTTAGTGCCTTTCATTTCAACGCTGGTCACTTGGTAACTGGCATTTTTTAAATCGTCAACGATTTTTTGGGATTGTTTTTGATCGGTGATTTGAAATTTATCCAGGGTTTTATCGTCAATTTTATTGAGCTTAGCCTCAAATTTTATTTTACCTTCAGTTTCATCGGTGAAAATCGCGTCAATAGTCCAATACTCTTGGGGCTTGAACGCTTGAATCTCGCGTTCTTTTTCAACAATCAGCCGCACTGCTACCGATTGAACCCGGCCGGCCGAAAGCCCGCGGGCCACTTTTTTCCAGAGCAGGGGCGAGAGCTGATAGCCAACCAACCGGTCCAGGACGCGGCGGGCTTGCTGGGCGTCAACTAAATTCAAATCAATGCCCCGGGGATTTTGTACCGCTTCTTTAATCGCTTCCTGGGTAATTTCATGAAAGACAATCCGCTTGATTTTCGTTGCCGGCGTTTTGAAAATTTGGGCCAAGTGCCAAGAAATCGCTTCGCCTTCTCGGTCTTCGTCAGTCGCAAACAGTATCGTCCCGGCTTTTTCGGCCAAGTCTTTTAGATGGCTGACTTGTTTTTTGGCTTTGACGGGTATGACGTACTGGGGCTCAAAGTTATTTTCCACGTCAACTCCCAGTTTGCTCTTAGGCAAGTCACGGACATGACCAAAAGAAGACTCGACTTTGTAGTCCGATCCCAAAAATTTGGAAATGGTTTTAGCTTTTGTCGGTGACTCAACAATGACCAAGTTTTTCATGATAAAGATATAGTATCAATTTTTATTAAGGAATTATTTTCTAAATAATAATTTTGATAACTGGACCAAAGGTACTCATCTAAATTACTGACGACATTATGCTTCAAGGAATTTTTATGGATATAATCTAGTTTTTCCTGAAAATCTTTATCATTTCTAATTAGGTGATCATAAAATGATTTCTGCCATATTGGATGCTCTCTGATTCTCTGGCGTTTTGCGCCGACCCATGAAGGGTCGGCTACGCGTTTATTTACATTATCATCTCGCGTAGCGGAACCTTTATGGTTCCGCACCGTCAAATATCTATAAGCAAAACCGCCCTTAATTCTATGAATTATTTCTGAAATCGTCATCCTCTCACTGGGTTGAATCAGCAAATGAACGTGATCCGGCATCACAACATAACCAAACAACTGAAATTTATATTTACCTCTGTATCCTTCTAAAACCTTAAGGAACAATAAACAATTTTTCTTTTCACTAAAAACCTTTTTGTTGTTGAACGTTTTGCTGGTAACAAAATAAATTTGATTTTCCAAATGGAATCGGCGCGACATAACTTGAACGTTTATTAGATTTTTCTTTGCTCCAAAATTTTAATTTCGCTGCGCCAATATTTTCTTAGCTCACCGGCCAGATAAAAAGAACCGGTGATTAGGATCAAATCCTGTTTTTTAGCCGAGCGCAGGGCTAAACCCAGTGCCATGAATGGGTCTAAAAATATTTTCACTTTTTTACTTTTAAGTGGCAGTTTCAATTTTTTAGCCAGCTTGAGCGGCGGATAAGCCCGGTGTGGTCCCCAGGGATAGCGGGTGATATAAAGGTAGTCGGCTTGGTCTTTAATTTTTTTGAAAACCTGGCTGGGACTTCTTTCGTTAGTTAGGGCAATAATAAGATATAATTTTTTATATGTCAAATTTTCCAGGTTTTTAACAACGGTTGCCATCTTTGATTCGTTGTGGGCGCCGTCTAAAATTACCATGGGGTTTTTTTGGATAATTTCAAAGCGGCAAGACATCCTGGTCTTTTTTAGTCCTGGCTGAATTTGATTTAGTTTTACGGCTAAATATAGAGCCACGGCCGTGACTATTGCTGTATTTTCACTTTGATAATCTTGTTTAAATTTCGGCGGAACAATGTTTAAAATGGCTTTATTTTTTTGGCAGTATTTTTTAAAAACATTTAAAACTTTTGGGTGGTTTACGCCATTAACAAAAACCATGGCCTTTGGCTTGATAATGCCGGCTTTTTCGGCGGCAATCTTAGTTAGGCTATTGCCTAGCAGATCAACGTGATCCAAGCCAATTTTGTTAATAATTGTAACTTTTGGCGTTGGGATGATATTAGTGGCATCAAGCCGGCCGCCCAGGCCAACTTCGAGAATAGCGTAGTCAACTTTTTGTTCGACAAAATACAAAAAAGCGATGGCGGTGCAGATCTCAAAATAGCTGGGCCGGCCATAAGGTGAGTTCAGGTAGCATTGATCAACCGCCGGCTGAACTTGATTGACTAATCGGGCAAAGTCATTGGGGTCAATCAATTGATCGCCGATTTGGTATTTTTCAATGGTGGTCGTCGGGTAGGGAGAAGTGTATTGGCCGACTTTGTAGCCGGCTTGAGTTAAAACCGACCGCAGCATGTTGACCACACTGCCTTTGCCTGAAGTGCCGGCGACATGAATGCATTTTAGTTTTTTTTGGGGATCGCCGAGCCGATGGCTGAGATATTGCATCCGTTTAATAAAAATTCCTCGGCCTTTTTTAGTAATCAAGTAATCAGGCTGAGGCAGTCGGTTGATACTTTCTAAGTATCTGACCGCCTGGAAGTAATTTTCAAATTTTTTTTTCATGTTTTGTTTCTTCTCTTCTCACAAAATTTTAACGTAATTCTGGTTGCCTAAATTTTTTATTAAACCTTTCATTTCTAGGACCGAAAGAGTGGCATTAACAACACTAATTTCCATTCTACTAGATTCAATCAGCTTGTCAATCTGAATTGGCTGAGTGGTGATTAAATAAAACAAAGTTTTTTCTGCCGCGGTTTCTAAATCAGTCTCAGCTGGTTTATCTAATTGTTTAATCACTGTTAAATTTAGCGTTTCAAAAATATCGTTAGCGTCAGTGACTGGTCGAGCGCCGAGTTTGATTAAATTATTGGTGCCAACACAATTCGGCTCGTAAATACTGCCGGGTACGGCAAAGACTTCGCGGTTTTGTTCCAAGGCGCAACGGGCGGTGATTAAAGCCCCGCTTTTAGCTGCGGCTTCAACAATTAAAACACCCAGGCTCAAGCCGGCAATCACCCGGTTACGACGAGGAAAATTGAATTTTTGCGGCCTGGTCCCTAAGGGAAATTCGGAAATTAGCGCCCCGCCGCTGGCGATAATTTCTTCAGCCAGCCGATAGTTAGTTGAAGGCATAATCACGTCAATACCCGAACCTAAAACCGCCAGAGTTTTGCCTCGGTTCTCCAAGGCGGTTTGGTGAGCCAAGGCGTCAACGCCCAGCGCCAAGCCGGAGATGATAGTGAGTTTAGCCAAAGCCAGGTCAGCGACTAAAGTTTGGGTGGCTTGCTGGCCGTAGCTAGACATTTTTCGACTGCCGACAACGGCTAGGGGTAAATCGTTATTTAAATCCAGTTGGCCGCGGTAATAAAGGAGCGGCGGCGGATCATAAATTTCGGCCAAAAGTTTGGGGTAGTTGGGGTCAAGAATCGTCATGATTTTCGCGCCGGATTTTTCCACTTTTTCCCATTCCTGGTCGGGATTGATTACTGATCTTTGGTCAATGATAAAATCAACTATCTTTTGTTCCAAACCCGCCTTGATTAATTCCATTGGGCTGGCCTGCCAGGCGGTTTTTAGATCAGAAAAATAAGCTAACATTGCCTGCCAGCGCCTGGGGCCGATCATCGCCAGCTGGTTAAAAGCCAGCCAGTATTTCAGCTCCTGATTTTTTAGTGAATTTGGCATATTTTTACCTTGGTTTAAGCTTAGGCCGGGGAGGGGTTGACATTTTGTCCTGCTTGTGCTAAGCTAATGTATTCCTTAAATTAATAACTTTCGGCAGTCTGTTTGCCAGCGGTGAACGCAAACCATCCCTCCTAGGTTTGCTACTAGCCACAAGTTAAGGTGATTACTGTTTTCAGTCTTCTCCTTACGCTGGCAGGCAGGCTCCTGGAAGTTATTTTTGTTTTATCATGGAGCATAGAACATGGGTCATGGAACTCCATGATTTTAATAATAAAAAAGCCCGTCTAAAACGCGCTACGTTGACTTTTTGCTTATTCGCTTGTCTCGCTTGATTGACTGGCCGGCTAGTTGTATTGATTCATGGCCTCAGCCACCCGGCCGGCTAAAACTAGGTTAGCCGCCTCACTAGCGGCCTGGATAGTTTTTTTCACAATTACTTTAGCCTCTTTATCAATTCTTTGCAAGACGTAGTCTTCGGTCGGAATTCGGCCCTGCTTTTCGGATTTAATACCCAGCCGAAGACGGTAGAATTTTTGACTGCCTAATTCATTAATGATTGATTGGACGCCCTTGTGGCCGGCCGCCGTGGCGTCATAAGATATTCTGACTTTACCTAAAGGGATGTCAATGTCATCATGAATAACTAGAATATCCTCCGGCTTGATTTTGTAAAAATTCACCAAAGCCTTTACCGTCTGGCCGGAATTATTCATGTAGGTCTGGGGTTGAGCCAAAATTATTTTTTGCTCGCCGGTATTCTGAGTCACTGTCGCCTGGAATTTTTTTTCCAGTTTAAATTCGGCCAATTTATTTTGTTTTTGGATCTCGGTCACAGCCAAAAAACCCAGGTTGTGCCAGGTAGCTTCGTATTTTTTATCCGGATTGCCTAAGCCAATAACAAGCTTCATAATTTTTTCTTTTTTAGTTTGCTGATTCTTATTTCAATTGGCGTGCCCAAAAAACCGAAATTTTTCCGAATTTGATTTTCCAAAAACCGCAGGTAAGAAAAATGAATCGTATCGTCCAGGCCGATCGTCAGTTTAAATTCCGGCGGCCGAATTCGGGTTTGCTCCAGGCTGTAGATAAAAGGATGTTTGGCGGTTTTAGCCTGGACTGGCAAATGATGCCTGATCGCCGATTTTAAAACCTGATTCAAAATTTTGTCTTCAATTCTTTTGTTTCTTTCCCGATTAATCTCTAAAATTAAGTCCATAATTTTATCAATGTTGCGGCCGGTTTTAGCTGAAACAAACAAGAGGGGAGCAAAACTTAGAAAGGGGAGAGAGGCCTGGTAATAATCTTTCATTTTTTTATCAATGTTTGGGTCTTTACCTTCAAGTAAGTCCCATTTGTTGGCCAAAACAATAATTGAAACCCGCGAATCTTTCAGCAGGCCGGCCAGCCGGTTATCCTGGCTGGTTAATTTTTTATCCGCTTCGGTTAAAAATAAAACCAAATCGGCTTTTTTGATAGTGGCAACAGTTCTGGCGTTGGCGATTTTTTCAATGCCGGTGTCGGTCCCGGCTTTCCGGCGCAGGCCGGCGGTGTCAATCAGAACAATTTTTTGGTCCTGGTAATATAACTCAATCTCCTGGGGATCGCGGGTCGTCTGGGGCACTTTGGAGACAATCACCCGGTCTTCACCTACAATTTTATTCAGCAGTAAAGATTTGCCGGCATTCGGTTTGCCGATTAAAGCGATTTTGATCGGCGGCGGCAAGGGAGTGGTTTTGGGTCGACCGGGCTGACCGGGGATTTTAGCGGTAATGACATCAAGCAGGTCACCGCTGCCGCTGCCGTTAGCGGCTGAAACCGCCAAAGGCTGGCCCAGACTCAACTGGAAAAATTCGCTGGTTTGATCGCGCCACCGTTGGCTGTCAATTTTGTTGCAGACTAAAAGTATCGGCAAGTTTAATTTTTTTAAAACCAATGCCAGCTCTCGGTCTTCAGGCAAAAGTCCGGCTTGGCCGTCAACGACCAGTAAGACTAAATCCGCTTTAGCCAAAGCCTTTTTTGTCTGGTGGATAATGGCCGATTCAATTTCTTCGACCGCCTTAATTTTATTCGCGATTTTTTTGGAAACTAACGCCTGAATGCTGTGTTTTAAGTTGGCGGTGTTAACGCCGCCGGTATCAATCAGGTTAAAAGTTTTTTTTCGCCAGCTGACTTGTCCAATGTTGTAATCGCGAGTGGTACCGGCCAGCGCCGAAACTATGGCTTTGTTTCTTTCGGTCAAACGGTTAAAGAGGCTGGATTTGCCCACGTTAATCCGGCCGACAATCACTACGGTTGGTCGGATTTTTTTTCGGTTTAAGGCTGGTCGCGGCGCAGTGGGGCTCATAAATCTTTTTGGTCCTGGCCAAGAATAATTAAAATGTCGGTTTTGGCGTTAACCGCCGGGGAGCTGGTCGCCTTGACCCATTCCGGCAAACCGGGAGCGATTTGAGCTTTGATTAGCCCAGCGATATTTTTAATCGTTTCGTCCGGTTCCGCTGTCTCGTTTTTATTATAGATTACAGTTTGCTGGTAGTCTTGCGTTGGTGCGTTTTTGACGCTGATAACCTGATAGCCGAGGCTTTGGAGGTAGAGGGAAGTTTGATAGGCGAGGCCGGGAATTTTAGTGCCATTTTGGATCTCAATTTTTTTCGGTTGTTTTTTAGCAATCAGCTCCGGGTCAAAAATATTCTGGACGATATTTTGGACTTCGGAAAAATTTCCGGCCTTGGGTTCAAGGACAAAAGCGCCATCGGCGGTAATGGTGGAATAAAGCGGACTGTCGGGGCTGTCATCAAAAACGCGATGAATGATATTTTGTTGATCAATATCTTGACCCAGCTTAAAAAGTCTCATGATTTCCCAAAACTCAAAATCAGTGGCCAGGTGGGCGCTGACCGCATCCATCAGCTTACTGATCCGGTAAGGATTAATCAAGGTGCCAAACGATAAAATTTTTTCTTTGGTGGCCAAAAGGACTTTTTGTTGCCTTTGGCTGCGAGCAAAATCAGAACCTTCAATGCCCCTGGCCTGGCGGGACCGGACGTATTTTAAAGCGAATTCCCCGTCAAATTTATGAACACCCTTTTCAATATAAAGATGTTCGTAGCGTTCGGAAGTGGTGGCATTCTCCTTGCCCTTAACCGGGTAGTGCTCGTCGTCCAAAATATTATCGACATTAATTGTCACCCCGCCCAATGTATCAATGATTTTGACAAAACCAGCGAAGTCAAGCCGGACGTAGTAATGAATGGGCAAGCCAAAAGTTTGGCTGATGACGGTTTTGGCCAAGACGCCGCCCTGGCCCGGCTGGCTGCTTTCGCCAAAAGCGTTGGCGTGGTTAACTTTTCGCCAGCCATAGTCGGGGATCAATACTAGTAGATCCCGGGGAATAGAAATTAAAGCTACCTTTTTTTTCTCCGGGTCAAAACTAGCAATAATAATTGTGTCAGTCAGATATGGTCCGTCGTGATCCGGGCCGCCAATGCCCAACAACAAGATATTAATCCGGCCGTCTTTTTCACCGGCCAATTCTTTATCTTCGCTGCCAATCAGGTGTTTGATTTGGCCCCAAAGCCCGATATTGCCAAAAGTCTTGGCCAGATCTTCGCCCGAGGAGATGATGCTGCTGCCAAACACCGCGGCCGAAAGTAGCAAAACGATAACTAACGAGATGATGATTCTGCCTACCTTAAAGGCTTTGCTTTTTGGCGCTTTGACAATTTTATCTTTTTCGTCTAAAAAATCAATTTCTGTCCTCATGATTGATAATTATTCTTCTTAGTCTTTATTGCCGAACGTAGCGAGTACCCCGCCGTTTCTGTCTAACTATTGATAAACAGAAACGGCGGGGTCGAGCGAGTGAGGCAAGAAGAGTATTCCGCCCCGCAATTGCGGGGCGGAGACAAAGATGCGAGTGTTAGCGAGCATCTTTGTGAGTTCAGAGTGCTCCGTCGCCAGAGCTTAGGACTATCTTAGCTTTGGAGCGTCGGCGACTTGCTCTGGAGTTGATACTCTTCACCTATTTTGCCATAAAGATTCTAAAAAATCAATCTTGCCTCATTAGTCATTGCCGTTATCGGCTTGGTACAAAATTGGTTTTTTCGGTCTTAGCTCAGTTTTCAAGCATTAAGACGCCGGGGGTTTACTTGCCACAACCTTTTGTGTTATAATCCCTGAGTAATTTTACCGAAATCCTTGCTTTGCCGGCTGTCTTGGTGGTGATCCTGGTCTGATTTTGTCCGGTTAAATTTGGACAATTAGCTCCCCGTTATCCCGCCGTGCGGGATAACGGGGCAGGCAGTTTCCGCCAGA
>MHIE01000018.1:0-1217 GCA_001817345.1 Candidatus Buchananbacteria bacterium RIFCSPHIGHO2_01_FULL_44_11 | reverse complement strand
CCTCCACTGCCCACCACGTCAGGCGTCGAGGTTACGGGTTCTGCGCCCAAGGCGCACCCGCCGAAGCCCGCAGGGCGTAGGCGGGGAGTCCAGCATTGTCCAATGTCCAAATTTAACGGGGTGAAGTTAGAGCGTCGTGCCGATTATGCATAGCATAATCGTGCATCCACGACGGCTTTGCCGTCGGGACATTCACATTGCGAAGGTCGTCCCGCGGCGCGGGACATTGTCCATCAGATTTTCGCCTAAGACGTGGTTTATCAATCACAGCTCATAGGGCGTTAATTGTTAATTGTTCAATGCTAAAGGTTGGCCATCGCGGAGCCAAAGCTTACGCTCCGGAAAATACCCTATCATCTTTTAGAAAAGCCCTGACCATGGGCGTTGATATGGTTGAGTTTGACGTCCGGATCAGTAAGGACAAATATCCGATCGTGGTTCACGCCAATCACTTGCGCCGGCTGACTCAGCAGTTTGTCCGGGTCAATAAGTTGACCTTGGAACAAATCAAGAAACTCAAAGTGAAAAAAACCGAAACCATTCCGACTTTGGGGGAAGTTTTAAGAGTCATTGATAATAAAATCGGTTTGAACATTGAACTGAAAGAAAAAGGCAGCGCCCAGATTGTTGTCCAGACCTTGCGAGACTTGGGCGTTAATTTTGAAAACGTGATGATTGCTTCCAATCACCCCAGTGAACTGGCCATGGTGGAAAACCTGGAACCGTCAATTGTCACCGCTTTAGTTTTCCGGTCCGGCAACGCCTTCAACATTTGGTTTATTCTTGATTTTTTGGCCATTTTATTTTTGCCTTTTACTAAGTATTACATTTCCTGGGTGTTTAAAAGATCCGGTGCCGATTATTTGAACATCAATCATCATTTTTTAGACGCTAAAAAAGTGGCCCTGTTTAAAAAGCGGGGGATCAGAATTTTCGCCTGGACCGTTAACAGTCAGAAAAAGATTGATTATCTAAAGAGTTTAGGTATTGAGGGCATTATCACTAATTATCCTGATCGCTTATGAGACTATTTATGAAAAAACGTTATCCTCATCTGGAAGATGATTTGAGTTTGGGCAAACAAATCCTGATTTTTGGTTGGGAAATTTTTAAAGTGGTAACTATTTCTTTAGCCATCATTATTCCGGTCCGTTATTTTTTAATTCAGCCTTTTTACGTTAAGGGTGCTTCAATGGAACCGAATTTTTCCGATTTTG
>MHIE01000017.1 GCA_001817345.1 Candidatus Buchananbacteria bacterium RIFCSPHIGHO2_01_FULL_44_11 | reverse complement strand
TAGTTTTCCGCTACATCTAAATCCCGCTGATCTTCTTCTGTCCAATAGTTTGAACTCATCCCGTTATCCTATCACCTTAAATATAAAAGTGAAGTATGGCACTCGTTCTAACCTCAAGATAAAGGGTACTAACCACTCTGACTAAAGTCGGAGCACCCATTTTGTGTTCGCGTTGCTCGCCCCGTCGCTCGCGAGCGACGGGGCTCACTCTCTCCCGCCCCAAAGGGGTGGAGTATTAAACCTTTTGACACGATGTCGCTCGGACAAAATGAAAACAAGTTTTCCTTTTACTCCTCGCTCGTCGTAATAAAAATAGTACAATAATAGATATTGTTTTTCTGACCCTGAAGATGCCGTCCCGACTTCTCTTTTGCCTTTTCTCCTCTATTTCTCTATCCTAAAATTTAAGCTCTACGTTAGCGTATGTCATCTATTTCCTGCCGAAGATATTTTCTTAGTTTTTCGATTGTTTCCTGTATCTTTCTAACAGATGCACTGGCGCGAACAAAGGAAACAGAATCACGCGGCTCTTTGAAACCCTCGAGGTCTTTCACAGAGTCAGATAACAAGTTGTAAAACTTATCAATATCTCGACCTACTATGATACGATATGCTTCGCGTGTCTTTTTTTCTGAAATATAATACTGCCCGGCAATCGCCATCCCCGAGACTGTCAGCACTATGACAATAAGAAGAATCTCAAACCACCCCAAATCAATAGGGCCCAAAGAAAGCACCGGCTTTGTGCGAATAGTTACCATCTCTGCGGCGACAGGATAGCTCTGTGCACCCCTCTCGTCCACTGCAGTTACGGTAAGCGCGTACCGCCCGCCCGAAAGTGGATTTTTAATGATGAGTTCCCAGTTACCAACCGTATCAGATGTTCCTTTCCCTGAAAATACCTCTTGGCTCTTTCCGTCAGTAAGCCGAGCAAAAATTCCAAGCCCTGGTTCTGTCTTGCCGGACGCAAACACTGGTTCACCAAATAATACCAATCTGGAAACAAAGCCGACAACGGGAGCAGGCAAGGGTATAATGTCCATGTCAACGGCATCTTCCGTAAAATTACCTGCCCGGTCAAATGCGCGAATCACTATCCGATGCAGCCCCGGAGGAAGAAGCGGCGTAATGAATTCCCCCTTGAGAGAAGTAACCTCGTCGCCCGTATCAACGTGCACAATATAATGCATAATTCCCGAAATACTATCGTTCGTCGCAAAAGAAAGCGTTGGAGAAGGATTATCTGTCTTGAACCCATCTTTGGATTCAACTTTAAAAGGAAGCGGTGGAACAGTGTCTATGGCAAGACGATAATGCGCAGTTGGTCCCCACCCTACCGTGTTCCGGAAACGCACGTGAAGGTATTGCACGCCGTTCTTGAGACCTCTAAACATTTTACTGTCAAATAATCCTTCGGATGCCGCTTGAGGAACAAACTGCGGATTATCGTTCAAAGCGGTGCTGATACCCGATATATCCGCCGGCAATGTCCACTGTACTAAAAAGTCGGAAATCAAATTGTGCCATTGTGATGAATCGGAATAGAGCGGTACCGAAAGCACTGGTGCTGTGGGAAGACGTGTCGCGGCTACTGGCGTCCTCTCTATCCGCACTGGCACTGGTAGCACTGGCTGTGGCGTCACGGTCTCCGGCACTATCTTGAATATGGCAGGTCTCATTGTTTCTAAAATATTTGTGCCGCTCCCATCTGACGCGGTAATTGCAGTATCACTTAGAGTAAGCGCCGCTTCGCCGGCGCCCTTCGCGACAAATATTATCTTCAACAAAGGAATTGACTTGCCAGAAATACCATTCGTCGTTCCTCCAATAAACGATATGTTTCCATCCGTGTTTGAGAACGCTGGATTCTCTAGCCAGAAGTTAAAAATTGAAGACGCGGGAGAATAATCAATTGCCTTAACTTGAAGTGTGTCTTTTGAAAATTGAACGCTTGCCTGTGCCGCATTAAACGCCTGCCCGTCGCTATCCGCCTTGAATTCAACAACGATGTCCTGGCCAGCGCGGAACTCTCCGCTTTCGGGAATAAAATAGAGTGTTGCCGCATCTGCCGCTCCAAACGGAAAAAGCGAAAACAGAATTGTGCTTAATGTTAGAAATAAATTTTTCATAGTATGTATATTATCTTAACGTCCGAAATGTTTGTAAAAATACGCTCAAGTCAGAAATGTCCATTTTGCCGTCCCGATTCAGGTCAAAAATACCAGACGACCCGGATTTTGCCTGCCAACGAAAAAGAAAAACGCTCCAATCTTTCACGTCAACAACACCATCCCCAGTAAAATCAGCTTCAGGAACCGTGACGGCAACAACTGAAAATAGCTTCGTGGGCGACCATTCACTTTCCTTCTTAGTACCAGCATCCTGCTGCTTGGCACGAAATGAGTGTTTGCCAAAAGAAAGACGAGCCGTGTTAATCAAAACTTGATACTTCCCCGCATCGTCAACATTTACTTTATAACTAATATCTTTTTCAAGCTGAACCAAAACTGTGTTTCCCGGCGATGCATAGCCAATTATTTTTATAAAATCACCCTTCGTGACGGCCGTGCGGTAGAGGCCAACAGTCGGTGGCAAAAAAATATCTTTTTGGGTAAGAGAATTTGAAACCGTGTCTATGGTATAAAATTGTGCCTGTGTCTTCCGCCCCTCTTTGTCCTCTATAACTAATCCGTATGAATATTCACTTTGAAAAATGCCCCGATAGGTCACAGAAAAATTCCCCGAGTCAGTCGTCACTGGCTCTTGCCGAACCGGTCTCTCGGCTCGTTCATCTTTTTCAATTATCGTAATTTTTGCTCCGGGATATGCGGTGCCGGAAAAAGTAACGGTCGTTGGCGGTACGCCCGGTCTTGGTTCTGGGGGGAACGAAATGCGAGGACAACGTTGATAATTGTTGAGCGACACACCGTTATTAGTGACTCTAAATATGTACTCCACACTCCACGCAAAACTTCCCACTTCCTCCAGTGACCACTCATACTCTGTTTTCTCATTTTTGAGAAGGTTTAGTGATGAAGCCGGATTTGTGGAGCTTAAAAGAAGACCAGCAACAAATCCTGAACCGGCCGTGATTTGTTGCGTTGTTGAAGACATATCAGAAAAATGGGTTGATTCCTGAAGCACAAATTTACCATCGCTGGCGTTTACCTTCTGCCAACCATTTGTGTCTGCACAACCGCTTCCCTCACCACGCTTATATTCAATCTGTGGAGCAAGGGCATCGTTCTCTTGTTGTAGGCGAATGCCAAACCGTAAACGGAATTTTCTTACATACTCTTTCGGCTCTCTAATGCTCGGCAGGATATTGGCTCCGATATTTTCCAGACCCCACCCTGTCGCTCCAGTCTCCCCTCCATCATTATCGCGAAACCAAAAATCAGTCTGGGTAAAATTTCCTGACCCTAAGGAGCCAAAAACAACATTTTGCGTAGAGGTAACATCAAGTCCGGTTAACTCGGTATCTGAAAGAGAGAACACAACTGTTTCAGGAACCGTGTCGTTAATTTCTTTAGTGCCGATTCCGTTTACCACATCCACCAAGCCCTCACCGGTTGCCGAACCGCTTGCGACAAGTGTTATGTCGTTCTGATATGTTGTATCCACTTGGTTGTTTTGTTTTCTCGCCTCTATTTGTATAACAACCGGAACACCAACTACACTATCCGACGGATCAACAATAAAAAACTTAACCGCATCACTCGGTTTGGCCGCGTCCGTACGGACCGCAAAAAAAATAGATAATGAAATAATCAGAAAAATTAGTGCCGTTCTCATGGTAAAAATCTCATCTCGCTATGTGCGCTAACGATGTTCCTCTGTAAAAAAATGTGTTATTTTTTCTATAATTTCCGCGATTGGATGCTGATTTTTTACAATGTAGTCGGCCGCACCGAGCTGAAATCCTTTTTTAATATCATCGTCGCTTCCAAGTTGGGTAAGAACTATCACTGGAATGGCTTTTGTCTCTGGCGACCTCTTGATGTCTTCCAAAATTTCAAACCCGTGCCTTCCGGGAAGCAGAAGGTCAAGAAGGATGAGATTTGGATTTATTTTCCTGATGTCCGCCGCTGAAAGAGCGCCGTCGTTTGACATCTCTACCAAGAACCCGACCTCTTCCAGCTCCTCTCGTATTACTTTTGCGAGTATTATATCGTCTTCTATAACAAGTATCCGATAAGCCATATAGTTATGTATATTTAAAACTAATAAAAACGTGATTATATAAATTGCCTTGCCCCCGGTTTGTCTTTTGACACAAGTGGAAGTTCAACGGAAAAGACGCTCCCCTTCCCCTCTTCCACGCCAGCCGGAGTCTTCTCTGTAAACGTGGGAGATTCAAACCATATTCGCCCACCTAAAAGCTCCGTCGCATGCTTGGCTATAAAGAGTCCGAGCCCCGAACCGTTTGGCTTCATTCTCTTTGCATTTGCGGCACGACCGAATTTTGAAAAAATCTTGTCTTTCTCCGCTTTTGGAATGCCAATGCCGGTGTCTGCGATGTTAAATACAAACGTCCCTGGTTTTTTAATTATAGATACAGTAATAGTTCCGTCGCGCGGAGTGTATTCAATGGCGTTCGCGGCAAATGACTGCAATATGTTCTGAAACGCAATAGGGTCTGTTTTGATTAAAAGCACTTTAGGATATTCCTCAAAAACAAGCCGGATATTCTTTGCCACACACATTGGTTTGATTTCATTGAGAAATGACACAACAAGTGCAACAACATCAATATCCTTTAACGCAAGGCCAATGCTGCCTTCTTCAATTCGCGATACATTTAAGAGTCTGTGTACAAATTCTGAAAGACGTCCACCGGACGACAAGATATCGGCAAGATATTCTTTGCCCTGTTCAGAAAGATTCTTCTCCTTTTTTAATAAACGTTCCACAACCCATTTGATGGCCGTCAACGGTGTCTGTAGCTGGTGGGATGCCAGCGAAATAAATTCATTTTTCAGTTGGTCAACCTCTTTTTCTTTAGTAATATCCCGCTCTATCCCAACAAAGAATTTTACGGTGCCGTGATCGTCAACTATCGGCGAAATACGAAGGTCGGCAATGTAGGATTCCCCATTTTTTCTCCGATTACTAATTTCATCATGAAAACTTTTTTTATCAATTTTAATGGTTTTCCACATCTTTTCATAAAAAGATTTGTCCATCCTTTTCCCCCATAATGATGGCCGTTGCCCGACCATCTCTTGAAGCGAATACCCCGTGGTATCTTCTGCGGCTTTGTTGGCATAAAGAATATACCCATCTGCATCGGTAATAAGTATATGCTCTGCGGCCCCCTCCACCGCCTCATAAAACTTTTGCAAATCCTCTTTCGCTGTTTGCAGTAACTTCTTTGCCGTCTGGAGCTCTGTAAGTTTTTGAGAAAGGTCTGTTGTTCTTTCTTTTATCTTTTCCTCAAGCTCCCCATGAAAATCTCGCAACCTGCCGAGCATCTGGTTAATCGCCCCGTTTACTTTGCCTATTTCGTCGTTAGATTCAATATCTAAAAATCTTCCTTTTTTCTCTACACTACTCTCATCTTCTATATACTCCAGAGCAAATTTCTGTGTTCTCCAAAGTGGTATTTGAATGAGGTGCTGAAATAACTTCCAAAAAATGAACAAGAGAACAAGGGCGGCGAAGCAATTCACGACAAGAAGCACCAACCATATTTTTGTGATAAGCGCATTGACCGCATCCAGAGAATAATACGTTTCAATGACTCCAACGGGCTCACTGTGTTCCACAAACGAAACCGGAACATATATTTCAATAAGCTGGCGATACCCCTTTTCAGAAATATTTTCCGTTTTTTCGGGAACCTTGATATCAGCTTCCACTGTGCCAGATAAAGACTCCTGCAATTCTGCATTGCCAGGAAAATACTTTCCGACGATAGACCTATCTTCCGAGAAAAGGATACGTGCGTTCTTATCCCATACTTTTATTCTCACAACCCCCGGCGTGCGGATTGCGTCAGAAAAATCAGAAAACTTTGAATATACTTCCGGGGAAGTGCCGCGCAAAAAGTCATCCGATGAAAGATGGAACTTGGTCATTCCCTGAATCAGGTTAGCGGTTTCAATTTTTGTATTTTCAAGTATAGAGTCCTTTATGACAAACCGCGCAAAAAAGACATTGACAAATGTAACAGCAATAATGACGAGTGCAGTGGCAATGACAAACTTTGTCGTTATTTTTTGCTGTTTCCAAAAATTTAGAAAAATCATCTTCTTACCTGTAAAAATAATACAGCAATAAAGGTTCCTGGGGGCAAGCCATTCGGCTTCGCTCAGGACAGGCCCCGAGGTATTAAATCGGTGCTCATGTACATTCGCTCATACGCGCCGCAGCTTGTACTGAGCGAAGCCGAAGTAAGCGGCGCGGTATAGAACCTTGTTGGCTCCTCCCGCCAGGGGCGAGGCTCGCCAAAGGCGGCGGCTCGGAAAGGCGAAGGTGTGCCTTCGCCTTTCCCTCGCCTTACGTCGCTAATTAAACTTTGTATGAACTTCCAATTTATCCAACTTTCAACATTTTTCAATCACCACGTCACTATCATTATCAAACCGTATATTTATATTTTTCTGGCAATGAGGACAACGCATACAAAAGAAAAAAGAGACGTTACCATGCGACGTGCGCCTCAAATTACGAAAAATAACACCTCGGCAGTAAGGACACGTGCCGATTCCTTCACCGTGGCGACCAGAGAAATATTTGTCTTTCATTCATTTTTAAAATTTATACCCACACCACAATTTGGATAATTTAAATAAAAAGAGCCCGCATCCATTCACCTCCTTTGAGAGATAATGTATGTGGGCCGTAGTGCCACAATGCTGTATTTTTTATATATTATGCCATTTTTTTGCTCTAATATCGCCCCCCCCCACTAACAGTGTGGATAAGTTGGCCAAAAAGCATTTTTTACGTGACTCATTAATAGAAAGCGGAAAAAGTATATGCTAACTACGCTAGACGAC
>MHIE01000016.1:40802-45997 GCA_001817345.1 Candidatus Buchananbacteria bacterium RIFCSPHIGHO2_01_FULL_44_11 | reverse complement strand
TGATCTGCCTTTGGCACGACGCCTTTGGCGGAAGTTGCTGCCCCAAACCCCAAACGTATCAATATCTAAAAATCGTTTTTCCGTAATAAATAATTATGCTACAAAGGATCCTAGCCATTTTTATCCGCCAGATGTATTTAGAACGCCACAGCCCTCACCGGGTGCTGGGTATGTTTTATTGGCCGATGATGGAACTCTTCATTTGGGGTCTTTTGACAATTTACTTAAATAAAATCGGCGGCAGCCAATTCAACTTAGTAACGATACTGCTCAGCGGCCTGATTTTCTGGAACTTCTTCAACCGAGCCCAGCTTTCCATTTCTATTTCATTTTTGGAAGATGTCTGGGTCCGCAACGTCGGTAACGTCTTTGCTTCACCAATCAGACCAATGGAATATTTAATGGGTTTAATTTTAGTCAGCGCTTTCCAAACCACCATCTCGCTGACGCTGATTGGTTCGCTGGCTTGGGTGCTCTGGCACCTCAACATTTTCCAGTTTGGTTTTTGGCTCTTGCCGTTTATGGCCAGCTTATTTTTAACCGGCTGGTCGCTGGGCATTTTAGCCGTGGCGATCACTTTGCGGCTTGGACCTTCAGCCGAAATTCTAGCCTGGGCGTTGCCGGTTTTAATTCAGCCGCTCTCGGCGGTCTTTTACCCGGTGGAAATTTTACCCAAGTTTTTCCAAATCATTTCCGGCGCCCTACCGACGACTTATATTTTTGAAGGCATGCGGTCAATTGTTTTAGAAAATAATTTCGTGATGACCGATTTAGGCTGGGCGTTTGGGTTAAACGCTTTGTATTTTGCCATCAGCATCGGCCTGTTTTTATTGTCTTACCGCAGCGTTCGCCGCCGCGGAGTTTTGCATCGCTACTCGGACTAGAACATCAAATAACCAAAGGCAAGACTCATTTACTCCGCCCTTGCTAGCCCTATGTCATTCCGGACTTGATCCGGAATCTGCAGATCCTGAATCAAGTTCAGGAAGACTTAAAAAGCCGGGGCTTTCTTACCTCGGTTTTTTTAAACTAAAATAAAATTGTTTTAAGATAAGACTGTCTTTTCAACCAAACTCAGCAGCTCAGCGTGCATAATACCGTTAGAGGCAATGCAACCTTTAATTTTTCGGTCATACCTTTGTTCGTTACCGTAAAAATCAGTCACTTTGCCGCCGGCTTCTTCCACAATAATTTTAACGGCGGCGAAATCCCAGGAGCTTGAGCCGGGAAAAATTACGCCAACCGCCACCCCGGCCGCGACCATTACCCCGCCGCGAGCAATTGATTTTAAAATTGGCGCATGACAGTTAACCTCTTCCAAGGCTTTAATCAGCGGCAAAGTGTTATAAGGCGCCTGCAACCAATACTCAGTAAAAACAACGCTGCTGGCTAAAGTATTAACGTTAGAAACTTTGATTGGTTTATTGTTTAGATAGGCCCCTTTGCCTTGCTGAGCAAAAAAACAATTCTTCAGAAAGGGATCATAGACCACGCCCAAAATCGGCTGACCGGATTGAACCAAAGCTAAAGAAAAAGTGGCTAAAGGCAAACCATGAGAAAAAGGAATGGTGCCGTCAATTGGGTCGCAGACCCAGACAAACTCATCACTTTCTGAATAATCACTTTGTTCTTCGGCTAAAACCCCGTGGCCGGAAAAAGTTTTCTTGACCTCATCGATAACCAGTTGGTTGATAGCTAAATCGGTTTTAGTTAAGGGCGAGCCGTCTTCCGGCTTATTTTCTTTCTCCATATGCAAAACAAAATTCTGCCGCATTAACCTGCCAGCTTGCTGAGCTAGTCCCAAAGCGAATTTTTCATACGACTTCATATTTTTCATAATTTATTGAAATCATAACCCTGCTTTTCCAAAATTTTAAAGGGATAACCACGGAGGTCTTCTTCTCCAATTTCCGCCTTTAACTCCTTGAGAATACTGTAGAGATAATCTTTGCCTTTTTTAGGATCGGCAAAAGATTCAGTCGCCTCTAACTCAATAAAAAAGCCAAGGTTTTTTACTTCATCAATAGCAATTTCTACCTTTTGGTATTGCCAAACGTCTCGTGATTTTTCGACAACGACTATCTCCTTAAAATCCAGACTGACTAAAATCTTTTTCAAAGCCTCAATGTTTTCTATATTAGTCTGGAATTCATCACAATAGTCCGTCTTGGCCACATTCTCAGGATGAAAGTGTTTATAGTCCAAAGAAAAACCTTTTGACGTTTCCCGCAACCTTAGCCATTCAAAGGGGTATTGGACGGCTAAGAAATTGCGATGGCTAGGGGTATAGTAAGTGTCTTTTTGAATTAAATCACTAATTACCTTTTTGGCCTGAGCATTCAAATACTCAAAGCATTGTTTAACGTTTTTTAAGGGAAACTTCAATTCAATTTCAATATCTTTATTTGACATACATTTTTAGTATAGCCCACCTGCGCTTTTTAAGCTACGGTGGGCAGGCAAAAACGGCCTGATAGCACTATTCCGAACTTTCTTTTTTAAAAAAATAGACCGAGCGGAAAACATACCCATTCGGTCATTTGGCGTCTCTTCAGAAACGCCCAGATTGATTGCCCGCTTATTCGCGGGACAGATCGACGAAATAACCTTCGGTTTCCCGGCACTGCTTGCGGGAAGTTTCCTTAAAGCCCTGACGGCCGAGTTGTCTGATGAGTTTGTCCACCAGCACCTCTTCGGCGGCCGGTCCCAGACCTTCGGTTTCGTGTTCAAAGAAATACGTCGCCGGTACAACCGCGGCGTGTTCGGAATAGCTGACGCAGACTCGGCGGCGTGAATCGCCGTCTTCCGGGTTGGGCAGACCAACCGAGATTGAAACCGCCTGGATTTCCGGCGGGATCTTGATCTCTTCGACAACGGCACTAGCCATGATTGCCCTCCTGTGAAAAAAGTGGGAACGGTAGAAGTAATTTAATATAAAGCCTATTGACTGTCAAGCGCAAGCAGTTTGGTAATCGCCTCGTTACGCTGGGGCATTGACAGGGCGTGCATGACGACAACGATATTGCCGTTTTTTTTCAAAGCCACAGTCCGCTGAGCTTCAATTAAAAATCCGGTTTTGACCGCATCAGGCCCAAACTTCTGCAAACTGTAATTGCGATCTAAAACCCGAATTGATTTTGGCTGGCCCAAAATATCAACCGCGGCGATGTTATAATCTTTATTTTCATTGGCCTCGGCAATTTCAGGCAAAGAAAAAGCTTGAAAAGCCAGTTTAGCCATTTCTTTGGCGGTAGTGACGTTATGGGCGTCCAGACCGGCGACGTCATAAAATATTGTTTTAACCAGTCCAAGCTGAGCCGCTTTAGTGTTCATTAAAGCGACAAACTCAGCCCGACTCAAGCCGGTAGATTCAACCAGAGCCGCCGCGGCCTGGTTGGACGAAGAAACTAGCATTGCCAGCCATAAATCACGGAAAGTCATCTGGTCGCCACTGGCTAAATCAATTTCGCTGGTTGGGTCATTGCCGACGTAAACTTTGGGATAATCAATCGCGGCCTGGCTGATAGTAATTTTTTTCTCCCAGTCGGGCTGGGTATCAAGTAAAACTAAAGCGGTCATCAGTTTAGTTAAAGAAGCTAGAGCTAAAATCTGATCAGCATTGTATCCTTGGCTAAACGTTTGACCGTCGTAAGCCACGTAAGCCACGTCATTAAAACAAGTGTCTTGGACAATCTGGCTGTCGTTAATTGTAATTTTTTTCAAATCAGCATTGCTGATGCCTAAGGCAAACTGGCGCATCAATTTATAAGCCGCTTGGCCGTCCGCCAAGTAATACCGCAGGCCGTTAACCGGATTAACATACCAGGCCTCGCCGTGACTTTCTACCTGGAGTAAAATCCGGCCCTTAAGCCGAGAAACCAGCTGGCTGTCTTTTTTTTGACCGGGTCCGGTTGGAATTTTAGCCAAGTCAGCATTAGTAACGCCTAAACTCAAACTTTTCATAATTTGATAAGCCACTTCGCCATTCTGAAGATAATAGCGGCGCAAACTGACCGGCTCAACATACCAGGCCCGGCCGTAACTTTCTACCTGCAACAAAATCCGGCCGGACAACTGCTCGGCTAAATTGATTTCTTTGGCCAAAACAACATTAGGCAGAAACATTAGCATTAACCAACTGGTGAAAATGATTTTTTTTAACATAGATTGATTCAGTATACCAAAAAATCACCGTTAAGGCGATTCCCGTGTCATTGCGAGGAGCGAAAGAAGTGAGCGACGAAGCAATCTCTTAGGGGGGGGGGTACAATAATACTTAGATATTTTTGGTCTAAGCTGGCAAGACAAATCATTCTATTATTGATAATTTTATCTTGCTGAGAATCCACAGGGTTGACAATTAAGCCAAAACGGAAAATAATTGGATTATTGCTCATTAAGCTCAACTCAATTGACACTGGAGGGCGCGGAGATGATTAAGATAACGGTTTACGGCATGGCTTCGCCCGGTGCTATTCAGACCAGGGCATGGCGGGGACTGATCGCGGCCACGCTCGGTTTTAACAAAAAATTCTGGCCTACCCTGCCGGAAATAGAACTCAGATTCCTGCCAATCATGATCACAACCGAGAAACTGGGCCAACTCATCCAGGCGATGCAAAACCTGGCGACGGCGGAGGTCAGCGTCAGAACCAACACGCCAGACTTAAAAAGTTTCATTACTCTTGAGGCCGGCCATCCGGAAGCACACCGCAACCTGCTCATCGTTGTTGACGAACCAGGAGATTTTAATCCGGCCAAAGCTGTCTTGATTATCAACGTCCTCAAAAGAATCCTGACGCCGCGGCTCAATGAAATTCTGCCAGGCGAAACGCTCTGCCTGCGCTATCTGGCTTTGGGCTTGGATCCGTCAAATCCAACCGCCTGCTTGTCCTAAAAAAGACGTTAGAGTTGAGCCCTCGGCGTCTTATTTTTTTACCGGCAAAAAATTGTTATTGGATTCAAGCGACCGGAGCGTGAGGCAAAAAAATGGTAACGCCGTAAATTAAGGCCGCACCAATAAAAACCCAGGCGGTATGCAGTATTACTTTGCGGCGATTGTTTTCATGCAACAGTTCGGGAATTAAATCGGCCATAGCCAAATAAATAAAGTTACCGACCGCGACTGCCGCCATAATCGGAATCAAATGGCCAAAAATTCCGCCAAAAAAATAAAAAACAATGGCGCCAATAAC
>MHIE01000016.1:18362-40721 GCA_001817345.1 Candidatus Buchananbacteria bacterium RIFCSPHIGHO2_01_FULL_44_11 | reverse complement strand
AATCTCCTGGGGAATTTCATGCAAAATCACCGCCAAAGTAACGGTAACCCCGACGTTAAAATCAAGCAAAAACGCGCCGGCAATTAAAAAGCCGTCAATAATATTATGGACCGCATCGCCGATCAAATTCAAAAAGACGGCGGTTTTTTGATGATGGCCATGAATATCAAGATTGAACTCATCGCTACAATGGTGCCAATGGAGGATGCGCTCCAATAAAAAAAACACCAGAACACTAAGCAAAACAACGGCACTGATGTCATGGGCCTCAAAAACGCCATCAGCTGCTTCCATCGCTTCAGGCAATAAATCCAAAAAAGCCACGGCCAAAAGCGAACCGGCAGCTAAACTGATCAGCGACCGGAAATTTTTTTGTTCGCCGGTTTTTTTGGTGATCAGTAAAATACCAACTAACGAAACCAGGCCGACAAAAAAAGTAGCGATAATAATGGTGAAAAGCATATCGTTAAACCGATTTAAGACATTGATGGCAAACGCCACTTAATAGAAGCTGGTGGCTGATCTGACTAAACTCAGCGACGGCTAAATGATCGTGGCTGCAGGGCAGACATTTGGTTTTCTGGCACCGGCGACAAATAATATGGTGATGGGGCTTTGGGGCAAAATAATAATTTTTAACATTATTAATCACTTCAAAAAATATTATTTTTTTGGCGGCAAAAATTTCAAGACTGCGATAAATAGTCGCTAAGTCGTAAGACTGATGGAGTTTTTTGGAAATGGTATCGGCTGAAACCGGCTGACGGTGTTTAGTCAGATACTCAAGAATGGCCAGGCGGCCAGGCGTTATTTTCAGACGGTATTTTTTAAGTAAACTTTCCACATATTACTAACTTAGCATGGCTTTAAAATAAATGCAAGTCATTTGCATTTGTGGATAATTCCAAGACTAAAAAAGAAGTTACCCTGTAACTTCGGCATTCTCTCCCTTTTAGTGTTGTTTTTCCTCTCCCCCTCTAAAGAGGGGGAGATACAGAGGGGGTGGAATTTTAGCAACTGCACCCCACCTCAATCCTCCCCTCTAAAGAGGTGAGGAGATTAGCGAGGCCACTGGCGCCTGCCCGCCAAAATTAAGTGTAGGCAGGGAGGGAGTTATCCTGGCTTTGATAACTCCCCTAACCCCTCTTAAATTAAGAGGGGAATTCTACAATAAATTTTACTCTATTTTAATTATCTTATACTCCACCTCTTTATCTTTTAATTTTACCGTCACACTGCGGCCAACCGGCTGGCCCAGTAAAGCGGCGCCGATGGGCGAATGATGAGAAATAACGCCCTGGCTTGGGTCGGTTTCTGACGAACCTAAAATCAGAAAGGTTTTTTGCTGACCCTCTACTTCAACCGTCACCCGGCTGCCAAGCTGAACCGTGGCGGAATTTTTTACCGGCTCAATAATCACCGCTCGTTTGAGATGTTCTTCCATGTCCAAAATCTTTTGGTTAATACCCCGCAATCTGCCTTTGGCAATTTGGTAGGCGGCGTTTTCCGAAAAATCCCCCAGCTCGGCCAGGCGCTTGACTTCAGAAATCGCCGCCGGCTGACTTTGTTTTAACCTGGCCAATTCATTTTTGATTTCATTAAATTTCTCCTCCGTCAAATGAGGGTCAGGTTTAAGATGAGTGTATTTGCCTCCTTTTCTGATTGGGACACGCATATTATTATTTATGATACCAAAAAACCAACCTACTCGACGACAATATTTTTTACCCGGCCAACTTCGCCGGTAGTTAAGCGGACTTTTATCCCGTGAGGATGCTGCGGGGAATTAGTCAAAATATCAGCCACAATACCCTGGGTCAAAATTTCGGTCGCCTGGTCTTTTTTTAAAACAATATCAACGCGCAGGCCTGGCTTTATATTTTCTCTGATGTTCCCATCCATATTATTTAATTTAACTAAATATAAGTGTTAGGCGCTATTTCCGGCGATAAAACCAGTGGTCCAGCACAATTGGAGTGAATAGCCGCCGGAGGGCCGGCTAATGTGGAGTAAGTCACCGATGATGTACAAATTACTGTACCGTTTTGACCGCATGGTTTTAATATCAATTTCGTTCAAGGCCACGCCGCCGTCAGCAAAAACCGCTCGATCTAAACCCATTAGCCCAATGATCTCAAGAGGCAGGGCTTTTAAAAAATGGCCGATGTGCTTGCGTTGGTCTTTGGTGATACTGTGAATTTTTGTTTCGGGATCAATCTTTAGCAACGCGATAATCACACTGGCCATACCGGCCGGGGTAACTAATTTAAATACGTTTTTGAGCAGCTTATTTTTGTTGGCGTCAAATATTTTGGTGAGGTGTTTGTCCAGGCTGCCCAAGTCCAAAGCGGGAAAGATATCAATAGTAGCAGTAACTTCACCGCTGTGCAGCAAATCAGCAACCTTACCGGCGGCGTTCAAAATTAACGGGCCGGACAAGCCAAAATGAGTGAGCAAGATGTTACCCTTCAACACTAGGCTTTTTTTATTGTTGGTAAAAAAAGTGATTTTAACGTTTGGCAGGGTAACACCAGCCAACTGTTTAACCCAGCTGGTTTTAACCGCTAAGGGCACAATAGTCGGGGTGGGATTTTGCACCACATGACCGAGCTGCTTGAGCCAAACAAAGCCGTCGCCGGTGGAACCGGTTTCCGGATGACTTTTGCCGCCGGTGGCTAAAATGTAACTGGTGGCAGAAAAATCTTTTTTCCCGGCCACAATTCTTTCAATTTTGCCACTCTTAGCCACGATTTTTTCCACGTTAGCGTTTGAGCGGACTTCAACGCCGCCTTGCTTGAGATATTTTTCCAGCACTTTAAAAACATCAAGGGCGCGCTCGGTTTTGGGAAACACGCGCTTACCCGCCTGGACGACTAAGGGCAGTCCCCTTTTTTCAAAAAATTCAAACGTGTCTTCAACGCTAAACTGGGCAAAGCCCGAATACAAAAACTTCTCGGCCGCACCGTAATTTTTCAGCAGCAAGTGTTTGTTTTCTTCAGCATTAGTAATGTTACAGCGGCCGCCGCCGGTGATTTTTAGTTTTTCACCGAGATTTTTATTTTTTTCCAACAGTAACACTCGTTTACCGTTTTCCGCCGCCCGGCCGGCGGCCATCATCCCCGCTGCCCCGCCGCCAATAACAATGACATCATATGTGATATTATCTTGATTCATACGTTTTATTCTACCCCACCTACGCTCTTTGAGCTAGGGCAGTCAGACAAAAAAACCGCCTCACCGGCGATTTTTTGTAATAAACCATTAAATAATTGGTTGCACCACTACCTAACGTTTGTTCTCTTCATCCGTTCCTTTGCTGCTTCTAGTTCGTCCGGAGTCAAAACGCCGTCACTCTTTTTTGCTTCCAGATTTTTTAGGTTTCGCAACATACTCGGTATTTGGACTTCAAGCCAATCGACTACAGCCTCCCCATCGGTTTTCATGTTCATTGCGCTAGGCAAACTCCCAGCACTCGCACTTTTCTCTCTGGCAATTTGAGTTATTCTTTCAATTTTACTCTCGATAGCCTGCACTTTGTTCATCAAAGCGTCAAACTCTTGCCCACTAAGTTGTTCTATAACTCGTTCATAAGCAGTAATATCGCCTGCAAGAAAATTAAGTTGGGTTCTTGTTCTTTGATCAGGCGAAAATAATTCTTCATCCAACAAACTATTTAGACTATCAAGATCATCGAGCATTTTTTTGATGTATTGCTGAAATTCTGTTTCTTGGGGAAGAATTGCTTGGTCCATGGATTCTCTGGGCATAAATTCGCGTGATTAATTATTAGCTATTTAATTTTACCAATAAATCATTTTCTCAGCAAGGCCACTAAACGCATTCGCCTGGTTGCTCAGAAAAAAAGAGCCAAAGACGACAATCAATACAGCGCAAATTTTCATAGGAATATCGTGATTAATACTTTTATAGTATACCAAAAAAACCGCCGGCTTGGCGATTTCTTAGATGGTAGACGAAATAGGTTTTAAAAAAGATTCAATGTTCCTGGCTTTGCTTAAAGAACCTACCAAACAATCTGCTAACCACGCTTCTGCAGTACTAGCATGGCAAACGCTATGATCGTTCCAGAAACTATGGATGTGAGAAGAGTTTGTGAAAAGTTAAATGGCACCTTTAAAACCCAGTATCCCATTGAACCAACCATGAAAATAATTATGAACTCGAGAACAAAATATTGTAAAAATTTTTTCATAAGTATAAATTATTTAATTTTAAGCTGTAAAGTATATATGCATGAAATATATCTATTCTGTTGGCCTGCTATTCCTTAGCCTTGGCAAAGGACGGTAGCCCCACGGATGTGGATTTGAAGCACCTTATTTACTAACCAGCACCTTGTTGGATGACGTTAAAACTGAAATCATAAAGGTTAAAAATGTAATAAATTTTAATTTCGCTAACTAATAAGGCCCAACATTTTTAATAAAAATAGCTTGTCCCTTACCTGGTTTTACCCTTATGGAACCGCCCTTGGTCCTCTTTGCTGATCTATATTTTTTATCAGTAAAATTAAATCTTAATATTTTCTTTAATATTGGCCTATTAGCACTAGCAATCTTATTTTGAATTATATTTACTTCTCTTTCAATTATAGCATTTAATTTATTGTAATGTGCTTCAAGGAATTTTTTATCACACATACTATAAGCGCCAACCCACCCATTAATTAAACCGTTAATCAGTTTAACTTTGTCCTCTATATTATTAGTTTTGATCTTTCTAATTTCTCCCCCAATTTTTAGTTTAAATTGGTGATCTCTTTTGGGAATAATAATAAAAGATCCATTAGGCTGTATTTCAATTCCCAAAAATTCAATTTTATCCTTAATGCAGCCCGCCTGACACTTTTCATCTTTATTATTATATTGCCCAATTTTTAAATCAAGCTTTTTTAAATATTTATTTATCTTTCTATAATTATCGTATCTTTCTCTTTTGGTTTTACTAAAAACAATAAAGTCGTCTACGTAGCGTACTATTTTTATACCCAGCCTTTTCATCTCGATATCGAAAGATTTTAAATACACGTCAGCGAATAATGGCGAAAGGGAATTACCCTGGGCAATCCCACAATCTGATAGTGGAAATAATTTTCTATCATTTTCATCACGTGGTAAAGTTCTATATTCAAAATATATACACCCGGTAATTAAAAAATCAATTGATTTGTCTTCTATCTCATCATTTAAGTATAGAGCAAGTTTTTTCTTATCAATTTCATTAAAAAAATTGTGGATATCTACCTTTAGTATAAACTCATTCTCTTCTTGCAAATATTTTTTTACTTCCTCAAATGCCTTATGAGTTCCTCTTCTTTTAAGCACCCCATAAGATGGCGCCTTACTTAAAAAACCAAATAGTTTAGGTTTAACTAATTCATTAATAGCGGCATAAACAATACGATCCCTAGGCTCTGGTACAGATAAAGGTCTTTTCTTTTTAGGATCTTTTTTTGGTATAGCTATACCGTCAAATCCTAAAAACTTAAATTTTCTAGTTAATATTAAATTTTGAAGATTAGCTAATCTATCAATTGGATAACAAATGTGAGACTTTTTATTTCTCTTTTTGGCACTCTTTTTAATTTTCTGATTAACTCTTTTGGCGTGCTTAAATAATAAATTAAAAGAGCCAATCTGGCTCAATAAATCAATCATATAATTTTGTTTGGGCGCTGACGATATCGTAAGAGCACCTCGTCAGCGACCTGTCATTGTTTCTTATAGGGTAATCAGCTTTACCTGTGTTTACCGTTATAAGGTTTTCTGCTTTTTGGGCAGCGGATTGCTTTTTGAATTTTACCATATTTTTTATTAGCTGTAAACTTAGAATTTCTGACGCCTGATAATTATGGTGCTCGGGCTTTCTGATATGGTTCATTCTTTGACAATCCTATTTGGTCGAGTCTCAAACCTTTAGGGTTTGACCCTCGTTTGTGTTATTGTGCAAGCAACACTCTAAATAATATGATTTGATATTTATAACTTTTATACTTTCTTAAAATGCTGTTAAAATTATTTAAATTTATTAAGGCGTTCGACAAGTAAATGAACCGTGGTTGAAGGATTTTTTTTTGAATAGGAAATTTTTAACGGATAACTATCCAATAAATATCTTGCGTTGTTAATAGCATCCACTTCCAGGTTTTTTATTAAGGAATACATGGTTAGCGAATTCTTTTTATACCCATCGCTACCGAGTTTTTTAAGCTTATTATCAAGTTTTTTCATATAATCCTGCCTACCTATACCAGCAGTAATAAGACAAAAATGTAAGAAAAACCATAATTCAAAGCATTCATTTGAGTACGCAACTCTTAGACCATTTTGACTTGCCTTTATGATTGCTTCATCAAAATTATCGAAATTATCTTTGTCGAAGACTACCCAGCATTCATCGCCATCTTCTGAGCCATTAATTACAATGCCTTCATTTGCAATTACTGCCATTGCATATTCTACTAGACTCAATGTGTTATTAGCAGTACCTTTAATTTTTATTTGAATATTTGTTCTTCTAATTTCATTTTTCTTTGCTTTAAAATAATTTACCTCCGTTTTTTCTCCTTCAGTAAATATATAAATAATTTTCTTTTCTGGGCGTGTATTATACTTCCTGCCAGGACAATATTTACTGCGTTTCCTTAGCATAGCCATTTACATAGATTCAATAAAAGGCAAGGCACCAAATCTACCTTCCAAATATTTTTTAGAAAATTCAGTATCATTGCGTAGTTCAAATTCTGCCAAGGAAAATAAATTACCTACACCCATTTTATCCTTTTCAGTAAACCAGAATTGTTCTTTATTAAATTCATCCTTATAGGAGAGCAGGCTGGTATCATGAGTGGTGACTATTAATTGAGCATTATCCTGGTTACGTTTCTCAAAAACATCTAAAATAAATTTTGTTAGGGATGGATGTAAACTACTGTCAAATTCATCTATAAGTAAAACTTTTCCATTTTTTATGGTGTCAATAATGGGACCTAGAACGCTAAAAAATTTCTGCGTTCCTTGAGATTCCTCAGATATATTAATCTGTCCCGCACCCACTTTCTTGTTAGTTGAATCAAATTTACTATGTGAAAAAATAACAGTATCAACAACATCGGGAACCTTTTTGATATTCATTGATTCCATCTGCTTTTTCACAACATCGGGAACCTTAACTTGTTGGATGACTCCATCATCTATACAAAAATCCGCCTTCTTTAAAAAATCTAGAATTTCAATTTTTGCTTCCCCATTTTCCTTAAACATTTTTACTGTATATCCGCTATAATGATCATCTATTCCACTAATAACATGAATATTTTTAAATCCATCAACGATTTTAAGGGCGAGCTTACTGTTCCATTGAGAAGCTGCTGAAATGAATAACACCTCTTTTCTCGTTTTGTCCATAACGTCTTTACTACTCTTTAAAGGGCCAAACAATTTAATAGATTGTTCATTCCTAATAAGATACGCTTTCTCCTCGTCATTGGACAATATTTCAAAAAGATTCTCTGTAACTATCTTATCTTTAAGTATTGAAAAATTATATTTGAAAACCTTATCATCTAATGAAAATATTGCTTCCCAGAATATTGGATTTTCAGGTTCACTAGAAAATAAAAAGCGATGATATGGCAAACTATCACCACTTTGATTATTAGCAGAGTTTATTATTCCGGTCCTCATAATATGTAAAGCATCTAACAAACTACTCTTACCAGAAGCATTTGGACCATAAACAAGAGACGTTTTTAATAAATTCCTCTTATTACTCTCAAATGTATGCTCACTCTTCCTGCCAGACGTAGAAAATGTGACCCTGTTTTTAAAGATTTTAAAATTTTCTACAGAGAATTCAATTAAAGAAATTTTCATATTTTGTATAATTTTTACTTAAAGTATATTCACTATACTCTATTTCGATAAAAAAAGCAAACATTTTGTAATGATTTTACAATTTCTATCAAAATTATTAGATTTTAGCCAAAAATAACCAATTTTTATTTAAATTGAAATATACTTATCCACAATTAGAAACGCACGTTAGACGTGCGTTTCTAATCCTTAAACAATGGTCTAGCTGGTTACCTCAACTCGTTTTACTTGGTTTCTCTGGATTCTGTCCTTGCTTGATTAGATTCTGACCTCTTGATGAATCTGCTGGGGCTATAGTTGAATTACAATATTTAAATAGCTTTCTCCTGTAAATACAAAAAGACTTCCCTTGTTGAGAAATCCTCTTCGGTAGTCCCAAAAATAAATCGGACTATGCGCGCGCTAAATCCAAATAATCATCAACCCGGACGTCGTTAACAAAATCAGGCATATGACTGATCAAAATTATCGCGCCATCATAGGCGTTTACGGCTTGGGCAATCACTGGCAAGTGTCGGAAATTAATGTGGTTGGTGGGTTCATCAAGCACTAATAAACCCGGCGCCATCAAAACGAGGCGGGCAAAGCACAATAAACCTTTTTGGCCTTCAGACAAATAGGACACCTTGTGCTGCATTAGTTCACCGCCAATTAAAAAACCGGCAGCGACTGAGCGCAGGTGCTGTTCGGTTGTGCCATTGACCGCGACTGAGTGCAAGGCATTAAAAACGGTGTCATTAAAATCCAAGGTGGCAAAATCCTGACTGTAATAGCCCACCCGAACGCCGTCTAGGATCACCGCCCCGTCGCTGGTGTGGTCAACCAGCGAGCGCAGCAAGGTGCTTTTGCCAATGCCGTTGGGACCAGAAATTAACAACCGACTGCGCTTGGTCAAAATTTTATTAACTTTCTTAACAACCGGTTCGTGATTTTTGATCACCTTGACCGAAGTCAGGGTAACAATATCGCCAAAAATATCTTGGTTGGGAATCTGAAACTGGTGAATCGTTTTATCTTCCCGGCGAACATCGACCTTATTTTCTTCCATCTCTTCGGTTTCTTCGTGTAATTTCTTAGCCAGTTTACGCATCTTACCGCCTTTGTTGGCAAAAAAGTTTACTTTTTCTTTACGGTCTTTGATTTGTTTTTCCAGTTGGGCGTTTTTTTTGATTTCCCGATCAATCCGCTGGCTAATTTCTTCAACCACGGAATAATAATCACCGACATAAGTTTCCAACTTTTTAGTGAAGATATCCAGATAAATGACACCGTCGGTAAAACAATTCAAAAAATTGGCGTCATGGGAAATCACCATAACCGTTTTAGGATACATGATCAAAAACTGAATCAAATGGTCAATACCGGCCTGATCAAGATTGTTAGTCGGTTCATCAAGTAATAAAATGTCCGGATTGCGAATCAAGGCCGCGGCTAGTAGCACTCGGGCCTGCTGGCCGCCGGATAAATGTCCGACCCGACGATCGGTGGAAATTGACAGATTAACGACTGCTAGCACCTTGCTAATATCGCTTTTTAGACCCGGCGGGACAACTTCAAAAACTTTGGCAAAATACTGTTCAACTGTTAAATCAAAATCAGACCGCGGAATGGCCTGCAAGGCCGCGCCGATGGTGGCATTATTGGTCAGCGAGACGGTGCCGCTTTTTGGCTTGAGCTGGCCGCGGATCAAAGCAAATAGAGTGGACTTACCGGCACCGTTTTGGCCCATTAAGGTAATTTTTGAGCCAGAGCGCACGCTAAAACTAGCCTCGTCGAGTAGCGGCTTTCCTTCTTGATATTCGAAAGTGACTTGGTCAAAACGGACAATAACTTCTTCGGCCATTGAGTTTTAGTTAAAATGAAAAAAACGTCAAACGTAACGTTATGTGCACTGGTAGCCCCACGGCACAGTCGCTCAAAAGCGACGTGCCACGGGGAATTGTCCCGACGCGAGGTCGGGATCCCGACTTCCTTAATTTTTTAAAATAATAGTACGTCGGGAAACCCCGATTACCCCGCCTGCGTTCCGCTCTGCGGAACTCCGATGGGCAAGCAGGATTTCCGCCAGAGGCGGATGAGCCGACGGTGCAAGAACCTGGCGTCTCCCGACGCAAGGTCGGAATCCCGATTTCACATCGGCACTAACCAATTCTTCCAGAACCCATAAACCATGCCGCCACGGGGAATCGAACCCCGATTACCAGGATGAGAACCTGGCGTCCTAACCATTAGACGATAGCGGCATGGTTTATGGGTTCTGGACTATAGGGCCTTGTTTAATCACTCCTTCAAGCATTCTCTTGCTCTTCCATCTTTTTAACTTATATTCTTTCAACTGAGCCTCGGCTTTAGTTTTATAATATTCCTTGAAAACCAGGGTAACTGGTAATTTATCTTTCGTGCTTTTTACTTTACCACTTTGGTGATAACTCAATCTCTGCTCAATATCATTCGTACTACCGACATAATAGGTATTTTTGCTGGTTTTTAAAATGTATAAATAGGCCATAGGATGAGAACCTGGCGTCTCCCGACGTACACCTCCGGCGAAGTCGGGATCCCGATTTCACATCGGGACTAACCGTTAGACGATAGGGCCGCGAGTTATAAACTTAATCAAAATTTTGCTTCCAGTCAAGGCTAGGTCAGCTGCCGACCGCGGACGAAAACTAACGCTAAGATTGGCAGTACCACCCAGCAGAACCGACCTAATTCACTCAAGAAAACTATTTTAGTGAAAAAAGACAGCTGATCCAAGGCGGCGGGCGGCAAAAAAGACAAAATCACGCTGGTGAGCAGTCCGACCTGAAGCAAAGAAAACAAAATCACCTGCCAAAAACTGCCGCCTAAGTTTGACAAACTCTGAATCAGACTGCTGCGGGACAAAAACACAAACAGCAAAATAAACGCGGCCAAAAAAGCGGCCGTCTGAAAGGCAAACCCGCCGGTCCGGCTGATCAGTTCGTTGAGTTTATCGGCATAAGGCAGATTGGTGGCAACGGCCAAAGACAAATAAGTGCTGATTAAAATGGCGACGATGCGGTCGCGGCCCAAAGTAAAACTGTAAATTAAAACCGAAATGACAAAAAACAGCAAAATCACCAGATCCCAAGTCGGCTTGGACCAGTCAAGGCCTAAAAAGGTAAACCAAATGTCACTGCCTCCGGCCTGAGCCTGGGCGGTTACCTGATCCGCTAAGTCAGCGGTTTTGTCGGAAAAACTGTTGACTAAGTCCATCAGAGTGGTCGTGGCTAAAGTAGTGGTGGCCATATTTTAAAAATAATTTTTAATTTAGAATTTCTAATTTTTAGTTTTGGTATTTCGCCTCCGTCGGCTTATTTGCACTTCCCCTCACCCCATCCCTCTCCCCCGGGGAGAGGGTGGCCGGAGGCCAGGTGAGGGAAAAAATGATAAAAAGTAATTAACGACAAAAAATCACAAGCCCAGTTCTTTGAGTAAATCTTTTTGTTTATGGCTTAAATTCGTCGGCGTTTTAACTATCACTTCTACCAGCTGATTGCCTTTACCTCGGCCGTGCAAATGGGGCACGCCGTAACCGGTCAGTTGAAACACTTTGCCGCTTTGAGTGCCTTCGGGAATTTTTAAATTAACCTTGCCCTCCAGGGTGTTAACTTCAGCCAGGCCGCCCAAAGCCGCCAGGCTGACGGAAATTTCAATCTGACTTAAAATGTCAAAACCTTGGCGGCTAAATTCTCTATCCGGCAAAACCCGGATTCGCAGATACAAATCCCCGGCCGTGCCGCCGCGCAAACCGGCTTGGCCTTTAGCCGTCAGTTTAATCCCCTGGCCGTCGTCAATGCCGGCCGGAATTTTAACTTTGATTTCTTTGTCTTTTTTTTCCACGCCCTGGCCGCGGCAATGCCGACATTGTTTTTCCGCTTTTTGGCCCTGGCCGCTGCATTCCGGACAGACACTGGGAAAACCAATGCCAAAACCGATACTGCGCACCACCTGTCCGGTGCCTTTGCAGGTCTGGCAGGTAATCAGTTTAGACCCGGGTTCGACGCCATTGCCGCTGCAGACCGCGCAGGGTTCTTCTTTGGTTAACCTGAGGGATTTTTCCACGCCAAAAACCGCTTCTTTAAAACTAATGGCCAAATTGACTTCCACGTCCGCCCCGCGTCTGGTTCTGGCGCCGGTTTTAGTCCGGCCGGTCCGGCCACCGAATAAATCGCCAAAAACGTCACCCAGGTCACTAAACTCAAAAGAAAAATTCTGGCCGTTATTACCATTGCGAAAAGCCGAGGCGAAGTCGGAAAAATCCTGAGAGCCGCCGCCAAAACCGCCCTGAGCTTTAACCTGTTCAAAAGTCTGGCCGTACTGGTCATACTGCCGGCGCTTTTCCGGATTGCTGAGCACCTGATAGGCTTCGTTGATTTCTTTGAACTTCTGTTCATTGCCGCCGGCTTTGTCCGGATGGTGTTGGTGGGCTAACTTCCGAAACGCCTTTTTGATTTCATCAGGATTGGCGGTTTTACTCAGGCCTAAAAGTTTGTAATAGTCCTCTGTCATAGTTAGGTTATAGGTAGGGCAATGTCATCCTGAGCTTGTCGAAGGATGATATTATGGTTCGACGGGCTCACCATGACAATTTGCTTTACTCTGACTTAAAACCAAAGTCTTGTTTGGGACTGGCGGCCGGTTCGACGTTACCGAAATTCTTTTCATACATTTTCAAGTTGTCCTGCAAGGCGGCAATCATCCGCTTGAGGTGTCCCGGGTTAGTGATAATTTTACCGCAAACCCGGCCGGTGGGCGGCGCGATATTCAAAAAAGTCAGCAAGAATTCTTCTTTACTGTGGCTGACCTGCATCGCGTTAGCGTATTCCCCGCCGGCCAAGTTATCCCGAATTTGGATCTGTTGTGGATTTTTTTCTTCCATACCCCGTTAGAAATTATGAATTAAATTTATTGCGAGAAATGTGATTTTTGACTATTGCCCTGTTGGCTTAATTTCCTAAAAAATATTTTTATATTTTTTAGGCCAAAAATTTCTAACGGGGCATATTTTTTAACCTCTAATAATTAAGAAGATAACGTAAAGGACGTAAATCAAAATAAACATGGCGCCTTGCCAGCGTTCCAAAATCCGGCGCCGGCCGATAAACATAAAGGCAAAAAGCAATAAGCTGGCGAGCATGGCCATTAAAATGTCAAAATTTGCCTGGGGTAAAAAGGGCAAGGGATTAATGATCGCACTGAGGCCTAAAATCCAAAAAATGTTAAAGATGTTAGAGCCGACGACATTCCCGACGGCAATGTCAACATTTTTCCGGTAAGCCGCCACGGCAGACGTCGCCAGCTCCGGCAAAGAAGTGCCTATAGCGACAATGGTTAAACCGATCAGTGAAGAACTGACGCCAAGGTTTAAAGCCAAGGCCACGGCGTTATCCACGACCAGTTTACCACCAAAGACCAAAGCGGCCAGCCCGGCTAGAATAAAAAATACCGACACCGGAATAGTCCGCGGTTTAACTACCACGTCTTCAGTGTTAGCGCCTTGGACTTTAGCAATGCCGAAAATGTAATACATAAAAATGACAAAAAAAGCTATCAAAATAAAGCCGTCAGACCTGGTTAAGGTGGAATGGTCTAACCCGTCAACCAAAGAATCGTTAGCCAATAGACCAAACGCCAAAACCGCTAATAGACTGAAAGGAATTTCTTTCCAGACTGTACCTTTGGTGACCGTTAAATTATAAATCACGGCGGAAACGCCTAAAATGAAAAAAATGTTAACAATATTGCTGCCCAAAATATTACCAATGGCAATCTCAGTTTGGCCGGACAGACTGGCGACGATGTTAACGATCAATTCCGGCGCTGAAGTGCCAAAAGAGACAATCGTCAGACCAATGACCAAATCGGAAATTTTTAATTTGCGGGCTAACGCTGAGGCGCCGTCAACCAATAGATCGGCCCCTTTAACTAATAAAGCAAAACCAATGACTAAATAAACAAAAATCATAGATTAATTACTGATAAAATAAGTAAAATGGCTTGGCTAGTGATAAATAATATATAGGCCACCACTAAAACTACGCCTTCATTTTGCGTTAGCCGCCGACCGGTCCGATAAAAAACCAAAATCAAAGCAAAGATTGCCAGAACAAAAAATAATAAAAGATAAAAAGAAAAATCAGCGGTAATAGTCAGCGGCCGGCTGAACGCTAAGATACCCAAAATCAAAGGATTGGCCATCCCTGAGCCCAAAAGATTACTCAAAGACAAGTCTTTAATCTGCTGGCGCCAAGACCGGAAAGTAACGATAATTTCGGGCAGATTGGTGCCCAAGGAGAATAGCAACAAGCCGACGATAAAAGGCGAAATGGTCCACTGGCTCAACAAAACCTGAGTCAGTCTGATAATAATATTAGACAGCAACAGTATTAAAGTCAGCCCAAAAATCACTAAAAAAACATCAAGCAAAACCTGCCGTTGCCTGATAACGATGCCGCCAGACGTCGCCTGAGAACGGTGCTGCCAATAAAGATAAAACAGCAGGCAAAAATAAAGTAAAACTAAAACTAACCCTTCCAAAAAACCCAGAGAGTGATCCAGGCTAAAAAAGAGTGGCAGTAAAATGTAAAGAAAAATTAGAAACAAAGAAAAGATTTTTTCAGTGGCAACAATCTTGCGATTTAAAATGGCGCTCAGTCCCAAAATCAAGCTGAACAAGACGACAATGCCACCCAATAGATTACCCACCGCGATCGGCATGACATCATCAATTGCCGAGTTGATACTGATGGCAATTTCCGGCAAAGACGTAAACAGACCGAGGAGTACGCCTAAAAAGAAAATTTTTATACCCAACCTTTCGGCCACCAGCCGGATGTGATGAATGGTCAAATCAGCCGCCCGGCCCAAGAGATAAAAAAGCAGAATTAAAGCGATGATGATACTGGCAGTAATCATTGTCTCAATGAGTCAGTTGGTAAATAAATTAACAAGTGAACCCTGCAGGACGGACTAGATAATAATAGCAAAAACCCGGCCAACTGGCTAAAAGCGAACCGGGGCGGCTGAGCCGCCCCCGCCAATGGCCTGATTACTTTTTATCGTCAGTTACTTCGCCCTCGACCACATCCCCTTCGCCCGGTTTTTTTTCTTTGTCAGCGTCGCCGCCCGGCGCTTGATTCTGGCCCTGGGCCGAACCATAGACCGCCTGGCCGATTTTTTGAATCACCGCGTTTAGTTCCTGAGTCGCTTGTTTAATCGCCTCAACGCTTTCACCGTCTTTGGTTTTTTTTAGTGCTTCAACTTTAGACTCAATTTCGGTTTTATCTGCGGCTTGAATTTTGTCACCAGCTTCCCGCACGGCTTTTTCAGCCGTGTAGACTAAAGTGTCGGCCACGTTTCTAGCCTCAATTAGTTCTTTTTTCTTTTTATCTTCCTCGGCGTGCGATTCGGCTTCTTGTTTCATTTTTTCAATTTCATCTTTATTCAAGCCGGAAGAAGCGGTGATGGTAATTTTTTGTTCTTTGCCTGTCCCCTTGTCTTTAGCCATAACGTTCAAAATGCCGTTAGCGTCAATGTCAAAAGTCACTTCCACTTGAGGCAAGCCCCGGGGTGAAGGTGGAATGCCGTCCAAAATAAAGCGGCCTAGAGTTTTATTGTCAGAGGCCATCGGCCGTTCACCTTGTAAGACATGAATTTCCACGCTCGGCTGGTTATCCGCCGCCGTGGAAAAAACCTGGGATTTGGCCGTCGGAATAGTCGTGTTCCTTTCAATCAAAGACGTGGAGACCCCGCCCAAAGTTTCGATGCCTAAAGTCAGCGGCGTCACGTCCAAGAGTAATACGTCTTTAACATCACCCTGAAGCACGCCAGCCTGAACCGCCGCGCCCACGGCCACCACTTCGTCCGGATTAACTGAAATATTTGGCTGGCGGCCGAAAAACTCCGCCACCTTTTTTTGGACTAAAGGCATCCGGGTCATACCGCCGACCATAATCACCTCTTCTACTTCTTTAATGGTTACTCCGGCGTCTTTAAGCGCCTGCTCACAGGGCCGCATAGTTTTTTCCACCAAATCCCCAACCAATTCTTCCAGCTTGGCCCGAGTCATCTTAATTACCAAATGCTTGGGGCCGGAAGAGTCGGTCGTGATAAACGGCTGGTTAATTTCGGTTTCTTGGGCGGTCGAAAGTTCAATTTTGGCTTTTTCCGCCGCTTCTTTAATCCGCTGGAGGGCCAGCGTGTCTTTGGCTAAATCAATACCCTGATCTTTTTTAAATTCAGCAATGATCCAGTGGATGATTCTTTGGTCAAAGTCGTCGCCGCCCAAATGAGTGTCGCCGTTAGTCGATTTAACTTCCACCGTGTCGGAAGAAACATCCAGAATGGAAATATCAAAAGTGCCGCCGCCCAAGTCATAGACCGCGATTTGCTGGCCCTTTTTCTTCTCAAAGCCGTAAGCTAACGCCGCGGCGGTCGGTTCGTTGATAATCCGGCGGACTTTGAGGCCAGCAATTTCGCCGGCGTCTTTAGTCGCCTGACGCTGAGAGTCGTCAAAATAAGCCGGCACGGTAATTACCGCTTCGTCAATTTTTTCGCCCAGCCGGCTTTCGGCATCGGCCTTTAATTTTTGCAAAATCATCGCGGAAATTTCCTGCGGACTGTATTCTTTGTCCGCCATTTTAATTTTGACGCCTTCACCGGACTTAACGATTTTATAAGGCATAACTTTGGCGTCACGTTGGATTTCTTGATCATCCCAGTGCCGGCCAATTAAGCGCTTGATGGAAAATAAAGTATTTTCCGGATTAGTCACCGCCTGGCGCTTAGCCAGCTGGCCGACCAGCCGCTCGCCGGATTTACTTATCGCGACAATTGAAGGCGTGGTTCGGCCGCCTTCGGCGTTTTCTAAAACCTTTGGCTCACCGCCTTCAATAATCGCCACGCATGAATTAGTGGTGCCTAAATCAATACCTAAAATTTTTGACATAGTTTTTGATTAGAAGTAAGAATTAAGAATCTTTGAGCTTGAAGCATGAAACATTGTTACGTGTTCTATGATATGTGCTTATAATACATCATTTCTTAGCTTTATTTATTTTAACTTTGAATGTTTTAGTGGCTTTACTAGCCAGCTTGGGGACAGTAATTTTCAAAATGCCGTCAGCAAAAACCGCGCTGGCTTTGGCGGCCAGAACATGGGCCGGTAAAACCACCGACCGATAAAAGCTGCCGCTTCTGATCTCTTTATGATAATAATCCTTATCTTCCACTTCCGAGTGTTTAGCTGTTGTCCCTTTAATCTGCAAAACGTCGTTATTAATGGCAATATCAACTTTTTCTGGATCAATACCCGGCAACGGCGTTTCCACGACCACATTGGTTTTAGTTTCATAAACATCAATCAGTGGGACAAAGCCTTTAGCCAGCGAGCCGTCTAAAAGTTTTTCCAAATCCTGGAACGGTTCCATCAATGGTTCCCATTTGATAATCGGCGTCATAAATTTAAACGTTAGTTTTTAATTGTTGTCATGCTGAACTTGATTCAGCATCTGGCAGATCCCGAAATAAATTCGGGATGACGTAAGCTTTATTTTGCTACTTTCACTTTGGCGGCCTGAAGCAGTTTGCCCTGCAAAGTATAACCGGGTTTGACCTCTTCGGTAACCAGGCCCGAAGCAGCTTGGTCGCTAATAACGCTTTCCACCGCTTCATGAAAGTTGGGATCAAACTTTTCACCCACGGTTTTGATTTCTTCAATGCCTAAATTTTTCAAAAAATCGGTCAGTTGATTTTTCACGTGAATAAAGCCTTTGACCCAGTCAGCGTCTTTTTGATTTTCCGGAATATGGGCGCAAGCTAATTTAAAATGGTCAACCACCGGCAACAGTTCAATAATCAAAGCGGCGTTGGCAAACTGGATAATTTCCGTCTGGCGTTTTTCGGTTTCTTTTTTAAAATTCAAATAATCGGCTTTGGCTCTTTTCCAGCCGTCAAGATATTCTTCGGTTTTCTTTTTGAGCAGTACTAGCTCCGAGTCTGAATCCGAAGCAGCGGCATCCGGCTGAACCGGGGGCTGACTGATATTTTCATCCACCATTATTTTGTAAAATTATTAATTAGACTTTGGCTATACTTTATCAAACTAAAATTATTCTGGTAATCCATCCGGGCCGGGCCCAGAATGCCAAAAACCACCGGCTCATTTCTAATCTGATAACGGACCACTACTGAACCGCATTCCGAACCAAAAGGATTTTTTTTGCCGATTAAAATTTCCACGTCGTCTTCGAAATCCGAAAGGGAAAAAAGTTTTTCCAAAACTCGGTCAAAGTGATCAATCACCCGGCTGATGTTATAGGCAAATTCGTGCTGGTTAAACTCCGGCTGGGCAAACAGGTTGGACAGACCAGTGTAATAAAAATCCGCCTTGGAAAAACCGACAAAAACCGTGTTCGAGGCTAGTTCGGCCACGCCTTTGGCTAATTGTTTAACCAGGGTCGGCTCGTAAGTTTTAAACGACTGGACGGCTTTGCGCAAAAATTCTTGTTTTGGTTTGGCTAAATCTAAATCCGCCAAAAAATTGGCAACGTAAAATTCGTAACCTTTGAGCGTCGGCGCGCGACCGGCCGAAGTGTGAGGCTGATAGATATACCCGGCATCTTCCAGCGCCATCATTTCGTTGCGGATCGTGGCGGAACTCAAATTGAAGCGGGGATCCTGAGAAACAAGTTTAGAACCAACCGGCGTAGCCGTTTTGACATACTGGCAAACGATTAAATTCAATAAATCTTTCTGTCTTTGGTCCATAAAATTGGATTGATAGCCGGATTAGCACCCCGTTAGAAACCTTGAGCAAAAAAGAATTTTAAACGATTTTTCAAGTATCTTCTCCCCATACCCGACTTCAGATACTTTTCTCGGGCCCGAGCATCATAACGATTAAGGCTAATTTCACAATAAATAAGTTTCCAGGGAATGCCGTATTTAGTGGACTTATTCCGGCCTGAATTATGATTCAAAATTCTTTTTTGCAAATTCTTAGTAGAACCGATATACCACCGGCCATAACTCTTGCTAAGAAGTAAATAAACATACCACATATTGGTTTCTAACGGGGTTAGCACTCTAATAGTAAGAGTGCTAATTTTATTATAGACATTGGCCCAAACCCTGTCAAGACTGATTGACATTAAAACACTTTTCTGATTAACTAAGGACACCAATAATTGAGGTAGATAACCTCTTTATTCATAAACCATCAGAGAGAACGACCTTTGAAATTTGAATAAACCAAACAAAGGAGATAGAGAAGATCATGCCAATGTCAGATTCCTTCCGCAGTAGTCTGTTGCCAATTCTACCGGCAATCGTCCGACATTTCGGCTCACCGGGCCATATCTATTACGGTCCAGGTATTCGCGAAACGGGCAAGCAGATCATCCGCGCCTTCGGTCACGCACCGGGCGGCTACCGCCAATTTTTTGCGGTTAAGGCCTGCCCCAATCCCCAGGTACTCAGGATCATGCTTGAACTCGGCTTTGGGTTTGACTGCTCCTCAATTGCCGAGTTGCGTCTGGTACGCAGTATCGGCGCCAAACCGATAGACATCATGTTCACGGCTAACAATACCGGACCACTCGAATACGCCGAAGCGCTGGCTTATGGCGGCTGCATCCTGAACCTCGACGACATCTCGTTTATCCCGGACGTACCCGAAATGCCGGAGCTAATTTGTTTCCGCTGGAATCAAGGACCGGAACGTCTCGGCAACAGCATCATTGGCAACCCGGTCGATCAGAAGTACGGCGTGCCGACTCAGCACATCATTGAAACCTACCGTCAAGCAATACACCGCGGCGCCAAACGTTTTGGTTTGCACGTCATGGCGTGCTCCAACTGTCTGGAAGACAATTACTTTGTGGAAACCGTTCGGGGACTATTGGCCATCGCTAAGCGCCTCAAGCAAGAACTCGGCATTGAGCTTGAATTCATCAATATGGGCGGCGGCGTTGGTATTCCTTACCGGCCTGAAGATAAACCCGTTGACCTCAATTGGGTTGGCAACCAAATCAGCGACGTCTTCCGGGAATTCCACCAAGCTCAAGGTTACGCGCCCAAACTGCTGACCGAGTTCGGCCGGCTGTTCGCGCCAAACGGGGTCTTGCTGCTGACCGTCATCAACATAATGCAGAAATACAAGAAGTTCGTGGGTGTTGACGCCGCCTGCACGGCAACAATGATGCGGCCAGCGGTTTACTACCCCAACGGTGGCTACCACGACATTGTCGTCTATAACGCCGACGGCCGGCCTCAGGAACTAGTCAACGTCGTTGGTCCGGTTTGTGAAAACTGCGATCAGTTCGCCCGCGACCGGTTGTTACCGCAACTCTACCGCGGCGATCGGCTGCTGGTCCAAGACACACTGGCCCACTGCAATGCCATGGCCAGCAATTACAACGGGCATCTGAAACCCCAAGAGTTGATGCTCGACAACGACTCCGTCAGACGTATTCGTGAAGCTCAGACCTATGACGACTACATCAGCGGTCTGGACTGCGATCCATGTCTGCTTGAAACCGTCTAAGTTTAATTCGGCTACATAACCCATCCACCCATTGTAAAAATCCAAAGACAATCAAAGGAGAATCAGAAGCAATGAATCCTCTAACCCAAGTCGACATCCGTCGCGCTTTTGGCGACGGTATCGGCGGCGCCCACTTCGGTGATGACAGCACCGAATACCTGTTCAGCCGAATCAAACGCCTACGACGCGCCTTCCAACAAGCTCACCCCAATTTCAAAGTCCTTGATTTCGGCATCGGCGAGCCCTATGAAGGTCCCAGTCAACTTACTCGACAGGCAGTCATGGCAGCCACCAATCAACCTGAATTCGACGGCTATCCCGACCTCGGTCTGGAGCGGCTGCGCCAGGTTGTCGCCGTTCACTTCGGCGAGCAGTTCGGCGTTAACGTTGATCCCAGCACCCAGGTCCAAGACTGCTGGGGCATCAAGCCCGCCCTCGACGCCTTGGTCAAGGTGTTCTGTGCTCCCGGCAATAAATCCTCGCTCACGTCACGCATTCAAGTGGCGGTTACCGTTCCCGGTTATCCGGTTTTCGGCACTCAAGCCTCTAAGCTCGGCGCCGAAGTGATCCAAATGCCAGTTACCCGGGAACACAGCTACCTGTTTGATTACCGGGTGCTGGAGCAATGTCAAAATCTCCACGCTATCTATGTGATCAGCCCCCACAACCCAACCGGCCGGGCCTATGACCAAGTTCCCGGCTTCTGGGAAACTCTGGTTGAATGGTGCCGGCAGCGCCAGGTTGCCCTGGTGGTTGACGAGGCCTACTGCCATCTGCGCTGGGTCGACGAAGACCGGCCGTTCACCGCTTTGTCAGTGCCTGGTTTTACCGACGTCGGCGTCGTGCTTCACTCGGTTTCCAAGACCTTGAACTGGACCGGTGGCCGAGTCGGCTGGGTAGTTGGCAATCCGACCATTATCGCTGCTTACCGCAAAGAGTACGAAGACTCCAGCTCAGGCCAAACCCTGGCCAACCAACACGGAGCAGCCGAATCACTCACTCACTTCAACGGCATCATTGGCTTGATCCGCAAGAGCTACATCGAACGGCTTGGCCGGTTGGTCGACGTTTTGCGTAAACACGGCTTTCCGGTGCAAATGCCCGACGGCGGATTCTTCGTCTTCTCGCCGGCGCCAACTGAAGGTGGCGGCCAAGCCTTCACCGATGCCGAAGCCTTCATGCGATATCTGCTCAATGAGCAGGGCGTGGTCAGCGTGCCGTTCGGCAGTAACATCCGCTTCTCTTGCACCATCAAGGTTGGCGGGCAAGGCCAGCCTGAAAGTTTCGATCAAGCGATCGAAGCCTTGGACCAACGCTTACCCCAAGACCTTAAGTTCGCCCTTTAAGCAATCCGGAATTAAACCAATTCGATAAAACGGTCACCGCAGTGACCGTTATTTTTTAACAAAAAAAGAGGCTGTCAACCCCGCACTAGCTTAAACAAGAATTAAAAACGTCACTTGACCGGCATGTAAGCAGCGGCGTTAAAAATATCCACTTCGGGAATAATCTTAACGTCGGTAATCGGCGGCAGCGGTTCATACCAGCGCATTTCAACTGTTCTAGTCTCACCGGACAAAAACCGATCCAAAACAAAATAGTTCGCTCCCCCGACCGTGCCTTGGCTGGTCAAAAGCACCATGACTAGACCGACCTGCCAATAGCTGTAAGCGGTTTTATTTTGGATTTTAAAACTCAGATTACTAATTGGCAGGTTGCCGGTCAACCCCAACTTCGTAGCCGGCTGAAAATTCACTTCGCTGATTTCAAAATTTAACTTTGGTTCGGCCAAAGCCGGAAAGTCTAAAACCCGGCGCCAATGGACCTCTGAGATTTTAATGACCGCGCTGCCCGGGTCAATGTCTTTTTGTTTAAAAAAAACAACGTACTTTTCTT
>MHIE01000016.1:0-18307 GCA_001817345.1 Candidatus Buchananbacteria bacterium RIFCSPHIGHO2_01_FULL_44_11 | reverse complement strand
GGTTTATTTTTTTGATGAAAATATTCATTGTCAATCAAGTCCACCGGCAACGAAGCTATCAGTTGGCGATAGTCCCGCTCTTGAACAAATAAAATCATCGTCGCCCGAAAAATGCTGTAACCGAACAAAGCGACGTTTAAAAGTATCAAAAAAATCACCAGTAACTTTTTGAGCTGCGACTTGTGGGTGACGTACCAGTAGCTGATCTTTAAATTCAGATCACTGACCTGGTTGGATGAATTTTCAACCATAAGATTGAAACTAAAATACGGCTTAATTATACCATAAAGATGAAAAACTGAAAACAGACAAATTAACATAAGGCAATTTTTGCGCTATAATTGGACAAGCTAAAACCGCTTACTCACCTACCAGCTTATTTACTTATTGACTGACTAACTAACGAATTATGATTGCCACGATTATTGATTTCCTGGCCCAAATAATCGTTAAAGTTATCGGTGTAACCGGCTACTTTGGCGTTTTTGTTTTAATGCTTTTGGAAAGTTGCGGCATTCCAATCCCGTCAGAAATTATCATGCCGTTTGCTGGCTTTTTAGTGAACTCTGGTCAAATGGCTTTTTGGCCGCTGGCCTTGGTCGGCGCTTTAGGTAATTTAGCCGGCTCACTTTTGGCTTACTGGATTGGTTTACGCGGCGGCCGGCCGTGGCTAGAAAAATACGGCCGCTATTTTTTTATTGCCCAACACGACTTGGACACGGCCGAAAAATGGTTCAGCCGCTATGGCGAACTGACGGTTTTTGCCAGCCGGCTTTTGCCCGTCATCCGGACTTACATTTCTTTTCCGGCCGGCGTGGCGAAAATGGATTTAAAAAAATTCTCTTTTTACACTTTTGCCGGCGCCTTGCCCTGGAGCGCTTTGTTTGCCTGGCTGGGCATTAAAATGGGAAAAAATTGGCAGCTGATCCAGGAGACGCTTCACAACTTTGACCTGGCCATACTGGTTTTAGTCATTGCTTTTATCGGCTGGTATTTTTGGCGGCATTACCAACAAAAACGGGTTTAAATTTTTAGGCTAATCGACCCAAAAAATCGGGTCTTTTTTTGTCCCCAAAACCCTTGTCCAAAGACAAAAAATCTGTTACAATTAAGCTAGAAGATTAACCTTAAATCTGGGGACAAAAAACACTTAAACTGCGGCTTTTGACCGCAGTTATCTGAGTTAAAAAAAGACAAATTTGATTACTTTATGGCTAAGGAAAAAGATAAAATTAGCAAGTCTCAAGCCAGTGAATATACGGCCAAAGACATTACCGTTTTAGAGGGTTTGGAACCGGTGCGCAAACGGCCGGGCATGTACATTGGCAACACTGCCAGCGAAGGGCTGCACCACATGATTTGGGAAGTGGTGGATAACGCCATTGATGAAGCCATGGCCGGTTACTGCAAAAATATCGTCGTCAGACTTTTGCCCAACCGCATGATTTCAGTGACTGATGACGGCCGAGGCATTCCGGTTGATATCCATAAAAAGGCGAAAAAATCCGCCCTGGAACTGGTAATGACTAAACTTCATGCCGGCGGCAAATTCGGCGACAGCGGCTACAAAGTTTCCGGCGGTCTACACGGGGTGGGCGTTTCGGTGGTCAATGCTTTGTCAAAATACACCAAAGCCGAAGTTAAACGCGACGGCAAACTCTGGATCCAAGAATACGAACGGGGCAAGCCGCTAAAAAAAGTGGCACCAAAAGGCAGCGCCAAAGGCACGGGCACGACCATTACTTTCCAGGCCGACCCGGAAATTTTTACGGTTTTAGATTTTAATCTTGAAACCGTCCATGATCACTTGCGCCAGCAGGCTTACCTGACCAAAGGCGTCAAAATTTCAGCCATTGACGAGCGCGATCCCAAGTTAGTCACCAGTTACAATTTTTATTTTGAGGGCGGGATTGCTTCTTACGTCAAACATCTCAACAATCACGTTGAGCCGAAAAATGAAAACATTTTTTACGTTGATAAAGAAGAAGCCGACACCCGGGTGGAAATCGCTTTGCAATACAGCAATGAGTATAACGAAAATATTTTCGCCTTTGCCAATAACATTTTAAACGCGGAAGGCGGCACGCATTTAATCGGGTTTCGGACCGCGCTGACCAGAAGCCTGAATAACTACGCCCGCAAGCAAGGCTATTTGAAAGAAAAAGACGAAAATTTAAGCGGGGAAGATTCGCGCGAGGGGCTGACCGCGGTCGTTTCAATCAAAGTCGTAAACCCCCAGTTTGAAGGCCAAACCAAAGCCAAATTGGGTAATGCTGAAGTTAAGCCGATTGTTGACGCCATTACCTACGACGCTTTAAACACCTGGCTGGAAGAACATCCCAGAGATGGCGAGGCGATTATCGGCAAATGCGTTTTAGCCCAAAAGGCCCGGATCGCGGCTCACGCCGCCCGGGAAACCGTCCTGCGTAAAGGCGCGTTTGAAGGTTTAACCCTGCCCGGGAAACTGGCCGACTGCTCAACTAGGGATGCCAGCCGCTCCGAACTCTATATTGTTGAGGGCGATTCAGCCGGCGGCTCGGCCAAGCAAGGCCGCAACCGTGAATTCCAGGCGATTTTGCCTTTGCGGGGAAAAATCCTGAACGTCGAACGAGCGCGACTAGATAAGATGCTGGCGAATAACGAACTGAAATCTTTAGTCATTGCTTTAGGCACTAACATCGGCGAACAATTTGAAATTGAAAAACTCCGCTACGACCGGATTATCATCATGACTGATGCTGACGTTGACGGCGCTCACATCAGAACCTTGCTTTTAACCATGTTTTACCGTTACTTCCCGGAAATCATCAGGCAGGGCCATCTCTATATCGCCCAACCGCCGCTTTACAGCATTAAAAAAGGCAAGGAAGTTACCTGGCTTTACAGCGATACGGATTTGGAAGATTATAAAAAGAAAAATAAAATTCTGGAACAGGATTTGATTATTACTGAAGAGACTGAAACCGATGAAACGGAAAATGCGACCGCTGAAACCGCCGAAAGTAAGCAGCCGGAAAAAAGCGCTAAACTAAATATTCAGCGCTATAAAGGTTTGGGCGAAATGAACCCGGAACAGCTCTGGGAAACCACCATGGACCCGGCCAGCCGAATCATGAAAAAAGTGACGGTTGACGACGCGACCAAGGCCGATGAAATTTTTGACATCTTGATGGGTTCAGAAGTTGCCCCAAGAAAACAATTCATCCATTCTCACGCTAAAAGCGTGAAAAACTTGGATATCTAATCCTTGTCGGAAAAACACAAAAACGCCCCTATTGGGCGTTTTTGTTTAAGCAATCGAATTTAGGCCTTAGCCTCTTTGACTTGCTTGATTGACCGGTAAAGCTGGTAAAGCGGCTGCTTTTTTTGTTCCGCCTCGCTCCACTTTTTGTTCTTGAAACCAACGACCCGCTGGCCGTCAATTTCACCGCTTAAAACCGGGCCTTTTTCGCTTTTAGGTTCATTGACCCAGAGCGCACCCAGTTTATTTGATGTCGGCTGCATAAAGCTTAGACATTATTTATTAAAAAGCAAAAGCACCCTTCAGGGTGCGCTATGTTGAACTGGCCGTGACGAGCGGCTTTTTTAATCTTTTGCTGTCTAAACTTAAGATTACTACCGGCTAAATTTTTTGTCAAGGGGGGCATTTTTTCATCACCAATGCGACCTATTAAGTAAAAAACTAGCTGTTTGTTGCCTATCCGGTTTCGGAGAGGAAACAAACTTTTTAACATTGTTCTTGATTCTCAATTCAAAATTCAAGAGATATATGATAGAATGACTCTATGAAAAGATATATCTATATATATCTATTTGTCATCATCTCTTTTGGCGTTGCCACGCCAACTCTGGCCTCTTTTAGCCCACCCAAAAACGTCATCATCATGATCGGCGACGGCATGGGCTTTAATCAGGTCCAGGCCGGCAGTTTATACAACTATGGCCTGACCGACGGCCAGTCTTATCACGATTTTCCAGTGACAATCGCCTCGGCCACTTACGGCAGCAGCGGCAGCTATGACCCAGACCTAGCCTGGGCGAGTTTTGATTACTTTGAAACCGGCTTTGTCGAGTCAGCCGCCTCCGCCACCGCCATTTCCAGCGGCACTAAAACCACCGCCAACAAAATTGGTATTGACGCCGACGGCAATGAACTAAAACACGCCACAGAACGAGCTCAAGAGCTGGGCAAGGCGACCGGAGTTGTCACGACCGTAGAAATCAGCCACGCCACCCCGGCTGGATTTTCCGCCCACAATGCGTCCCGCAACAACTACAGCGCCATTGCCCAAGAAATGATTAGTGACAGTAATATGAATGTCATTATGGGCGCCGGTCATCCACTTTATGATAACGACGGCAGTGCCGCGGCCGCTAATTACACTTACGTCGGCGGTCAGACACTTTGGGATTCGCTGGTAGCCGGGACGGCCGGCGGAGCGACACCCTGGGCACTGATTCAAACCAAAACCGAATTCACTAATTTAATCACTGACCCCAGCCCACCGACCAGACTAATTGGCATTGCCCAAGTCCGCGACACTCTCCAGCAAGAACGCGACAGCGACACCAGCGCCAATCCCTATAATGTTCCCTTGAACAGCGGCGTGCCAACCCTGGCCCAAATGGCCCAAGGCGCTCTTAATGTCTTGGCCCAAGACGAAGACGGACTAATGGTTATGATTGAAGGTGGGGCGATTGACTGGACCGGCCATGACAACCAAAAAGGCCGGCTGATTGAAGAACAAATTGATTTTGACGATGCCGTTGAAGCGGTGATTGATTGGGTTGAAGCTAATAGTAATTGGGACGAAACGCTTTTAATTGTCACTGGTGATCACGAGACCGGTTATTTGTGGGGACTTGATTCCAGCGGCACCACCTGGAATGCTTTAGGTAATGCCGGCGAAGGCAGCGTGCCGAACATGAGCTGGTATACTACCGGTCACACCAATTCACTAGTGCCGCTTTATGCCAAAGGCACTGGCTCTGATCAATTTACTGACTATGTTGAAGACACCGATTCGGTCCGCGGCGACTATGTCCACTCCACCGCGGTCGGCCAAATTATTTTTAGCCTTTACTCTAATCCGGACTTAGCCTCAATTTCTCTGGGCGCCGGTTCGCTCAGTCCGGCTTTTAGCGTTGACGTCACCAGTTACACCGCGGTTTTGCCCTATGGTACCACCGAGGCGCCGGCCGTGACCGCTGTTGCCGATGACGACCTGGCTGCCGTGGCGGTTTCAAACGCCTCGGCTTTGCCGGGTACCACCAGCGTTCAAGTAACGGGCGAAGACGACACAATCACTAAAACTTACAATATCAGTTTCTCGGTCGCCACTGACACGACCGATCCGACTAATCTGGCCCTCCAATCACCGGACGCCAATGCCCAAGTCAGTAACAGCAGTACCGTCGCTTTCAGCTGGATCGCGGCTAACGATAGCGAATCAGGCATTCAAAAATATCAGCTGTTTATTGATGACACGCTCAAACAAGACAGTATTTCTAGCAGCGCGACCTCGGTCAATTTTTCTGTCAGCAGTTTAGCCTGCGGTTCCCACACCTGGTTTATCCGAGTCTTAGATAACAGCAACAACACCGCCGATGCCACTGGTCGGCAATTCAGCGTTACCTGCACAACTGGTGGTGGTGGCGGCGGTGGTGGCGGCGGTGGTGGCGGCGGTGGTGGTGGAACTATCACTAAACCAACCAACACAACAATCAGCATTAACAGCGGTAATATCCAAACTTCAAGTCGTAATGTCCTCCTCGCGCTCAGTGCTACCAACGCCAGTTTAATGGTTATTGCTAACGACTCCAATTTCTCTAGCGCCGCCTGGGAAACCTACACCACAACTAAAAGCTGGACTTTGACTGAAGGGGCTGGTACTAAAACGGTTTACGTAAAATTCAGAAATGCCGCCGGCGGTGAATCAACTGCCATTAATGACGCCATTAGTTTGGTTGAAACGACCCAGCCAGCCACCGCCTCAATTACTGCGGAAAGCGGCGGTTCGGTCAGCTTAAGTGACAGCCGGGCAACTTTGACCATGCCGGCCGGCGCGGTCTCTGGCAGCGGTTCAGCGACGATTAGTCCCAAAACGAACTACCAGGCCGCCCCCAGCGGTTTAGGCATTGTCGGCGGTAAAGTTTACGACTTTACGGCCACGGTTAATAATCTGGCAGTAACCAACTTCAGCCGAGCCGTAACCTTAAATTTTACCTATAACAATAATGACGTTGTCGGCATTAATGAATCAACTTTGGCGGTTTATTATTTTGACGAAGCCAGCCAGGTTTGGCTAAAACTCGGCGGTTCAACCGACGCTTTAAATAATAAAATTACAGTTACCATTAGCCACTTCACTCAGTTCGCGGTCATGGGTCAAACTGTCGCCGGCTCCGGGGAATTGATTAAACTAATCTGCCCGGCTAACGCCGCGGTCAGCGACCCGTGCAAAGCGGTTTATTACGTTGGTCGCGATGGCAAACGTTACGTTTTTCCCAATCAAAAAACTTACCTCTCCTGGTATCCAGACTTTTTAACGGTTAAAGCCGTCACCGCCCAGCAACTGAGCCAATACCCAATCGGCGGCAATGTTACTTATCGGCCCGGCACCAGAATGCTAAAAATTCAAAGTGACAATCAAGTTTATGTCGTTGACCGGGGCGGCGTTCTGCGCTGGATTGCCGCTGAACCGGTGGCGGTGGCTTTGTATGGCGCCAACTGGAATCAAATGGTTGACGACATTTCTTCGGCCTTTTTTGTCAATTACCGTTTGGGCGGGCCGGTCAGCAGCTCAGACGACTATAATAAAGAAGCAGCTAAAAATTCTGCCAGTGATATTAATACTGACAAATCACTTTAAAAAAATATGAAAATTTTGATCAATTGGTTAATCATCGCTCTAGTCATTATGATTGGTGCTTATATTCTGCCCGGGGTTAACGTCACTGATTTTTGGTCGGCTTTTGTCGCCGCCGCTATCCTTGGACTGCTGAATGCTTTTTTAAAGCCGCTGATAATTATTCTAACCTTGCCGATTAATATTTTAACCCTGGGATTATTTACCTTAGTAATCAATACTTTAATTCTGATGCTAGTCAGCGCTATTGTGCCGGGGGTAGTAATAGCCAGTTTCTGGTCGGCATTAATATTTAGCATCGTCATCTCGTTATTCAATATCATGCTGGGTCAACTTAAAAAACAAGACTAACATGACACCAAGCAACAAAACTGAAGCCGACTGGAAAAAAAAGTTAACCCCTGAGCGGTATCGTGTCCTCAGAGAAAAGGACACTGAACCGGCTTTCAGCGGCCAGTACTATAAGACCAATGATCAGGGCATGTATGTTTGCGGCGCTTGCGGCCAAGCATTGTTTTCTTCCGACACTAAGTACGACGCCGGCTGCGGCTGGCCAAGTTTTTACGCCGCTCAAGACCAAGGCAAGCTGGAGCTGCACGATGACCTTAGCTACGGTATGCACCGGATTGAAGTGACCTGCAGTAATTGCGGCTCGCATTTGGGCCATTTGTTTGACGACGGACCAAAACCGACCGGGCAAAGATACTGCATTAATTCTTTGTCACTTGATTTTAAAAAAGATAAATAACTTATTTTTTTAAAAACATTAAGATTATTACGCTGCCAATGGCAGCTTTTTGTTTAAATTATTTTTGCTCATAAACCCGGCCGGGGTTTGGGGCAGCAACTAAGCCCGAACTCGCCAGCGAGTTTTAAAGCGTTCTCTCCCTCTTAGTGTAAGAGGGAGATGGAGGGAGTTATCCTGGCTTTGATAACTCCCCCGCCTGCGCTTCGCTTTGGCGGGCAGGCCTAGCCCCTCTTAAATTAAGAGGGGGATTATTTTGAGGGTATAAAATAAAAATAGTATTTAATTAAAATTACCCCACTTCAGTGGGCATAAAGAAGCCGACTAAAGTCGGATAATATAATTTTGTAGCCGTAGGCAGGCCGCTTTTGACACCAAAAGCGGCAAAAATTACTTTGATGCTAAAAAAAGACCCGATCAGATGACCGAGTTTGAGGCAAAGTGCAAATTTTAGTTTAGTAATGAACGATTCTGTCGTCCGACAGGCCTTTGATTCTGTTAGACACACTAGTCAACCATCCGCCAAGGTCCCTTTGAGGCTTGCCTGAGCCCATCGGCCAAAGGCGTAGGTGCGTCCACTGCCTGACGCAAGGCTGCTTTACCTTCTGGGGTACTCAACCACGCCGAGGTTTTCCTGGCCAAAACCATTAGCTGCCGATGCGAAGCGGGGGGTTTTGAATCTTTCTTTCCCATCGTTATTCCTCCTTCGTCCTGAAACCAATATAACAAAACTTTAGCGATCTTGACAACCCTTGATTAACTATAGTACAATAAAAACAGAACTAATAAGCCCCGACGGGCTTTTTAAAATCCCTATAGAATCCACCCCTATTTTAACATAGTGGATTCCGGGTGGATTCCAACGCAGGGAGTCCCACAGGGTGGGATTTATTACTCACACTGGCCTTCATTTCTAGGCTTTTAAGCCTAGAAATTCGGCCAGCAACATTATAAATTAGCGAAAAAACAATGAATATCGCCAATCGTTTAATCAACTACATTAAGGCCTCACAACTGGAACTTAAAAAAGTCATTTGGCCGTCAAAAAAAGAAGTGACTAACCACACCGCTTTGGTCATTGGCATCAGCCTGGCTTTAGCGGCTTTTTTAGGCGCCGTCGATTATCTTTTGACCTTGCTGGTAGAAACTATTATTTAGTATTCGCGTATATTCGCAAAATTAGCCTTATAACCATATGCCAAAACAAGTAGTCCAACGCGGCCGACGCTGGTATGCCATCCATACCTATTCGGGCTACGAAGAAAACGTCAAACGAAATCTGGAACAAAGAATTGAGTCAATGGACATGGAAGACAAAATATTCAGCGTCTTGATTCCGACCGAAAAAAAGATTAAAATTAAAAACGGCAAAAGAAAAATTGTCACTGAAAAAATATTCCCCGGTTACATTATGGTGGAAATGATTGTTGACGACAATTCCTGGTACGTGGTCAGAAACACGCCTAACGTCACCGGCTTTATCGGCTCCGGCACCATCCCGACCCCGATTTCCGAAGCCGAAATCAAAAATCTGCAAAAACGCATGGGCGTGGAAGAGCCGACTTTCAAAATTGACGTTCAGCCGGGCGATCCGGTCAGAATCAACGACGGACCGTTCAAAGGTTATGAAGGTAAAGTGGACAGTATTGACGAAGCCAGAGGCAAGGTAAAAATTTTGGTTTCAATGTTTGGCCGCGAGACGCCAATTGAACTTGATTTCTTACAAATTAAAAAGATTTGACACAAATATCACGAATAAATACAGCATTCGTATTATTCGCATTAATTTTAATTCGTAACATTAGCATTACATAATATGGCTAAAAAAATTAAAACCGTAATCAAACTCCAAATCCCGGCCGGCCAAGCCAATCCAGCGCCGCCGGTTGGTCCGGCCCTGGGCCAGCACGGACTTAACATCGCCGAATTTTGTCAAAAATTCAACGCCGCGACTAAAGACAAAATGGGCGACGTGACGCCGGTAGAAATCACAGTCTATGAAGACCGGACTTATACTTTTGTCACCAAAACCCCGCCGGCGGCTGAGCTTTTGAAAAAGGCGGCGAAAATCGAAAAGGGTTCAGGCGAATCACTAAAAAAGAAAGTGGGTAAAGTCACTAAAGCCCAAATTAAAGAAATTGCCGAACAAAAGATGCCGGATTTAAACGCTAAAAATATTGAAGGCGCTTGTAGAATTATAGAGGGTACGGCCAAACAAATGGGATTAGAAATTGTAGATTAATATTTATAGTTAGAAGCAAAGGTTGTCCCACCCCACCTCGGGTGGGCGGGATCCTCAATTTTGCAGCCAAATCAAAGATTTAGGCAAAATCGGGAAAGGCACGGCTCGCCAAATGGGGCTAGAAGTGGTAGAATAGCAGTATATAAAGCTAAAAAATTAATTTTAAACTATATGGACATGAATCCAACCACCGGTTCAGCCACCAACTCAGGCGGCGGGGAACCGGCAAAACAGCACGGGGCAAAAACCATGTTTTGGTACCTAGGTCTGTTTTTGACTCTGAGCATTACCGCTTTTGCCACCGGCGCGATGTGGTTTCAGTTCATTAATAAATTTTTTCCGACGGTGGTCACTGACTACGGCGTTCAGCTCCGCAGCCTAAGTCAAGATATGGTAAAGAACAGCATCGCCGCCATGATTGTTGGTACCCCGGTATTTTTTCTTTTCAGCTGGCTGATTCGCCGCGGCGTTAAACAATCAACCGTCAATACCCAAAAAGGCGTTCGTCTTTGGATCAGCTACCTGATTCTTTTTATTGTCGTCGCCGTCGCCCTGGGCGACTTGATCGCTTCAATTTTTACTTTTCTAAACGGCGACTTCACCACCAGATTTCTCTTAAAAAGCCTGGCGATTTTAGTCATCGCCGGCTGGATTTTCACTTACTTCTGGTTGGAACTGAGATCCAACGACGCTTTAGCTCATTCGCCTTTCCCTCGCTTAACGGCCATTATCACCGCGGTCGTCGTCATCGCTTCGATTGCCGGCGGCTTCTTTTTGATTGATTCACCTCAGGTCGCCCGGGCAAAATCTTTTGATCAACGCCGAGTCAATGATTTATACAACATCCGCTGGCAAATTGATGACTTCTACCGACAAAATAAAAAAATGCCCTCTGACCTCAATGAACTCAACCCCTACCAAGTAGCGGCTGACCCAAAGACTAACGAACCTTACCAGTACGAACCGACCGGCGAGCAGGCTTACCAGCTCTGTGCTAATTTTGAAACCTCAAACAGACAAGAAACCAAAGAGAATCGGGACCTTTACCCGACGACTGATTCCTTTATCCATGACAGCGGTCAAACTTGTTTTGACTTCCAGATCACGGAAAACGACCCCGACACTTCAAGCAAACCAATTATTCCGAACAGACCGATTGATTAAATTAAATCATTATTAATTTGCGGGACCCTTTATGTCCAGGGGGCTTGAACCGCGAACCACGTCGCTCTTAAGCGACGTGGGAAAGGAAAAACATTTATGCCACGTTCTAAGCGTTACCAGGCAATCAGTAAAAAGATTGAAAAAAACAAAGTCTACCCGATTGCCGAGGCAATCAAAATAATCAAAGACACCGCCACGATTAAATTTGACTCCAGTATAGAAGTCCATGTCAAAACCGGCATTGACGCTTCAAAAGGCGAACAGCAAATCCGCGGTTCAATCACTTTACCCCACGGTACCGGTAAAACCAAAAAAATCGCCGCCTTTGTCGATCCGGAAAAAGAAAAAGAAGCCAAAGAGGCGGGCGCCGAAGTTGTCGGCGGCGCTGAATTGATAGACAAAATCAAACAGACCGGCAAAATTGACTTTGAATTGGCCGTCGCCACGCCGAGCATGATGAAAAATATGGCGGTCATTGCTAAAATTTTAGGGCCACGCGGCCTGATGCCTTCACCCAAAAACGAGACAATCTCGGTTAACATCAAAAAAACCATTGGCGAATTAAAAAAAGGCAAAGTCAATTTTAAAAGCGACAGCACCGGCAATATCCACCAATCAATCGGCAAAGCGTCTTTTAGCCCCGACCAGCTGCTGGAAAATTACAACGTCTTAGTCCAAGCCGTAAAAAAAGCCAAACCGGCCGCGGCTAAAGGTAACTACCTCCAAAATATCACGCTCAGTTCCACCATGGGTCCGGGCTTAAAAGTAGCGATTGATAGATAAAACTCCAAAATAATAACAAAAAAGCCGAAGTGTTAACGCTTCGGCTTTTTGCTATCAGCCAAAATTTGCCAAAAGGCCCAAAAATCTGTTAAAATTGAGGGGTGATTATTTAACCAAAAACTCTAAATTATGACGGAAAAAAGAAAAGACTATCTTACCTGGGACGAATGTTTCATGCAGATGGCTTATGTCATTGCGAGGCGCTCCAAAGACCCTTCGACTCAGGCTGGCGCCGTGATCGTTGACCAAAACAACATTGTCGTTGCTTTGGGCTACAACGGTTTTCCGCGCAATATCAAAGATGAAGAGTTGCCTTGGGATAGAGAAGGAAATTTTTTGGAAACCAAATACGCTTATGTGGTCCACGCTGAAGAAAATGCGGTTTATAACACTAACCAGCCAACTGAAGGCTGCAAACTTTATTGCACCCTGTTTCCCTGCAATGAATGCAGCAAAAGCATCATCCAAAGCGGCATTAAAGAAATTATCTACGCCTCAGACAAATACCACGACCAAGACCCCTGGATTGCTTCCAGAAAAATGCTGGATTTAGCCGGCGTCAAATATCGCCAATACCAAACTGAATACGAACTTAAGTTAGAAAAAAGATGAAGCAAATAATCTTAGGTTTGATCGGACAAGTGGCGGCCGGCAAAGGCACAATCACCGATTACCTCAAAAAAAATTATCAGGCCGTCTCATTTAGATTTTCTGATCCCCTGCGCGAAACACTTGATTGCTATGACCTAGAAATTTCCCGGGACAACATGCAAAAAATTTCAACTCTCTTGCGGAGTAATTTCGGCGAGAACATTCTGGCGAAAGCAATGGCCAAGAGGGTTAAAAACAGTAATCAGGAAATGATTATTATTGACGGCGTTCGCCGCCAGACCGATTTGGACCATCTGCGTGATTTGCCCGGTTTTAATCTGATTTATATCACAGCCGATCCTAAAATCCGCTACCAGCGCTACGTCAAAAGAAACGAAAATATCGGCGACGATAAACTCGATTTCGCTCAATTTGAGGCTAAAGACCAGGCGGAAGCGGAAAGTCAGATTCCCGGCGTCGGCCAAACCGCGAAATATAAAATTGACAATGATGGCACGATCGAACAGCTCTACGATCAAGTTGAATCAATCTTAAAAAAACTCAGATGAATCCCGTTAGAAGCCGCCTGTCTGCCGTGCCAATGGCACAGGCAGGCAATCGCTATTAATGGGAATAAACTCATATTTTTATACACATTAATATTACTAATCAATTAATTTAGATTCGACGATCCTTGATCGCGATCTGCTTCTAACGGGATGAAACTCAAGGTAAAAATCAAAAAACTCCAAGCGGCAGCGATAACGCCCAGTTACGGCCACCCCGGCGATGCCGGTCTGGATCTCCACTCTCTGGAAGACTATAATCTTCGGCCGGGCGAGCGAAAAATTTTTGCCCTGGGTTTTGCCCTGGAATTCCCCGAGGGCTATGTCGCCCTGGTGAAAGACAAAGGCAGCCTGCCCAAAAACGGCGGCCTAAAAACCATGGGCGGAGTTTTTGATGCCGGCTATCGCGGCGAATATAACACCCAATTGATTAACTTGGGCCAAACTGAGTACCAAATAAAAACGGGGGACAAAATCGCCCAGCTACTGATTGTGCCGGTTGCCTCAGCCGAGCTGGAAGAAGAGGCCGAATTGTCCGAGACTAGCCGCGGCGAGGGCCGATTTGGCTCCACCGGCCGATAAAAGTCAAATTAAAACATTATATTCAAATCCTAGACAGGTTTAAATTTCAAAATCCAAATGTCAAATGAATATCAAATCTCAAAATCAAAAGCTTTGGCATTGGTCATTGGGATTTGATTTGGCATTAGAGCTTTGACCTTTGGATTTTTAAACATTGTTTCGAAATTCGAAATTAGATATTCGAATTTGATAACACTATGGAGGATAAGAAAAAAATATTTATCATCGCAGCCGTTGTCGTCGTCTTAATTTTAATTGCCGTTTTTAGTTTATTTTTTTTACTCCGGCAAAAACCTGACGAAAATTTGAATCAGGCATTGACTAACGGAACTGAAACCAATGTCAATGCCGGCGGCTTTTTATCACCGACCCTGGGCAGTCTGCCCGGTAACGGCCAAGAAACGGTTTTGGAAAAACTGGCTAAAGAAAAACAATTCATCTCTTCTTTTTACCTGGCGATTAACCCGGACTACCAGGCCAAAGTGCCTCAATATCAATTGCCGATTATTAACAGCAAAGAAACCATCGTTAACTACCGGGATTTTTCCAGAAAAATTGATCTGGAGAATATTACCGATAAGCTGGCCCAAAACGGCTTTATTGTCATTACCAACCCCTTTGCTAAAGCGGCTAACGACTGGCAAAATTCTTATACCTTAATTAAAGAGGCCGATTTGCCGATACTGGTGACGGCTGATTCCGTTTTGGGCGTTTACCAAGACACCTTGCAAGTCGTTTACAAAGAAATTGAAAAAGACTTTTTTTATCCGTCAATGTGGAATCTGTTGAAAGGGCTGTTTGACGAATCTAAAAAACGTTATGAAGTTAAAAAACAGAAATTCGGCATTGAAACCAACCTAACCGCGGAGGCCAGCCGCCTGGAACTTGCCTATTTAACCGTCGCCCTGCGGCTGCTCCAGCCGGAACCAAACCAAGTCAAAGAAGTCATCGGCACGGAAAAAGAGTTTTTTTCGCCCCAAGAAGCGGAAACTTACTCTGTCAAAATTCCGGAATACTTAAAGACAGAGGTAGCCGAAGAAGTGGCTTTGATTAATAAAGCCGTCAAAGCCGCCAATTCCCCGGTCTTTCTTTATGACAAAGATTACAGTTTATACCAAGTGCCGGCCGATTATCTCAGTTCGGAAAAATTAAAAAATTATTACTTAGCCCTAGGCTGGCTGGAAAATAACCTTTTTCCCCTCTGGAGCCAGGTTGACGACTGCGACCAATGCTTGACCGACGAGCAGGATCATCCGATTCACTTTCTGGCATCGCTGTATTTGACCCAAGACCTGGCAAAAAATCAAAACCTGAAAAACCGTTGGGCGAATATTTATAAATCAATTTCATTTTTCCGGGGCCTAGAAAATAACCTGACGTACTTAAACTACGATCAGGTCTTGGAAAAACTTTACGGCGCTGATTACAATTTGGATCAAATTTTTTCAACCGACTTAGGCGCCGCCAAAGCTGACATTGAAAAAATCCAGCAGGCGATCGCCGCTTTGAACTTTCCCAAACTTTTGGGCGGGCTAAAAGACGCTAAAGAAGCAGCTGGATTAAGACTTTTACGCCACAACCACCTGATAGAAAAAACAATTTTTTTGGAACTCAGCGGAGAGGCGGTTGGCAATTACCTGGGACCGGAAATTGAAACCAAAGACTTGCCTTTCACCGCCTGCAAGTTCGGCCAAAACATTCAACGCTGCTGGCCGACCGGTTTAGACGTCTTCAATTTGCTCAATGACGCGGCCGCTAAAAAAGTTTTAAACCAGACTAAAAACGACCAATATCAAAATTATCAAAACCAGCTCTCTGAGTTAGCGGCGGAAGTTAAAAATTTTGACCAAAACACCTGGCACGACAATTCCTACTTGGCTGTCCTGACCGCTTTACAAAACCTGGGTCCCAAAAATCCCACTGGCTTCCCCAGTTTTATGCAAACGCCGGCCTGGGTAGGAAAAAACTTAAACGCCGAGTTAGCCGCTTTAGTTGACGCCAAGCAGCAAATTGCTTTGGAAAAAACCAGTTTAAGGCAAACGATCGGCTTAAAGGCTTATACCGGTAACTACGGCTACATTGAACCGCAAATAGAATTCTACTACCAGTTGTTAGCTAACGTCAGAATGATTAAAGACGGTTTTACCAAACTTAATATTATCGCCACGACCGATAAAACTTTCGACCGGCTGAAAAACTTGGAATCAATTCTGGAAAAATCAATTATCATCGCCAAAAAAGAACTGGCTAACCTGGCTTTAGACGTTGAAGATTACGATTTTATCAATGATTTTGACAACGAAATTAAATCGGTGGTCGGCGACATCAAGCAAGAAAATCTCCAGAATGTTTACAGCCTGGATCTAGCCCTTGGACCAAAAGACACTTTCAATCAGTATCTGGATGGCCTCAGCTACGTCATTGTTGTCTACCCGGATCCGGCCGGCAAATTATTTTTGGCCACCGGGCCGATTTTAAACTACGCGGAAGGAAAAAATAAAAGAAAAGTCATTGCCGACTGGCAAAAAGATTTTCAAGCCAATAATTAATTCCGTATTATGAAAGCCTATTTAGACATTGTTAAAAATATTTTAGACCAGGGGGTGAAAAAACCGACCCGAACCGGCATTGACGAATATGCGGTCGCCGGCGGAATTTTTGAGCATGAGATGAGTGAGGGCTATCCCCTACTGACGACAAAAAAAGTACCGTTCCGGCTAGTGGCAACTGAACTGGAATTTTTCATCAAAGGGTTAACCGATAAACAATGGTTGATTGATCACAATAATCATATCTGGGACGAATGGGCCAGCCCGAAAAAAGCGCCTTATGGCCACAGCCCGGAAGCAAAAAAAAGAATGGCCGAGGAACGGGATTTGGGGCCAATCTACGGCTTTCAGTGGCGACACTTTAATGCCGAATATGATAACTATAACACAGACTACACTGGCCAGGGCACAGATCAGCTAAGGAAGCTGGTTGAAACTATCAAAACCGACCCCCATGACCGGCGAATGCTGGTGACCGCCTGGAATCCGTCAATGTTAAATCAGATGGCCCTGCCGCCTTGTCACTACCTTTTTCAGGTCACGGTGATTAATAACAGATTGAATCTGATGTGGAGCCAGCGTTCAGTTGACGTCATGCTCGGCTTGCCGTTTAACATTGCCAGTTACGCCCTGCTGCTCCATTTATTAGCCAAAGAAACCAACTTAGCTGAGGGTAAACTGGTCGGCTTTCTGGGTGATGTCCATATTTACGCTAATCACCTTGACGGCGCCAAAGAGCAGCTGCTGCGCGATCCGGCTAAGTATCCGTTACCGACAATTCAAACCGATAAATTCAGTTCAATTTTTGATTGGCAGGCGGCAGACACTGAACTAATTAATTACCAAAGTTACCCGACGATTAAATTTGAAATTGCAGTTTGACTTGATTGTCATCGCGAGGGAGCGTAGCGACCGTGGCGATCCCATGAGATTGCCACGTCCCGCTTCACGGGACTCGCAATGACACCAAAGAATACTATGAAATTAATCTTAATGATGGCGATGACGCTTGACGGCATCATTGCCAAAAATTCCAACCAGCTCGCCGACTGGACGAGCAAAGCCGACAAAAAGGCGTTTATCGCCGAAACCAAAAAACACGGCGTGATTATTATGGGGGAAACCACTTTTAAAACTATCGGCCGGCCGCTGCCGGGCCGGCTTAATTTGATTTTATCCATGATGCCGGAAAAGTATGCCGACCAAACTATTATTGACCAGCTGGAATTTTTTAAAGGCGAACCGCAGGCAATTATTGATCACCTGGAAAGCCGGGGTTATGAATCGGCGATTTTAGGCGGCGGCGCCCGGACTAATGCCGCTTTTCTGAAAGAAAATTTGGTTGATGAAGTCTTAATTACCGTGGAACCAAAAATCTTTGGCGCTGGGCTAAACTTTACCGAAGGCCAAAATTTGGACTTAAATTTAAAACTGCTGGCCACTAAAGAACTGGGCGATAACGCCGTCCAGCTCCGCTACCAAGTAATAAAATAGGTGTGGGGTAAACCCCCACACCTATTTTACTGATTATCGTGTAGAATAATTTAAAAGTTAGCATCAGATAAACATCTTGAAATCAATTAAAGTGATGGGAGTAAAATAGATGTGGGGGTAAAAAAAGAAGTGGGAATGCCACTTCATGCTTTCTTTAAGATAATGACCAATCAAAATAGCGGAGACGCCCCCCCCTAGTTAGCGAGTCTGACTGACTGAAGGATCTTCTGCCAAAGCGGTTTCAATTTCTGCCGCAGTTGGGCAACCACTACTGTCCTCGTCGTCGTCCTTGTCGTCGGCGTTGAAGTTGATGCATAGGGTGGCAAATGCCACTGCGCCAAGAACAGGAGTCCAGCAAATCATCTTGGTCGCCGACCAGAGGCTTAACTTGAACTCCGGGAAGCCATAGACCCAGATCAAGACGATGCCGATAACGGCGACGGCCGGGGCAAACCAGATAAAGATCTCGTCGCGAAAGAGCGTTTGGTCGTGATCGCGCCTGGTCCACAGACAGTAGAGGATGCAGCCGACGACAGACAGAGCCAAGGCGATTAAACCGATCATTGGACGATTCCTCCCGATAGCTAGAATGGATGCAAAAGCTTGCTCTTATCTTAAATAAATAAAAGCTAAAAGTCAAGACCCTGTACTTGACGGGTACATGGGTAACACTTTGTAATATTTGTAAGTGAAGTTAATGGGTGACATATAATCCAGGGTTT
>MHIE01000015.1 GCA_001817345.1 Candidatus Buchananbacteria bacterium RIFCSPHIGHO2_01_FULL_44_11 | reverse complement strand
AGATGAGTTGATAATGGTACCCGAACCCTGAGAGGCCATCGTCGCGCTAACAGGACACACAAGTTTAACCGTAGCTTTTATTATTGAGTCTTGGTTTGATATTCCTAAATCTTCTGTTGGCGATTGAAGCTTAGGTTGGTTTGGTGCTTCGCAATATTGAGAAATAGCCGGTGAAGCAGTTTCGGCCGAAGGGCAATCAAAAGTCCTACTACATGAACGAGTCTGAATCCCTTGAGGTGAACAAGATCCCCAGGAACCACATGACCAAGTATCTGCAGAGCAAGTTGGAGCATAGGTACAAGATTGTGTAGTTACTGGTGATTGTGTCCCGCCTTCGCAATTTGAGATTTTATTGCAAATTCTAGCTTGACTACCACTTGAAGAACAAGTTGACCAATTTCCACACGACCAACTATATGAACTGCATTGCGGAGCATAACTACAAGATTGCGAAATTACCGGCGATGAAATACCACCTTGGCAATTAGAAATTTTATTACAATTTCTAGTTTGTGTTCCGTTTGTCGAGCAATTAGACCAACTATTACATGACCAATCATTAGCTGTACAAGTAGGAATATAATTACAGCTTTGGCTTAAAATTGGTTCCCCCTCAACACAGCCACCCGGTGAAGATGAAGTAATAGTTCTTGTTTGTTGGCCGATAGCCGAACACTGTGACCAATTTGAATATTGCCAAGAAGTACAAATAGGCGGAATATAGGTACAAGATTGTGTGGTTGCTGGTGATGATACACCGCCTTCGCAATTTAAAATTTTACTACACGATCTAGTTTGAGTGCCATTAATAGAGCAAGTATTCCAATTACTACACGACCATGACTCGGATGTACAAGACGGCGTACATAATTGCGAGGTGGATGGCGAAGGAGTATTAACTGATGGACAATCAGAAGTTATATTACATGTTCTAGTTTGATTTCCTTGAGATGAGCAGGTGCCCCAACTTCCGCAACTCCACGTATCTGATATGCATACAACAGTCTCATCAACAATATTCATCGAGGAGTTTCCTACTTTAACAATAAAGGGCCCAGACTTACCAATTCCTAAATTCCCAAACCAAAGCATTGAAAGAGGAATTTCACTATCAGAGCAACTGAATACAACTTTCCAGCCAGTATTTTTTGTAGCGCCACTTATATCAGCACCACCAAAAACATGAATGTTGTTAACAACTACATTATATAAATCAGAGGAGTTATTAAATGACACACCAGTTGCCTCGGGTCTAATGTCGCAAATCTGTCCGACTGGTATAAATCCGTCGACATGCAATGTAATTGTTTCATTCCACGCATTGTAATCATAAGAATTTATTTTTGCTTCTGATTTATTGGCGACAACAAAAATTCCTATTATTAATAACAATAAAATTATAAATTGTTTTTTCATAAGTATTATTTTAAAATAATTAAAAAGCATTATTTAAGTCTGCGGCTATTTTTACATTCTTTTCATCTTGAGGGGGAATTATTTCAAAAAAATCCCACTTAGATTCCGATTTATATATTCCCAGCCAAACCCGTAAAAATTTCCACTTATATTTTTCCATAGCATTTATAAATTTATCAATATCAAACCAGCAGTTTAATCTTGATATTAGTAATAGTTCTGTTCTGTCATAGTCAGCCTTTCCTTTCTTCTGCCAAACTAAATCGGCAAGTTGCTCGTAATTTTGATCAAATGAGTGCGTTTCATAATTGAACAAGGTCATAATTTCAACCGAAAAACCAATTTGTCGTTTGTTGATACTCTTTTGCTCTATAAAATGAATGTCGGGATTTTCTGTGGGGTATATATAATATTTATCTCCAGTGGACGAGTAGATTGCAACCGCAAGAGCAGAAGCATACTGCATTTCTATTAGTTTATTGTTTTTAGGGTTTTTGTAAAATTTTTCGTCGTTGCCCGCCTCATTTTTTGTCTTCGTAATTAAATCCACTATATTTTTTGGAGAATATAGCTTATTCTCTTTATTGTTTGGTAAATATTTAGGTTCACTCATATTTAATTTATAAATAAATCGTTTTCGGAGCGAAGCGGAGAAAATACCCTTATTCCCCTCTAAAAATAAAAAGAAAAATCTTGTTTTATCTCCTTTTTAAAAGCGAAGCGGGAAATGTCCAAAAAGGTAAAAAAATGTATGTCGGACAACGTATTGGGCTATCTGAAGTTTTTACGATTTTAAGGAGTAAAAATTTGGGTAAAATAATCAACTAATATTAACTAACAAAGTTATACATAAACATCATTATTAAAATAAACCAACAAATAGCGCCATATACATAGAGAATTTTTATTGCCTGATTTTTATCAAAGCTGTCTTTGTTGAAGTGTGTGTAAGCAAGTAAGGGTAAATATATGATTAGTCCTATAAAGAATAACCATCTCAAAAGTTCATACATATATTTAGGTATTAGTTGATTATTTTACCAGATAGCCCGTGTTAGGCGATGTAATAAAATTTATTTGTTTTTATTATTGCCATAAAAAATATTTAGTAATATCTCCTTTCTATGTTTGTCTTTCAGTTGATCAAACATAATCTCTTCAAAGCGACTTCTAACATTAGCAATCGCTTTTTCTAGCGAAAAGTACTGGCTGGAGTAATAACTCTTAGGTACTTTTTTCTTCTGAAGTGATTGCAATAAAGCCAACTGAGACTTATGCGCTTGGTCAATTTGTTTAGCTATTGTCTTCCACTCGTTAAGTGATCGTTGTTTCATATTTTTTATCTTAGTTAATTTAAGTTTTTATTATATCGCCTAACTAGTATTATGCGAACCCTATTGTTATTTTACCTTAAATAAGATAAAATTCAAGGGTCAACATAGCGCACATAACCTGGTTATGTGATTAATTAATAACTATTAAGCGCTATGTTTTTTGATTCATTAAAAAAAGAGCTAGAATTACGCAATTTTAGCCCTAAAACCATCAAAATTTACCTGTATTATAACCAAAATCTAGTTGACTACTGGGGCAAGGATCCGCGGTCTGTCAACGAGTCTGACATTAAGGATTACGTCAATTATTTACTTAACGAGAGGGCGGTTTCGGCAGCAACCGCTCGGCTGGCCCTGAACGCCTTGAAGTATTATTATGTTAATATTCAAAAGAGGCGATTTAATTATTTGTCAGGGTTGCACCTGCCGCATCGACCGCAACGATTACCCGTCGTTTTATCCAAGCCAGAAGTGGTCCGATTGATTGGGTCAGTTAAAAATGCCAAACATAAATTAATTTTAGCCTTGATGTATTCGGCTGGTTTAAGGGTAGGGGAAGTTGTAAAATTAAAAGTAGAAGATTTGGACTTGGATAGCCGGATTTTATGGGTCAGGCAGGGGAAAGGGAGAAAAGACCGGCAGACTATGATTCCTGATAAATTGATTTTTGTTTTAAATAAACTTATTAAAAATAAGCCAGTTGGTCAATATTTGTTTACTGGTCAAAAGCCAAATGCTCATTTATCAACCAGGTCGGTAGAAAAAGTTTTTTCTCGGGCATTGAATTCGGCCAATATCAAAAAACAAGCGACTTGTCACAGTTTACGCCACAGTTTTGCCACTCATTTATTAGAAGCTGGCACTGACATCCGTTATATCCAGGAATTGCTGGGTCATAGGCGGTTAGAAACAACCCAAATTTATACTAAAGTTTACAGCAATAATTTATCTAGGATTAAAAGCCCGTTTGATTTATAGAGAAAGCATATAAGCAAGAAAACATGTAAGCAGAAAGTATTTATGAATGAATATCAAGAAAAATTAAAGACCAAGATGGATCAATATGTCCATTTTGTTTATGATATTACAGAAAGATTCCCGAAAAGCGAATTATACGGCAGTACTTCTCAATGGCGACGGGCCACTTTATCAATTATTTTGAATTATCTTGAAGGCTACGCCAGGCAGAAACCATTGGTCAGATTGAATTTTTTAGAAATTTCTTTTGGTTCCCTAAAAGAATCAAAGTATTTATTATCTTTTGCTAAGGAACGCAGATATATTGATAGCCCTGTCTGCGAGAAAGGTTCAGAATTATCGGAAGAGATCGGGGCGATGCTTTGGTCTGAAATTGCGTCTTTGCGTAAATCGGTTAGCATTTAAGCAAGAAAGCAAAAAATAAAGCCCTTTGTTTAAATGCTTTTATGCTTCTATGTTTTTTTGTTTCTATAGTCCTATGCAGTACAAAGAAAAAATCATTGTTATCTTGGGCCCAACCGCTACTGGCAAAACCAAGCTGGCGGTTAAGCTGGCTAAGCGATTTGGCGGGGAAATCATTTCCGCTGATTCGCGTCAGGTTTATCGCGGCATGGATATTGGCACGGGTAAGGATCTTAGGGAATACATTATCAAATCCCAAGCCCCAAGTCCCAAGTCCCAAATAAATTCAAAATTCAAAATTCAAAATTCAAAATTGAGGCAAGTGCCTTATCATTTGATTGATATAACCAACCCCAAAAAGCAGTTCACGGTAGCTGAATATCAATTTTTGGCCTACAAGACAATTGATGAGATTTTAAAGCGGGGTAAACTGCCGATTATTTGTGGCGGCACCGGGCTGTATATTTCAGCCGTGGTGGAAGGTTATGCCTTTCCAGAATCTCAAGGCACCAATCGCCAATCGCGAATTATTAGAAAAAATTTAAGCCGGCTGACTTTCAAACAACTTTTGGCGCGACTAAAAAAGATTGATCCAGCCACTTACAAAATTATTGACCAAAAAAACCGCCGCCGGGTGGAGCGAGCGTTGGAAATTTATTATCAAACCGGTAAAACTAAATCTGAACAGCTCAAAAAGCAAAAGCCGCCTTATAATTTTTTGCTATTAGGTTTAACCTTTTCCAGGGCCGTGTTATCCCAAAGAATCGAAAAGCGCCTTCAAGACCGCTTAGAAAAGCAGGGGATGATTGACGAAGTCAAGCGGCTCCAGCGCCAGGGTTTAAGCTGGCAGCGGCTGGACGACTTTGGCCTGGAGTACCGTTTTATCAGTCGGTATCTGCGGCGCCAAATCAGTTATGACCAGATGCTAAGTGAGCTCAAAAAGGCGATTGTTAATTTTTCCAAACGTCAGATGACTTGGTTTAAGGCCGATAAAAAAATCCGCTGGTTTAAAAATTATCCTCAGGCCGAGCAGTTGGTTAAGAGATTCACTGGATTCCCGCTTTCGCGAGAATGACATTTATGTAAACAAAATGAAATCATATTACGTCTACATCTTGGCTAGTAAAAGAAATGGCACCTCGTATGTCGGCGTCACTAGTAACTTGGTTAAAAGGATAAATGAGCATAAAGAGGGAGCCGTTTTAGGCTTCAGCAAGAGGTATAACGTTAAGAAATTGGTTTATTATGAAGAAACTAATGACGTCCAAATTGCCCTGCAAAGAGAAAAAAGGTTAAAGAAATGGAAACGGCAATGGAAGTTAGATTTGATAGAAAAAGAAAACCCAACCTGGCGAGATTTGTCTAATAATTTCTCTTGATTGTCATACCCCGATTTAATCGGGGTATCCAGGGTTCTTTATTATGACTCCTGGATTCCCGCTTTCGCGGGAATGACAAATAAAAACCCCAGTTTTAGCTGGGATTTTTTGATTTTTGGTTAAGCTATAATTCTGCCGGTTCAGCGGTTTCCAAAACAAGTTGGGCTTGAAGATACAAGTCGTCTTTTGCGCGATCCTCTTCGGAGCTAAATTGGTCGGCCGCTGTGACATAAGCCTGGGCTAGCTCTTTTAATCCAGCCAACTCTTGGGCGTTGGCGCCTAAGATTGTGCCGTGGGCTCGATTAATTTCTTTTACCGCGGCTTCAAATTGAGTGGCCGCTGGAGTCATTTCTTTCCAAGCTCGTTCACCCGCTTCCGCCATCGCTCGCGTTGAAGGTATAGGGCTCATAATTTTTTCAATTTATTAATTAAGACCGCCTTAATTTCTTGGGGATTAGCTTGGCCTTTAGTGGCGGACATGACTTGGCCGATAAAATATTGGACAATAGTTTCTTTGCCGTTTTGGAATTGTTTAACCTGGTCGGGACTGTTTTTAATCACCTGGTCGATAATTTCTTCCACCGCCTGGCCGGTTTGGTGGCTGGTCAAATCTTCCTCGGTCATGATTACGGAGGGGTCTTGGCCGGTTTGGTACATTATTTCCAAAAGTTTTTGGGCGAGGGTGGAATTGATTTTATTTTGGTAAACAATTGTGATAAATTCGGCGAAGTTTTCCGGGTTGATGTTACTGTCATCGTTAAAAATTGTCCGGCCTTCTTTGGCGGCAATGCCTAGGAGTTTATTGACCAACCAGTTGCTGGTCAGTTTAGCCAGTTTGGCTTTGCCTTTTTCCCAGATTTCTTCTTCGGTGCCTTCGGTTTCGCCTAAAGCGATTAACCAGGCCCGGAGTTCAGAAATAGTTTCTTCAAAAAAACTGGCCAGACCCTTGTCGTCAGTTAAGACTTTGGCGTTTTCCGCCGTCAGGCCGAATTCTGCCATAAACCTCAGGTGTTTAGCCTGGGGCAGTTCGGGCATTGATTGTTTGATTTTTTCCAGATCAATGCCGCTGTCTTCTTTGCCTAAATTAATCGGCGGTAAATCCGGTTCGGGGAAATAACGGTAGTCATGGGCTTCTTCTTTAGCTCTTTGCTCTTCGGTTACACCTTTATTTTCGTCCCAGCCGCGGGTCGCCTGGGTCGATTTTTGGCCCTCTTGCCACAGCTGGTTTTGGCGTTTGATTTCATAGGTCAAAGCCCGCTCGACCGAACGAAAGGAGTTGAGATTTTTGATTTCCGTTTTAGGATAAAATTTAAGGACTTCGCCGCTAGCGTCAATTTGATCAGTCAGGGAAATATTAGCGTCACAGCGCAGGTGGCCTTTTTCCATGTCAGCCTCAGAAATGCCTAAATATCGAGCCAGGAGGCGCAAAGCCTGCAAAAACGTTTTAGCCTCTTGGGGCGAACGCAAGTCCGCTTCGGTGACAATTTCCATCAGCGGCGTGCTGGCGCGGTTGTAATCAACCAATGTGTATTGGCCGTCAACTGAGTGGAAATTTTTAGCAGCGTCTTCTTCCAGGTGGATATGATTTAATCTGATCTGGCGTTTTTTGCCGTCGCTGACAATTGCCAAAAATCCGCCGCGGCAAGGCGGGTTAGTTGATGACGTGATTTGATAGCCTTTGGGTAAATCCGGATAAAAATAGTTTTTACGTTCAAACCGCCAGGTCTGGGGGATTTCGCAGTTCAAGGCTAGGCCGGTCATAATCGTCCATTCTATCGCTTGTTTATTGGCCACGGGTAAAACGCCCGGATGGCCCAGGCAGATCGGGCAAATGGTGGTGTTAGCCGGTTTGTCTTCACCGCTATTGTCGCAGCGGCAAAACATTTTTGACTTGGTTTTCAGTTGGATGTGTATTTCCAGACCAATAACAGGAGTTAGATTCATATTGTTTTTTAGTTGGATGCTTGCCCCGCACCAAACTTATGAATAAACATTTAATTTTATCTAATGCGAGCCGTAGGCGACTTCGCGCGAGTTTGATAAAAATTTAAATCAATAATCATCACGAGCTTTGGTGCGGGGGTGGATTTCTAATCCAATCACCGGAGTTAAGTTCATACTTGAATATCTTATCACAGAATGGCATTAAAATCAACGGTTTGTACTTGACGGGTACATGGGTAACACTTTGTAATATTTGTAAGTGAAGTTAATGGGTGACATATAATCCAGGGTTTGGTGTGGTCTTTCAAAGTT
>MHIE01000014.1 GCA_001817345.1 Candidatus Buchananbacteria bacterium RIFCSPHIGHO2_01_FULL_44_11 | reverse complement strand
GATAATTTGGTAACAGCAACTAAAGGTCGAGGTCCTTTTGATTTAATCTATTACGAAGCTTGTTTTAATAAAAAAGACACTTTTGCCCGAGAACAATATCTAAAATCAGGTATGGGTAAAAGATATCTAAGGAATCGTTTAAAACGCTTCCTGTCTCTAAAGGGATGAAAAAATTCTTCTTGCCCCACGCTGAAGAAAAGGAAAAAATCATCATGCTGCTCCGGCGGCACTGGTTTGTCATTTTTTTAAAAATACTGCTCTGGTCGGCGACAGCGATTTTACCGGTAATATTTTATTTTTTAATGAACAATTTTTTCCAGCTGATAATTTTTAACGAAGCGATGCAGGCAATTTTTGTTTTAACCATCAGCATCTACTACATGTATATCTGGCTTTTCGCTTTTTACAGTTTTGTTGATTATTACCTGGACGTCTGGATTGTCACCACCGAAAGAATTCTGAACATTGAACAAAAAGGGTTATTTTCCCGGCAGGTTTCCGAACAAAGACTGTCGAGGATTCAGGATGTCACGTCCGAAGTAACCGGGTTTTTTCCGACGATTTTAGACTACGGCACGGTCTATATCCAGACCGCGGGCGAACAGGTGCGGTTTGTTTTTAAACAGGTGCCCAACCCGCGGCAGGTGGCAAAAAAAATCATTGCCATTATTGAACAAAACCGCAAATACCACCAAGTCCTGGAAGAAGAAGGCATCCATCTCAAAAAAAACTGAAAAAATATTGCCGTTTTTACTGCCGATTGTTGTTATTGTCGAACGGACTGAATAATAAACACCCCGCCGTTTCTGTCTAACTATTGATAAACAGAAACGGCGGGGTGTTTTTCTTGCCCAAAGGCAAGAGGTTTTTGATTGGGAAAGAACAAAAAGTAAATTGTAATGACTTCTAGCTGCTAAAAAGCAGCTGGCAATTTTAAATTGATCAACGGCTCAAGTAACCCTGATTAATCTGACCGGTAATAAACTGACCGGGGATAAAAGCGGTTTTTTCCTGAAAATCCAGCGTGGCGGGGGCGGAATTGATGGTGTCGGCCGTTAAAGCCCGTTGGGCCAGGCCTAATATCAAACCAGCCAATAGAACAATTAAAAAAGCACTGACCAGACTTTTAACCAATCCGTAATTGGGAATCTTTTGAGTCAGAGCTTGAATTTTAGCTTCGGATATAAATAACGAAAATATATCGTGGCCAGACTGAATTGTCTTCATATTTTTGTTTTGATTTTTGGCGTGTCCGTCGAAGCCTAGTAATCTAAGTGATGGGCGAGGCGGGTTTTGATGATTTGAAAAAGCCTAGTTCCTAGGCCTTATAAATACATAATAGCATATCTAGAAAAAAAAGTCAACAAGTAAATGGAAAAAAACTGCCTTTGTCAATGAACATTAAACAAGGTATGATTATTCTAGTCAGTAACTTATCTGCTAAACCATGACTTTAGGTAAAAGCATCGCTTACAATACCATAATCCAAATCTTTGGCAAGATCGCCACCATCAGTTTGGCCCTAGTTAGTTTTGGCTTAATGACTAGATACCTGGGCCAGGCTGGCTTTGGTTATTACACTACTGTCTACGCTTTTTTAGCTATCTTTGGCATCCTGATTGATTTGGGTTTGCAGATGACGACAACTAAATTAATCTCTGATCCGAAAAATAATGAAAGTCAAATTATCAGTAATGCCTTAACCATCAGGCTTTTAGCTTCAATTATATTTTTAGGTTTGGCGCCGATCATCGTTTTATTTTTCCCCTACCCCAGGCTGATCAAAATCGGCGTCGCGGCCGCGACCATTGGTTTTGTTTTTGCCTCTTTAACCGCCACCCTGACCAGTTTATTCCAAAAAAAGCTGATTATGCAGCGGGTAGTAATCGCTGAAGTCGCGGCTAAAATTTTATTCCTCGCTTTATTGCTAGCGACGGTTTATTTCAACTGGGGACTTTTAGGCGTCATTGGCGCCACGGTTTTAGATTCGTTTTTAGTCATTGTCATTTTGCTTTATTTTGCCAGCCGGTCAGTGACAATTAAATTAAGTTTTGAACCGGCGGTTTGGCGCCAAATTCTTAACGCCACCTGGCCGATTGCTTTAACCATCGCCTTGAATTTGATTTATTTCAAAGGCGATATCTTCATCATGTCGCTGATCCGCAGTGAAGTCGAAGTGGGAATTTACGGCGCGCCGTACAAGGTTCTGGAAATTTTAATTAATGTCGCTTATTTATTTTTGGGCTTGATTTTACCGATACTGGCCACGGCGGCGGCCAGCCAGAATTGGGAAAAATTTAAAACCATGGTCCAGTCGGCTTTTAATTTTTTAATCATTGTTACCGTGCCGCTGATTGTCGGCGGTTATTTTGTCGGCGAGCCGCTGATGACCGCCATTGCCGGACCGGACTTTACGATCTCCGGCGAGCTGATAAAAATTTTACTGATCGCGACTGGAGCGATCTTTATTGCCAGTTTGTTTGGCTATGTTATTGTCGCCATAGATAAACAAAAACAAATGATAAAATTTTACGCCCTTAATGCCCTAATTTCAGTGATTGGCTATGTCATTCTTATTGCCAAATATTCCTACTGGGGCGCGGCCTGGATGACGGTGTTCACTGAAATGTTTATGCTGCTGACAACTATCTATGTGATGGGTCAAAGTCTTAAATTTTTGCCCCGGCTTAAAATTCTTTACCCGGCCGTAGCCGCCGCCGGAGTCATGGCAATCCCCCTTTATTTTTTAGCCAATCTGCATTTTGCCATTTTAATTGTCGCCGGCGGCCTGGTTTATGGCCTGGCCTTTTATGCCTTGACCGGATTTAACAAACAAACCATTTCAGAAATAGTAACCATTAAAAATTAATGAAGCCGCTGATTATTGCGATTCCGCCGAATACCCCATCCCACCAGGACGGGAGGATGAGGCGGATTAAAAATAAATCCGTGAGCTTCCCGTTTGTAGAGCGTAAGCGGAACAAACGGGAAGCGAACACTACTCGCAAGAGGATACTAAAGGAGGATACTCCTTTAGTCGGCGGGCGGGAATCTAAAACCCCGCCAGCCGAAACATTATTTATTAATGACCGGATTTACGGCCGAACCAAAATTACTGAGCCGGTTTTAATTGAGCTGATTAATTCAAAGCCAATGGGGCGACTCAAAAGAATTGATCAACATGGCGCCCAAAGCATCGCCCGGCCGGAAATTCCGTTAATTACCCGCTTTGACCACAGCGTTGGCGTCATGATATTGCTCAAAAAATTCAAGGCCTCGCTTGAGGCACAGATTGCCGGATTACTCCACGACATATCTCATAGTGCCTTTTCTCATGTGATTGATTATGCGATCGGTGACAGCCGAACCGGCGATTGGCATGAAAAATTTGTCAAAAAAGTTCTCAACCAATCGGCGATACCAAAAATTCTAAAAAAATATCACCTCGACTTAGAACGAGTCGCTGAAGCAAAAAACTATAAATTATTAGAATTGCCTGAGCCAAATCTATGTGCTGATCGAATAGACTACTTTTTTCGTGATAGCTATGTCTGCTATAATTTCCTGACCAAAAGGCAAATCCGTATAATTCTAAACAATTTAAAAGTGATTAATGGTGAATGGTCGTTTACCAAAAAGGCGGCGGCAAAATTGATGGCCAAAACATTTATCAAGACCGCTAAACACGGCTGGTACCATCCTAAAAACTCAATGGGATTTTTGATCTTAGGCCAAGCGATAAAAATCGCCTTGGCTAAAAAACTAATTAAAGAAAAAGATTTGTTCAGCGACGATAAAACTTTATTCAGAAAGTTATCCACCCTGAAACAACTAGATGTCCAAAAAGAACTAAGATTATTGCGCAGTTTCAAAGTCAGAATCAACTACCAAGAATATGACCGACGCAGCCGACCTAAATCCCGGGCAGTTGACCCCTATATTTCCAGTCGTAACCGTTTAATCAGATTATCAGCCATGGATTATGAATTTAAAAAAGACCTGAACCGTTTCAAAAAATATATTCAAGCCGGCATCCCAATGCAGATCACTAATCATTTTGATATCTAGATAATGTTTTGGTTTGATTTCAATTGGCAAATTCAGCAATTTTTAATCCAATTCTGGTGGCAGATAAATTTTTTGCTGCTGGTTATTTTAGTAATCATCGGTTACTTAGCTTATAAAAAACCGATTTACGCCCTTGGTCTGACGATAGTGCTTTTGCCCACTTACCTTTTCCGCTCCTATGTTTGGTTTCTGCCTTTCACTTTTTTGGAACTTTGCATTTGGGTAACGTTTCTTGGCTGGCTTTTTGCTAAAATGTCATCGCGAGGAGGTTCGACGGAGCAGAACGACGAAACGATCTCTAAAGAGATTGCTTCGCCCCGATCCAGAATCGGGGCTCGCAATGACACCAAACTTATAGATTGGCTTTGGCCGATTATTCTGATTCTACTCACTTCAACCATCTCTTTATTAATTGCCCCTGACTGGCCAGCCGCAGCCGGACTTTGGAAAGCTTATTTTATTGAACCACTTTTATTTTTCCTGGTATTAACCAACGTCTTAAAAAACGACAAAGACAAAGAAATAATTTTGTGGTCATTAGGCCTGGCCACTTTAGTCGTCTCGCTGCTGGCAATTTATCAAAAGTTTACCGGCTTTGGCATTGCTGAGCCCGGCTGGGTTGGCGCTGACCACCGACGAGTCACTTCGATTTTTACTTCGCCCAATGCCGTCGGTCTTTATTTAGGACCAATTGTGATGATATACCTCAGCTGGCTTATAGCAGAAGTTAAAAATGTCAGACGCAGTATTTTAAAAATTTTAATTCTAACTCCCGCTTTACTGGCGATCCTATTCACTTTATCCCAGGGTACCTGGCTAGGAATGCTGGCCGCGGCAATTTTTCTCGGCTATTTTGCCCGCCCCGCCGAGGCTGGCCGAAGCGGGGGCTGGAACAAAAAATGGACAACAATAATTGTCGCTTTAGCCGTAATTTTAGTTTTGCTAGTACCAACCGCAAGAAATATAGTCTGGCCGACTTTGACTTTTCAAGATGCGGCTGGCCAAAACCGCCTAGTTTTACTCCAAATGAGCCAGCAATACCTGTTGGAAAATCCCAAAAATTTTGTACTTGGCGCCGGGATCTTTGGTTTTTCTCAAATTCAAAATCAATTGCGTGAACCACTGAAAATGGAGGCCTTACTTTATCCGCACAATATTATTTTCAACTTCTGGCTGGAAATCGGGTTACTGGGCTTAGCCGCCTTTGGCTGGCTAATAATCAAATTTTTCAAAGCCGGTGCTACCAGCTACCAACTACCAACTACCAACTACCGCTGGCTAACCCTGGGCCTGATGGCGGCGATGATTGTAATTTTAGTTCACGGCCTGGTGGACGTCCCCTACTTTAAAAACGATTTGGCAATCTTATTTTGGATAATTATCGGCTTAGCCAACCAAGACTACCGTGGATAGAGAAACTCAAATTTATCTATATTTACTCATTCTTTAGTGTCATTGCGACCCCGCCGTTTCTGTTTAACTAAAGATAAACAGAAACGGCGGACAATCCCTTTGGCAAGACAGATCCCTCGGTTCCCTCGGGATGACGCTTCGCGTCAGATTGCTTCGTCGCTCACTACCGTTCGCTCCTCGCAATGACAAAATATACTAAAATACATTGGCTTTAAGAGTAAAAACGAAGCGCGATTTTTTTTAATATTAATTGGTGTTATAATAAAAGAAATGATATGGCTAATATCTACGAAAAAATCTTTGGCAAAGTCAAAGGCGGCAGCCTCTACTCCGACAAAGGCAGTTTTGGCGGGGCTTACAATTCTTCCAGCCTGCAATCTTCAATGCAAAAATTCAGAAATATTGTCCATGGCGGCTTGGAAGGAACAAATCTTTCCCAAAAAAACGCCGAATTGATAATTTCAGTCATTGAGCCCCACTTAAAAAACTTGCCCATTGGCGCTGAACTGGCTTATACCACCAAGGCATCAATGCGCGAAAAACTCTACCGATATGTCCAAGAAGGAAAACTGAGCCCTGAAGATTTTGAAGATGCCAAAAAGATCATCGAGTTATTCTAAAGATATAAAGCAAATGCCGCCCGCTGGGGCGGTTTTGTGTTATACTATTTTAATATGATTGATATCCAAGATATAGATTTCAGCGGTTTTGCTGACCGAGAACAAAATCTGAAAAAAATCGGCCGGTTTAACAGCTACCAGCCAATGTACTATCGGCCGTCGGTATTTTTTCATTCCCAGAAATTGTTTTATCTTTTGCAAGAAATTTTGGCCCAGCCGAGTTTTAAAGGCTATGACCAAGACAGGATACTAGTCATGGCCCTAGTCCATGATGACGCTGAAATCGTTACCGGCGACATTCAAGCCGGCAATAAATCAAAGATGTCGGCAGGACAAATGAAACAAGTTAACCAAAATGAGGAGACAGCAATTGAACAACTGGCCAAAGAATTCCCATCGACTATTAGCGGCTATAATTATAAAAGTTTACTTTTGGAAATTTACAAAAAAAATACCCTTGAAAGCCAGTTGGTAAAATATTTTGATCGTTTTGACGCTTTGGGCGAATCGTTGCATGAACTTTATGGCGGTAATCCCGCCTTCGCTAAAAATACGGTTAATGAATTCGGCACCATTCCCCTGCCGACTGACTATTATGTTGAACAATTTAATAATTATCAAAAAAATTATCCTTTATTGGCCGATTTTATCGGCACAATGTCGCCGCTCAAAAAAATCTTTAAACCAGTCAATACCCAAAAAATCCTCCAATCAGCAGCAAAGCACACCCCGGAATCTTTAGTTAAACTCACCGGCAATAGTGATTACGACTGGTGGAAAAAAGTTTTAATCGCCAGAGGCGGCAAAGGAATCATCGCTGAGCTGACCACACAAAAAGAATCTTAATCTTATACAAAAAAATACCGCCCTCAAGCAAGTCGAGAGGCGGTTTTCTTATTCCAAATGAACTTCAAGCTTCTTAGCCTGATATGCTTTGTTAGCCGCCTCGAATCGCTCGAGCGGTTTTCTGATGCTGGGCGGCAGCTTAATCCACTCCGGCCAATGGTTAGCCACATAAACCTGCCTGATCCACTGAGCGTAGCCCCTGACCTGTTCCAGGGAAAAACCGTTAGACTCTCGGCTAGGTTCTTGGCCCTGCTCTAATAAACAGGCGGCCGTATGAAGACAACCACGCCAATGGTTAAGGGTTTCCTGAGACAAAGTTAGAATTGGCTGCCGCCACTGCGGGCAACTATTCTGATGACGATAGGTGAGGACAACACCAATAATGCAATGGGCTCGATCTTTAAGACGAGTCCGCTGTGTCTTTTTTGGATTGACCCTGAACCAACCGCCTTGCTCAATCGCCGCCATGATCTGCTGAATGGTGCGGTCCGAAATTCGCCGCTTCTTACTGCTGATTGTGATGTCGTCAGCGTAAATGGAGAAACGCAATGGCTGCTTAAACCGCTGGCAGATTTCCTGAATCCGATCAATCACGCCAGCATACTTTAAACTGAGGTTAAGTAAATAACCTGAGCTTGGTGCGCCCTGAGGAATGCAGCCTTGATAGGTGGTAAACACCAACAGAAACGACACCACTTTATCAAGTAACTCAGGCGTGAGTTTACAACTGGACCAACGACGGGGTTGATAGGCCAGCAGGGATCCATACATTGGCCGCAGCAGTTCGGTTTTCACTGAAGGAAAGGCGTCTTTGAGGTCCAGTCGCACCACCCAACGAGGGATAAACCGAAGTTTATAGTAACTTTTGCGTTCACCACCGCAACGGTCCTCAAGCAATTCTTGGCCATGAAACATGGCATTATCCACAATACTCCGACCGGGAACGTAGCCAAAAAGCGGCGAATCCTTGGGAAATTTGTAGAGCCGGTACAAAAGATGCAGGATTTGCTCCTGAACTGCCATTAGCGTAGGGCAAGGCTCATGTAAAATGCGCACGCCGCCAGA
>MHIE01000013.1 GCA_001817345.1 Candidatus Buchananbacteria bacterium RIFCSPHIGHO2_01_FULL_44_11 | reverse complement strand
ACGGTGATTGGCTCGGTCGTGTCCAAGACGTTGCCGAAGTTATTAATGGCTCTCAAGTAGACCTCATAGGTCGTCTGCTCGGACAAGCCGGAGATAACCAAGGTGCCATCCTGAAGTTGCCCCACGTAGCTGTCACTGAGGTAGACCTCGGTGAAACTTTGGCCGATGCTGTTGCCCCAGACTTGGATTGAGGTTGGGGACAGGGCTTGGGCTTGGAGGGTGAGATCTGGAATTGGACCAGGGGGAGGGACGAGGGCGATGGTGATGGGATACGCATCCGGATCAAGACCACCGAGGTCACCGCCGCCAGACTCAATGATAGCGTCGTGGATAGTGACGTTTTGGCCAGACCGCCAGAGCAACATTTTGTCGCTGGCGGCGTTACTGAAATCCTGGCGGGTATATTGCAGACCGGCGGTGCCAATTTGGCCACCAGTATCGGTCCACGGGTATTCACCGCTCCAGGGTTCGCCGAGGACAACGGGTCCATTATTGTTTAGATAATAGAGCCGGAATCCTTGCTTAAGCAAGTACGCTTTCAAAAGTCCCTCGTTATAGACGAGGGTGTATTCGTCAGCGGTTTGCTCATTCTTGAAGTCTTGGAGCGTTACGCCATTCCAGTTGTGAACGTACTTGGTGCCACCATTGTTGTCATGAGGAGTACCGAGGATGGAGAGACCACCGTAGCGCAAATACGCCTGGAGTATGGCGTATGACGAACCGTCAATGTGCCAGCCGTCTGACCAATCACCTACACCGTTGTAGGCTGCGATCTGGTTGTTAGACGGATAGTTGGTACCAACAGTAAAAGACGAGAAGCCGGACATTCCATCCAGCGACACACCGACACCGTTGTAGTAACGAGTAACGTGAACATGAGAACCAGCATGCTCGCCTTGCCCACCGGGAATTGAAAAGCCAGTATTACCGCAGAGGGCGATTGGCTGCCCCTGAACAACATACTGACCGTTGATGACGGCATTAAGTGAATTGTGGGCGATTCTGGTTTTATGGCCATCTCCTTCGTTGATGAGGATGGTGTTACCATAGCCAGCAACCAAGGAATGGACCTCGGCGGTTCCGGAAACGGGAGCGACCAAAATTCTGCCCCAACTTGCGCCAACCCCCAAGGGATAAGCGAAGTCAAGGGCATAGCGGTCATCTGCCCATAGTCCATTATTTCTATGGCTTGAATCATCTGAATCATCAGGATTATACCCCCTTGTCATCTGCCAACTCTCTCCTTGAGGGAATGGTAACTTCAATCCTGTTGAATCAGCCACACATACCGAAACCATTGCCGGTAAAAATGCCAGCATGATGAGAGTGATTTGTAAGGGTTTCATTTTACCTTACCTCCTTGGTGAAATTTGTTGTCAAAGGACAACCGGATTCTAGAGGCTCTAAGGCACTCTAGTTTTAGACAAAAACAACACAGCTTCTGTCTAAAACAAAATGTTTTAGGGTTGCTATGTTGATTTTTTAAACTTTAGTTTAATTGTTCTAAAATTTTATGGTGTATATAACCTTATCAGCTTTTTTTATAAGATCCTCTGATTGTTTTCCTGTTGGTGTAACCGCCTGAAAATTCAAAACCGTATTACCATTTTTGATAAAATAATTCTTAATCGTATAAGGTGGCCCCTCCAAATAATACGTTTTATAGAAGATTACTTTTTGGAGAATAGCTCGATTACCATCAATTAAAGCTTCCTTAAGGGTAATTTGTAAATCATCCCGTGTAATCTCGCTACCAACTAAGTTATCTTTAGATTTTTTAATCAAGTCAGTAATCTTCTCTTCATTATATTTATCATTCTTATCAAACCAGCTATCTAAATCTGACGACGCTTCATTTAACACTAAATTAATCGATAGATCACCGTCGGCACCGTAAGGAGTCCACTCGTGATTAAAAATTGTAAATTCTGGACGATTCTTTTGCTCTTCAGGATATGTAGCAAAATCCCAATCCCCCGGATACTTAAACTCAAACCCATACTCCTCATTGCGATAGGTTTTCCAATTGCTGGTGTCAATTTCCGCCACTTGATTGGTGTTGCCCGGCTGATTTGCTGGCTCAGGTTTGGTAATCTGCACATACGCCAAAGCAGCCAGAGTTAAACTAGCTAGTAAAATTAGGCTGAAGAATAGGGTTTTCTTGGACATATTGTTTAAGTTAGTTAGCAAGTTAACAAGTTTTCAAACTGGCAAGCTGATTTTGGCTAATTTTACATAAAAATAACACAGCTTGGCGCTATGTTTTTAATCTATATTCTGACTCTATTGTAGCGCCAAAACAGATTTGGTGTCAAGCAACCAACAGCGTTTTTAAAATTTGGATTTTGAATCATTGTGATTTGTTTAGAATTTCGTGCTTCGAGTTTCGGATTTTTAACCACGGGCTTTAAGGTGAAGCTACCCGTCTGAGCCAAAAACAGGCTGCCAGAGAAAGTCCAGCTTGCTCCAGGCTGAAGCGTCACTGGCGTGTTGGAGTAGCTGGAGATATTCACCAGGCTGCTGCCTGACATCTGCTTGACCGCGCCGATCAGAGTAACGGCTTGAGAGCCGGTGTTCTGAATGGTGAAAGTCAGGCTGATGGTGTCATTTTGGACCACCGGCGGCGGCCAATCTGAGACACTCACGGCTTGGGTTAAAGTAACCGGAGCGGTGGTGCTCGGGAAGGCCGGAGTGGTCACGGTGATTGGCTCGGTCGTGTCCAAGACGTTGCCGAAGTTATCAATAGCCCTCAAGTGAACTTGGTAGCTGGTTTGTTCCTGGAGGCTGGAGATAACCAAGGTGTTGTCTTGGAGCTGACCCACGTAGCTGTCATTGAAGTAAACCTCAGTGAAGCTCTGGCCCATAGCGTTGCCCCAGACTTGGATGGAAGTTGGGGTGAGGGCTTGGGCTTGGAGGGTGAGGTCTGGGAGCGGACCAGGGGGAGGGACGAGGGCGATGGTGAAATCAGGGTCACCACCGCCAGCAGGAATTGGCCTGCCGCCGGAGACTCCAGTCACCGTGTCGTAAGTCAGGTAACCGTTGGCAAACTCTTGAACCACAAGCTGATGGCCAGTGCTGTTGTCAGTAGCGTACTGTTCTGAATCTACCGGACCGCCGATGTAAGTACTGCCCAGTAGCATTTGCGAACCCTCGTGGGTTTTGTAGTAGTTCCAGAGCTGACCGTGCATCGGGAAAGCCTGGTTGATACCCGAGCCAAAATCGTAGACAATGGCACACTCGCCTAAGCTCCCACCGTCAAAAATCTGGGTGTAGCAACGCCACCAGTCAGTCCAGACCGTAGCCGGATGAGACACACCAGCGATGGTGCGGGAAACGGGGGTACCGAGAGTACGACGACCACCATTTCTGCCATAGCAGTCAACGATCTGCGGAGCAGAGTCAACGTTCCAACTGCCAGAATAACCGACTAGGTTATTCTGAGCCGGCCCGCTTAGGAGCCGCATACCGGTGTAAGTGCCATAGGAGCTGGCCAGCGTCTTGAGTTTGGCTGGATAGTCAAGCGGGTCAACGATGTAGTAGGTGGAACTGATACGGCCAACGCACAGAACAAAATGACCATTGGCTAAATTAACGGCGAGGATAACTGGACGACCAGCATCGAGTTCTTGATTGAGGCGAACATTGTCTACGCTATCAATCCTTCCGTTGTAGCTGACCGCCTCGCTGGTGTAGACTGACAACTTATTCCAGTCTAATTCACCAGCCACATAACCATTGTTGTTTGACAGCCACTGGTTCAACTGTTCAGGATCGGTATCAACCCCGTAGTAATCCATGGCCATGGCTACGCAGGTAATCACGCAACCGTGACTGCCGATAGTGTTACCAGAGGTACCCATTGAGTCATAGCGCCACGATGGGTCAATCTGGCTGAACCAACGCATCGCCGTCATATTGTCAGCGTAGCTGACTTGGGTGACGGCAAAGAGTGCTAAAAGCACTCCAAGTTTTTGGATAAACCGTTTCATTGGCTTATCCTCCTTTGTCAAGGAACGTTGTTTTGAGCCTTTAGTGTTAAAGGACTCCTTAAAAAAATCAACAAAGCTGATTTCTCAAAGGAAACCTTTAAGATTACGCTATGTTGATTTTTTGGATTCTTAGTTCTCTATGAATTTGAAGGTCTTGAGGGCTTCGTGGACTAGAGCGTTATTTTCTATTGGGTTATCTAGGTTTGGATTTTCTCTGGCAATGGAAAAAGAGAACCTAATAACGATGTCGTCCTTGGCTAAAAAAATAATTTCGTTACTTTCATCACCGCCCCAAACATTATAAAACTCATAAGCTTCATAACCATCGCCTACAACGACAGGGTATTCTTTGTCGTAGTACTGTTTATCCCAATGGACAAAATCTTTGGAAGAATATTTTTGAGGATTGTTTTCAATGGAAATCCTAAGTGAATAAGTTTTCATACCCTCACAGTTGCCTATACATACTTGTTTAGAGTCTGGCCCAACTCTGGTGTCCCACCCCGGCGGTACATCTATTTGGTAACCATATTCTTTATTTACAAAAGTTTGCCAGCTTTCACTATCAACTGTCCAATACGGATTCGGCTTATCGTAAACATTCACGTTTTGGTTGATATTAGACACTGACCGACGTGACCCTGGCTCGGACTTGGTAAGTTGGGTGTATGCCAAACCAGCCACAGCGACTGCGGCGATGGCTAGAATAATAATAGTAATTGTTGATTTCTTCATAGATTTTTAGTAAATAAGTGAGTAAGTTGGGTAATGGAGTTTTTTAGCTAATTTTACATAAAAATAACACAGCTTTGCGCTATGTTTTTTAGTCTTTATTCTGACTCTATTGTAGCGCCAAAACAGATTTGGTGTCAAGCAGCCAACAGCATTTTTAAAATTTGGATTTTGAATCATTGTGATTTGTTTAGAATTTCGTGCTTCGAGTTTCGGATTTTTAACCACCGGCGGCGGCCAATCTGAGACGCTCACGGCCTGGGTCAAAGTGACTGGAGCCGTGGTAGCTGGGAAAGCCGGAGTGACAACGGTAATCGGGCCAGCAGTGTCCAACTCATTGCCCTGGTTGTCCAAGGCTCGCAGGTACACATCGTAGCTTGTTTGTTCCTGGAGTCCAGTGATAACCAAGGTGTTGTCTTGGAGCTGACCGACGTAGTCTCCATTAAGGTAGACTTCAGTCGTGCTTTGGCCCATAGCGTTACCCCAGACTTGGATTGAAGTTGGGGTGAGGACTTGGGCTTGGAGGGTGAGGTCTGGAATTGGACCAGAGGGTGGAGGGACGAGGGTGATAGTCAGATCGCCGCCTTCAGTGACACCAGGTAAACGATGAATAAAGAAGTCTTTGTACTCATTGTCTACCCAGTCTTTACGCCACATCAGATAGCCCAGGCTGAAATCCTGGCGAATCCAAGTGACTTTGCCGTTAGCGGTGATGGGCTGGTTGTTTTGGTCAACCGGGTAATCGGAGAACGGATACTCATTACTGAGCAGGGTTCCTAGGATAATCGGACCGTTGACCACGGAGAGGTAGTACCAGCGGAACCCGCCTTTGAGCAGGAAAGCGGTTTGGCCATTGTCAATGATGGCGTAGTCATAACCATCTGAACCAATTAAGTCCTGGAGAGTAATGCCTTGCCAGTCATGGACGTAGAGTCCGCCACCGTTGTCATAGGGAGTCAACCCTAGGGAGGCGAACTGCTGAGCGCAGGCCTGGATGCGGGAGTTGAACGTGCCGTTGGAGAGTTGGCCGGGGAGGACTTGGTGCTGGGCGATGAAGGTGGAAGGGTTGTGCCAATCGTTGAGCACCGATTCCTCAGAGGTGTACCCGGAGAAAATCCAATCGCCGTAGATGTAGGCGTTGGGGTCTGACGGGTAGGCTCCCTTGCGGATGCCGAAGTGGAAGTGGACGGGGTAATCTCCATTTTGCTCTCGGTTGCCCACTTGACCCAGGTATTCATCCTTGGTCACTTCCTGCCCCGCGGTTTTGGTGAAGCTGGCGAAATTCATGTGGACGTAGAGAGCACACACTTTTTCGCCGTTGACGTCGTGCTCAATGATGTACATACCGCCATAATTTGAGTGGTATGTACCATCTTGCCAGTAAGGGGCGTGGTACTGAGCGTGGCGTACGATACCAGCACCAATTGCATAGACATTTGTTCCGGCATTAGCCCCGCAGTCATCTCCAAGGTGCCATTTGTTATTGTCTAACAAATTGTACCTTGAAAAATAATTGTCTCCGACAACGTAGCTGTCCAGCGAACACCGGAGGGTATCAGCCGTTGGGTACGACCAGACGGTTATGTTGCTAATTGCAGCCAGCAGCAGCACCGTTAAGAGTAAGTCAGCAAGTTTGTTCATTCCCGTTCTCCTTTCTGTTTTTCTCAAGTTGCCTGCTTTTTCGTTCAAGCGTCGTTTCATTGCCGTAATCCTCGCTTTCTTTCAATTTTCAAGGAACGAATCCTTGTTTTTTGGTCTAGATGACCAAAAAGCCCTCAGTTTTAGAGAGCTTTTCTGGAAAATCAACAAGCTTAATTACCGAGAAAAACTCTCTAAGGAATTGCGCTTGTTGATTTTTGACTGCTTAACCGAAACACGTACACTTAAAATCTAGGAATGGCTACTGTACAAATACGAATGATGACAAAATGGTTCCAAAAATATTTTCCCCCAGCTCCGTTCTTCTTTTATTGTCGTAACTAATTACAAATAACTTTCCCGAATTTTCAATGTAGTAACTCAAACTATTAATATCCATGTCTACCGAGTGAAAGTTTGTTGCTACTTCTTTTGCTCTATAGTACCCAAATCCCACTTTTACATCTTTTACCGCTAAGGATTCTTCCGGAATTGGCCAAGAAATTTTTTGAATATCAAAAGTTTTTATATCTTTCTCGATTCCAACAGACGCGACCCCATCGCCAATTTTTTGATTTTGTCCTATATAAAGCAATAATTCCCAATTTGGCGTCTTATAGGCCCAATCTTTGACAGACAGGGTATCTGGATACTTAAACTCAAACCCATACTGCTCGTTCCGATAGGTTTTCCAATTTGACGTATCAATCTCAGCTGCTTGGTTGGTGTTGCCCGGCTGATTTGCTGGCTCAGGCTTGGCAAACTGCACATACGCCAAAGCAGCCGCGGCGAACGCGATGATGAGTAAAACTAAAATGGTTGTTATTTTCTTCATATGGTTTTTAGTAAATAAGTTGGTAAGTTATTAAGTGGACAAGTTTACAAGCCGACGAAACATTCGGCGTCTGCGGGGTAAACCCCGCGCGAAAAGTATTGAAACTATTTTCGGGCCTGTAGGCCTGCCTGCCGAAATTCTGCGACTGCGGAACGTAGGCAGGCTCCCGCCTGCGCTCTCACTGCGTTCGAGCTTCGGCGGGCAGGCAACCCCGCACCTTTCATTTAAAAACTATTATCGAGAGCTTAAGGCTCAACCCCGCACCTTTTATCTTAAAGACTGCTATCGGGAGCCTAAGGCTCAACCCCGCACAACGCCTCATTACATTCGGCGTCTGCGGGGTAAACTCCGCGCGAAAAGTATTGAAACTATTTTCGGGCCTGTAGGCTCAACATAGCGCGAAAAGCTCTAAAGACCCGAAAATAATTCCAAAGTTTCAAATTTATTAAATTCGAAATTCGAATATCGAAACCCGAATCAAATTAAAATTTTCAAATAACTAAATTACCCAAACTATTCTGTTTTTCTCACTATTGAACCAAAAATCATCATCAACTCCTTAGCTTCTTGAATAAGACTTTGGCGTTCTTGCTCCATTACTTTGTCGTAAACCTCAATTAGTTTCAACCAATACCTAGTTTCTTTAGCTTCTTTCCGACAAATCTTAATTCGTAAAACAAAATCTTTCTTGCTTAGTGATTCATTGGCCTCTATATAATTAGCTCCTACCGAGCCAGAAGACCTAACGACCTGCTTACCATCTTCGAAATTTATCAATGTTTTCGGCAATTTTTTGATAAAACTTCTTACATTACCAGCAAATTCAGCCGTTCTATCCTCTAGATCAAATTGTTTTGGATTTTGAATTTTAGTCATTGTTTCGGATTTCGGATTTAGATATTCGGATTTTGCCCACTTATCCCCAACTTATGCCGACGGCGCAAGCAAGAGACGGCGCTGGGCAAATTTTCAAAAAAAATTCCCCACTCATTAGCGATGCTGGAGAAATTTTCAAAGACCGAGTTCAATTTTTCATTTTTTGCGACGGCGCTATACCTAGCGACGGCTTATTTCTAACTTAAGTTTAGCATATCCGTAGGTTTTGTCAACTCTCGCCCTTCGACAATACAAACAAATAGGGAGGGAGCTTAGGGTGACAATGGAAAAAATAAAAAGTTTAGGATGATAAGGTGTCATGGTGAGCTTGTCGAACCATGACTATTAGACAGCTTAACTAGTTGACCAAAATCACCATTGATCAGCGCCTGCTTTTTTTGCCTAGTCCATCCCTTAATCTGTTTCTCGCGCTCTATGGCATTATTGACATCATTAAACTCAGCGACAAATTCCAACTTTAATGGTCGACGCGAATAAGTATAGCAAGATCGGTCAAAGCCCTGATTGTGTTCATAAAGTCTTTTATCTAAATTTGAAGTTATACCAGTATAATAAGACCGATCTGAACATTCCAAAATATAAACGTAATATGATTTCATCTTTATGTATTTACTGTCATCCTTCGACAAGCTCAGGATGACAAAAGGGGTTGGGGGCTCAGGCTAACAAACGCAGGAGGCGAGAGCGCAGGATGGCAAGATAACTATTTTTTTTCTTGGCGGCCGATAAAATTTTGATAGCTTTCGTCGGCATCAATTAAATCTTCAATAACGTTGCGCAAATAATCGGCCTTAGACAGCTTAGTATTATGCGTCTTCCATTGCAGATAGCGTTCAATCCTAGACGTAATACGCAAAGTGAATTTGATATTGGGCACTTCTTTGCCTTCGCCTTGTTCCACTAAAGCCAAAAAATCAACCAAAATTTGGTTTAAACCAGAATCGGTGTAACTTTTAATCTGCAAGAGTTTATCGGTGACTTTATCTTTTTGCAAATAAGCGATGTTTTTGTTGGCTGGCGTGCCTTTCTCGGTCAAAAACAAAATTGGCCGGCCGTGGGCTAAGGCGATGGCAATCAGATAGCCGCTTTCGGGCAGTGACCGCGAACCTTCAATCACTAAAGCGTCCATTTTTTCAACCATCACTTCCCCGCTTTGGTTGATCTTTTCCAGATCCGGACCGGAAAAACCACTGACGTTTTGCTGGGCCAAATTACTCATGACTAAAACTCCGGCACCGTTTAAAGCGTCAATAATTTTTGAGTAGCGCTCCTGAAATTTTTGTTCGGCCTGACTGTCAGCCGCAAAGTAAACTCTCATTTTAGTAATTGATTAATTCTCGCCGATGATTTCGCCAGCGATATTTTTTTCCATCAATTCTTTGATTTTTTTAAGATTTTTGGTTTGAGCCAGAGCCCAGGTTAGTTTGGTGACGGTAGTCGGCCAAGTCAGATTATTGACTAGAATTAAATTTTTCGGCCCTAAAACGGCACTAGTGATTGTCTGCGACCAGATCACCACCGGCACGTCTTGGGTCACTTTTTCAAACAAAAAAACCAGATCTTCGGGCAAGTTTTGGCAAAAACCGGCGTTAACGACAATACCATCGCGGTCCACCAGCTGCCGGGCTAAAGTTTTTAAATTAAGAATCGGCTGAATCTCAACGATTTCAATATTAGTGTTAAGTTTGTTATAACTTTTAATTTGACCTTTGGGCTTTAAAGTCAGCCGGTCAAAAATTCGGATGCTGAAATCAATCCGGCCCAAAACCGCGCTCTCCGGCCCGGCAAAAATATTCAAGGAATCAAAGCCGACCCAGCTCGCTTGGTTAGCCCGCAGCAGCCGATTGCCGAAAATCAAACCAACGTCACTAAAATTAAAAGCCGCCACTTGAACGGCGTTAATTAAATTCGCCCGCAGGCCCGGCTGCTTATTTTTGACTGACTGCTGACTGCCGGTAAAAATAACCGGCTTGTCTAAATTTTGCAAAAGAAACGAAAGGGCGCTGCTGGTGTAAAGCAAATTATCAATGCCGTGGAGGACCACAAAGCCGTCGTACTGGTTTAAACGTTTTTTGATTTCTTCAGCTAATTTGAGCCAGACGGCCGGGCCGGTATCAACCGCGTTTTTGCCAAAAATAAAAACCGGCTCAACTTTGGCGATGATATTAAGTTCTGGCATTTGCCCCAGCCAGTCAGCCAGGGCCTCGGGTTTAAAACCAGGCAAACCGCTGCCTAGTAGAACCGCGATTTTTTTTACTGGTGAAACCATAATTATTTTTGTACTCCCTCTACCAATTTTTACATTCTCTCCCTCCTAACGTAAGAGTTCCTTTTCGTTTTTCTCCCCCTTAATATAAGGGGGAGTGACCTGCCTGCGCCGAATTCTAAAACGTTCTCGGCTTCCGCCGTCACTTTCCGCCTACGCCCTAAGAGCTTCGGCGGACAGGTCGTTTTGGCGGACAGATCGGCAGGCAGGGAGGGGGTTATCCTAGCTTTTCTTGAATTTTTTCTAAAATCCCTTCGAGGTTATTTATTATGTCGCTATTCCAAAATCTGATTACGCTTATCTTTTGCTGTTTTAGATACTCAGATCTTTTCTTGTCGTACATTTTATTCTTTATCTCGTTGTGTTGGCCACCATCTAGCTCAATCCCGAACCTTGCCACAGGACAATAAAAATCTAAAATATAACTGCCAACGCTGTATTGTCTGAAAAACTTCAAGCCCCTTATTTGTTTATTACGGAGATATTGCCAAAGTAACTTTTCCGTATCAGTTTGATTCTGCCTTAATGTCTTTCTTTTGGTTTTGAGATTGGGCTGATTATACATCAAACGCATAAATACTATGATAACTCCCCCGCCTGCGCTTCGCTTCGGCGGGCAGGCCTAACCCCTCTTAAATTAAGAGGGGGATTCTTGGTGACACTTTCTTAAAGATTAAAGCTAATTTTCAAGACGGCTCAGCGACGGCGCTAATAATTAGACGGCTTATATAACTTAGTATAACGCAAGATTAATTATTAAACAACAAAAAGAGATGGATCATACCCATCTTCTTAAAACCAAGAAAAACTCACACCACTTCAGACTTTTTTGACAACAACAATTTGCCTACCAGCCTTGATATCAAATGGTTCTCGGCGGTAACCGCCATAGACGGCAACTGTCTTTAAATGGCTTTGTCGAAACAATTCTTCCAAATCCGGCAGAGTGTAGTAGCGAACCCGCAGACGAGCGCCCTTCTCTTTTAATTCCATCATCCGAAAATCAAAGCGGTAACGGCCCCGGGGATGTTTTTTTAGATAACTGATTAAACGAAAAACATTATCCGTATCTAGCAAAAACAAACCACCCGGCTTTAAATGAGCGGCAATTCTGGCGATAACCTTTGGCGCGTCGAATAAACCAAATTCGGAAAAAAACAAAAATATTTTATCGTAACGTTTTGGCCGCTGCCAGCGATGAACGTCCTGCTGGTACCAATTAATTTTAACCCCAGCCACCTTGGCCTCTTTTTCGGCCAAGCCTAATAAATGAGAAGATAAATCAAGACCGTCAACCTTAAAGCCCCGTTTGGCTAAAGCGATAGTATGCCGGCCATGGCCGCAAGCCAAATCTAAAATACTGTCCCCGTTCTTTAGTTTTAAAACAGAAACAATAAACCGCAAATCAGTCTCTAACTGCTGGTTGGAGAAATACTTTTTATGTTCCCGAAGATACTTTCCCTTCGGCCCATAGTAGTGTTTCAAATTCATAAATTTCACTTTAGTCTCGCTACTATCAACTTCAATGATAACTAAATTAAGGTAAAAAAGAAAGGCCTGATTTCCCTAGCAGGCCCCCAGTAAAACAACATTCACTGTCCCAAAGTGGCGTATAAATGATCCACTTTGTCGCGGAAGAAATCAGGTTCTTCGGTCAGCATCCACATCATCAGACAATCTTGATTAAGCGGTCTGCTTAACCAGGAGCGACTGACGACAAACAATTATTTTATCTCAACCACTTCCACCGGCACTAATTTGCCATTTTCCAATTCCACCCCAAACTGAGCGCCAACGGCTTTGCCTAACAAGGCTGAACCCACCGGCGAAAGATAAGAAATTCTGCCGGCGGCAACATCAACCTCAGAAGAACCGACAATCTGAAGTTCCTGAAATTTACCCTTGATTTTTACGGTTACTACCGAACCGATGTTAACTTCTAAAGGCATAATTGATTTGGTTAGGGGGGGGGTTGACATCATTTTTGAATTCCTTCATAATACAAAAGCGACTAAATTTTCCAATGAGGTCGTAAGAACAATTGGCCTTAGCCAATTGTTTCTTTTTTTAGCCAATTAACATTCAATTTAGATTAGTAAAAAACCGCCTGGTTATAGGCGGCTTTATTGGTTCAAACGAATTGTTTGGGGAGTTGTAATCAGGACCCTGGGCAAACAACAGGGGCCAAATATAATGTAGATTATCTGTTTGATCAATCCAACCATATACTTTATCTTAATTTGACAGTAATATTTGCGTCAATACTGCGGCAGAGGATAAACTGTTCATAATCTGAGTACATCACTTATAATTGAGCTGAGATTAGAAAAAAATATTCAGTTGATTTGACAAATAATCTTAAAGTTTTAATATGAAGCTACCTTTTACGTCATGAGTTTTTGATTCAAAGGAGGATCATTGCCATGAGCCACAAAGCGACAGGGACAGAACTGAAAAGACATCAGGAGCTGAGGCAGCGCCTGGCCCGGCGCAAGAAGTTCGCCAAAAAGTTATGCCAGGGCCGGCCAGTTCATTGGTCCCACGGCGAACTCCACTTCTCGGGACGAACTTCCGGATACGAGCCAACAGGCGTTCCCGGCGCACCCCAAGTCGCCAAGCCCCGGAGCGCTCAAGAACCTCGGCAACAACAAGCCCCTCCCTCCAGACGCCAAACCTCTTTCTACGACCCCTTCGCTCTTCCCTCCCGCGGCCGCTGGTAACAGCCAGCACCACCAAAACGCCCTTTCAAACAATCCCTCACCTAACCCGGCCGGCTTTACCCCGGTCTTTTTTTACCCTCACCCTACCCCTCTCCCTGTCAGGGAGAGGGTGACCGAGAGCAGTCCCGAAACGATGGGATGAAAGCGAGGTCGGGTGAGGGTAAAATTCGCAGATTAATACCATTACACTGGACAAAAACCCAAAACTGATCTAAACTAAAAATTACCTTTGGTAAAAAACAACGTTCTTCTAAATTTGGCAGGGAGGTAAAACCATGCCCGCGAAAATAATTGATCCGCCAGACATGCATTGCTTGTGCTGCGGAGGAAAACTCCAGGCCGCACTACCCAAAGTGCAGCCGCCAGCGCTGGGAATGCCGGGAATGATGCTCCCCTCGTTTAGGGCTATAATTGACCCGTTCAGTCCGCTGATGCCAGTCGGCGCCACCGTCTTCACCGCCACCGGTAACAAGGGCAGCGCCCTTTACATTGATGATGAAGACAGGGGCAGTCCCGGTGAGTGCTTGATGATCTACATCTGTGATGAGTGTCTTGAGAAAAACACAACCCGAGCCTTACGAGTCAAGCTTAATGTATACCGTAAGATGGCCAACGGCCAACCAAGCCAGATTCTCCTTGAGCCCAGTCGGCCTGCCAATTCCCCTCTTTCTGCCGACCCCTTCGTGCCCCTTTCCACCGACAGACCTAAACGGCCCAGAAAATAGCCGCCGCCAATCGCTCCCGCTCTAACCATCAAGGTTATAGCAAAACCAGCCCCGCAAAGGCTGGCATTTTTTTATAAAGTGAATTCATGGATTCTGTCCCTCACCCCCACCCCTCCCGTCCTCCCCTGAAAGGGGAGGAAACTGCTTTGACTGACACGCCTCTCCCCTTTCAGGTGAGAGGATACTAAGACAATCTTGGCTGGGTGAGGGACAGTGAGAGTTGAGTGCGGAGTGAGGTTAAAATTTAGCTTGCCTGATACATCTGGGCAAAGTGTTTTTGATAGTTTTGTTCAATTGTTTTGCGCCGCAACTTTAGCGTCGGCGTTAATTCATCTTTTTCTTGAGAAAATTCCCGGGCTAAAATTCTAAACTCCCTGATTTTTTCCCAGTCGGCAAATTGCTCGTTGATTTTTTCCAGCCGCTGACCGAACAGCTCAATTAATTTTGGTTCCTGCGCCAGCTGGTCGGGCTCGCGGCTTTTAATGCCCAGCGCTTCCAGTTCCCGGCTGACTTCCTGCCAATTGGGCACAATCAAAACGGTTAAATAAGAACGGTTGTCGCCATAAACTATTGATTGGGAAATAAACCGGTCGTTGTTTAGTTCCAGTTCCAGTTGTTCGGGCCAGACAATTTTGCCGTTAGACATGGAAATCATTTCTTTTTTCCGGCCGACAATAGTTAAAAAACCTTCGCTATCCATAAATCCCAGGTCGCCGCTATGAAACCAGCCTTCAGCGTCAATCACCTCAGCAGTTAGCGCGGGATTGTTGTAATAGCCTTTCATCACGTTGGGCCCGGAAATTAAAATTTCTTTATCCGGAGCGATTTTAATTTCCACCCCGGGCAGCTGAGAACCAACCGTACCGAATCTGACGTTATTCAGCCGGTTGACACTGACCACCGGGGCGGTTTCCGTTAGACCATAGCCTTCAAGAATTTTGATGCCGACCCGGCTGAAAAATCTCGCCAACTTTGGGTTTAAAGTCGCCCCGCCGGCGATGGTAAAGCGGAAGTGACCGCCCAGTTTAGCCCGAATTTTTTTAAACACTAAAAAATCCGCCAGCCGGTATTGCCAGCGGCCCGGAATTTGCTTTAACGACCAAAGAAAAATTTTATACTTCAACCCGCCGGCGGCTTTTAATTTGTCCCAGATGTCTTTGTGGATTTTTTCAAACACCCGCGGCACGGAAACTAAAATCGTCGGCTTCACTTCCTGCAAATTAACGCCCAGCGTTTTGATGCTTTCGGCAAACGCCAGGCAAGCGCCGCGGCAGACCAGCGAAGCGTAATAGCCGGCGGTCCGTTCCAAAACGTGGGTTAAAGGCAAAAAGGAAAGTAAGGTGTCGTGCTCAGTCACCGGTACGACGGTGACTGCCGCTTCGGCGTTAAAAATAAAATTATTATGGGTCAGCATCACGCCTTTGGGCATGGCGGTGGTGCCGGAAGTGTAAACAATGCTGGCGATGCCGTCCGGCTGAGACTGGTCTATAATTTGTTCGTCTGATTTTTCACCAAGAGCCATCACGTCGTCCAGACTGATTATAATTTTCTCGGCTAACTGCTGTTCAGGCTGATCCAAATTGATATAGATGATGGTTTGGAGTTCCGGCAAATCGGCTAGAACGGCAGCCACTTTATCAAAATTCTGCTGGTTAGAAACCAGTAAAACTTTACTGCCGGAATCGGCCAAAATATGCTTAATGATTTTAGACGATAAAGTAGTGTGAACCGGAATACTGATGGCGCCCAAAAATAAAGTGGCCAAATCCATCCGAATCCATTCCGAACGATTCTCGGATAAAATCGCCAGCCGGTCTTTTGTTTTGACGCCCAAAGCTTTTAGCCCTTTGGCTAAAACCGTTACCCGCTGTTGGAGCTCGGCAAAAGACAGGCTGATGTAAGCGCCCTGATACTTGAACTTCAAAGCCGGCCGCGAGGCGAACTTAGCGGCGGTTTCGTTAAATTTTTGAGGAATGGTTTGCATAAAAATTCTATAGTCATGCTGAACTTGATTCAGCATCTGACAAACCTGACTCTAGTCCTTTTACTAGTATATAGCTAGCCAGGCCGACCGCCAAGTAAAGCAATGCCCCGCTGCTTTACCCTACCCACCGTCCGAAGGCGGCAGGCAAGGCAAAATAGCGGGGCGGATTATGTCCCGCAGAATGCGGGGCAAGATGAAAAAGCGAGGCGGCTAGATTTAATTCTCGGCAATGAATTTATAAATGCTCTCAAAAACCAGGTTATCTTTTTTTTCTTCCCGGCCGCCAAGTGCGCCCAAAGCGTGAGCGCCGTTTTGCAGCCACAAAATTTGTTTTTTACCTGAGCCTAAATTCTGATAAATATACCTCGCCGAAGAAGCATCAACTACCGGATCTTTGGCTGACTGGATAATTAAGGTGGGTAAGGCCACTCGTTTTAAACTCGGGACGGTAATTTCTTTGATAAAAGTAAATAAATTTCTGACGCTAGGGATCGGCATAAAGGGATTGTAATTTTCCCCGCGTTGATGCGACGACAAAGGATAAAATAGCCGCAATTTTCTTTGATATTTTTTAAAATAACCATAAGTGTTTAAACTGGCTTTAAAAAGCCGCTGCCAGCGAACCCGAATGGGCGTGCCGATAGAGACGACACCGGAAAATAAATCAGGAAACTGAGTGGCTAAATAAAAAGCCAGGTTGCCGCCCAGTGAGCTGCCGACGATATAAACTTTTTCCACCACTTCTTTCAAAGCCAGAGAGGAATTGGTGACTGATTGTTCCCAATCGCCGATCGTGCTGCTGGCTAGATCATCTAAATTTGAACCATGCCCGGCAATTAAGGGCGCAAAAACCGTTAAATTTTTATCAGCCAAATATTCCGCCAGATCCTGCATCTCATCGGGGCTGGCGGTAAAGCCGTGTAAAAGCAGCACGCCGACTTTTGGACTGCGATAAATAAAAATCGGCGAAGCAGGCTCCCCGTCGTATCTTTTCAGTCTAGGTGACACAAAATTTCCCCGGTTTAATTTTAGCGTAACGGCGCTGGCCATAAATTTGATTTTTGTTTTTTGGAACCTTTAGAGTAAGCGTTCATTAAAAATACCGTGTTTAAGCCAAAATGTCAAGAGGAAAGCTAGAGGAAAACCAGAGGATAAGCTGTTTACAAATTACTGGTTTTAAGTTAAGATGCCTTTGTTTTCCGTGCTTTCCGTGTCCGGCTGGCTCTCTGCCTGAGCAGAGGCCTGTTCGCCTATGTTTACGCCCTTGTAGCTCAACGGATAGAGCAAACCCGTCCTAAGGGTGAGATGGGGGTTCAATTCCCTTCAAGGGCACCAAATTAAAATCTGGGGTAGTTATGTCCTGCAAGAGCTGATAGATTGCGCCTAATTTGAGTTCCAACACCCCAGCACCTTTCTTGTATATTACACCCTCTGGAAACACGAGTTGTTGGAACTTATGCTTTTGCTCAAGACCATAATCTCGCCACTGTCTCGGCAAATCGCTCATAAACTGCATAGCATAGCTGACGGCTGTTTCAATATCCCATTCTTCAATCCTCGCTTCGTTCAGAGCCACCTTTGCCGCAATCGTCGCTTCATCAAGCGGATGCTTTTGCTCCAAGAACTGCTCCTCGGTAATAAGCTGACGGGATTTCATTGAGATTAGCTCTTTCAACTCCGCATTTAATTCGTCAACTTTCTTTTGGAGTCGCTCGGCATCAGAATTATGCTCGTGGAGCTTGGTCTCCCATACATCGAGTGCAACTTCCTTGAACAACATTAGAGCAATTTCTGTTGGCGTAACACGCTCCAAGAGCGCCATAAAATCTCTTTCCAAATCGTCCTTCGGTATTGTTTTGCCATAGAGCTGGCAACCTCGTTTCTTACAGTGGTAATAGGCATATCTCCCACCTTGCCCACGTGAGCCACTGCCCGTGAGCGTTCCTTTGCATTGAAAGCATCGGACAAAGTTGCGAAGCGGAAACTCCGCATTCGCTCGTTCTCGTGGTTTTGCGTTCACTGATTTGCCAGCTTTGATGAGTTGGTTCTTTTGGAACTCCTCAAGAGTAATAGCGGGAGTGTGTAAACCACGTACAGGTTCATTATTATTCCAAGGATTTAGCAACCAGCCAGCGTAAGTAATGTCGGTCAACATTCGCTCTACCATTTGGGGATAGATTTTTTTACCAGACCTTGTAGTCAAACTCCATTCACGAAACCGTCTAGTCAAACTGTTAATGGTGTGTACGCCAGTTGAATACTCTTTGAGTCCTCGTTGCACAATCGAGAATCTGTCTGGGTCAACAGGGTCTGGAGCGGTTTTCTTCTTGCCGTGTAGTTTATTCTGTAAGTTGCGATAGCCAATAGGTAACTTCCAGGGTGATATACCAGTGAGAAGTAGTGCTTCCAAGTTCGCTTTTGCTCTGTCAGATTTTATCTTGTTATCTATTCGAGCAAAAATTGCAAGCAAACCCTCCATTGCTTCGCCGGTAATACTACCGTCATTGATTGCGGTCTCGGTTGCAGAGTGAACACTGATTCCGTGTGCCATTAAGGTCTTACGGATTTCGTAGTAATCTGGAATACTCCGAGCTAACCTATCAACCTTCCAGATAATAAGATAACTGATTTGCTTCCTGTGCTCTCTACAATATCGAAGCAATCTTTGTAGTTGGGTTCTATCGTCGTTCTTTGCGGATTCACCCTCCTCAATGAATACTTCTGCAACTTCAAATCCTTGCTCGGCACAGTATCGCTTACAGTCCTTCTCCTGTGTTTCTAAACTTTTCCCCTTCAACTGTTCTTTTGAACTCACGCGAAGGTAGAGAATAGCTTTGGGTTTTACTGTTGCGTAGCTCATTGTGGTTTGCTCAAAACTAATTTTTCGACTGCGTTGCGTAGGTCAATGTTGTTGATATGCAAATAGCGTCGTGTGGTTTCGAGTTTTTTATGTCCCAAGAGTTCTTGAATCACGACAAGGTTTGCGCCACTGTTCAAAAGAGACGCACCAAATGTGTGGCGAAGAGAATGAACTGCCACCCTGTCTTTCGTAATGTTTGCGGCTTTCAGATATTTTTTGACGAGACCATATACGCTACGCGCACGCAGTCCACTCCCCAACCGACTTATGAAAAGATGATTACTCGATACGTCAGGACGCTGCTTCAAATACTGTCCCAGAATGCCTGCAACTTCGATGGTAAGAGGTATAATTCGTTCTTTGTTGCCTTTGCCTTTCACTTTGATGTTCCTATCATTTCGGTCAAGATTTACTCTATCCAGCGTCAGCCCCACAAGTTCGGATAATCGGATGCCAGTACCCAATAAGAGAATAACAATAGCTAAATCACGTGAAAGGTAGTAAGGCGTGGCTTTGAACTTCACTGCGGCTATGAGGTCTTGATACTCGGTTACTGTAAGATAGGATGGTTCTTTCTCTGGCAGCTTTGGCGCTTCAATGTCGCTTACTGGGTTTGCGTCAATGATTCCTTCACGTCCAAGGTATTTGAAAAATGATTTTATTGATGAAAGTTTGCGCGCTATCGTAACAGCCCCGTTTGTTTCAGCGCATCCAGATAGAAAGTGGCGTACATCTTCCTTTGTGATGTGGATAATATCGGTTTTGTTTGTAGATTCCAAGAACTCCACGAACTTACCCAAATCGTGTTGGTATGCAAAAATGGTACGCGGCGAGAAGAAGCGTTCCGCCCTCAAGTAGTGCAAAAATTGTGCGATGAGTTGATTCATTTTATTTTGACTGCTTATTTGACCACCACGATTTCACTATGAAAACAAGGAAAATACCCGCAGTTATCAGCACTGCTTGAACCAAAGTCAGAGTTCTTTGTAGGGTAACTTCCAAGAAAGCCCAGATTCCCATCATCGTCATAAAACCAAAGAATAAGGCACCGAATACCAACCCCGCAGCTCCTTTGAGTTCTCTTGCGCCTTTTTTGATTTCTTCCCACTCGTTTTTATTGTTTTCCATAGGTTTATTCGCTGTTAATTTTTCCGTTTATGAAATGGTCAAAGTCCGTTTTGCGGATTAGCCACTTACTGCCAATACGAAAGAATCCATCAATCTTCTTTGCCCGAACCCAACGCAATACAGTTGCTCTCGACACACCAAGAGATTTTGATACAGCTTTCACTCCGAGCGTTTCGACTTCGCTCGAAGCTATTGGCGGGGAAGTTGTTTCTGGTATGTTGTTCATAGTTTCGTAATTGGTTTTCGTTCAATAGACATTTAATGCGGTAGAATGAGCCGTTTGTTTGTGAATGTTATCCACTTGACGCAGTGGGTGTGTTTGCTATGATTAACTTGTTAGTGAAAGTTTGCATTTGAGTCGCGTGAACCAAATAAAATGTCTATTTAATGCAGTTGCCCCACGAGGGCTGTTTTTATTTTTGGGCTTATCCACGTCTGGGTATGTTTTATCCCCTCGACGGGACAGACAGGTAATACAAGGGTTATTCAGTGCTATACAGAGATGGTCTTGGAGGGTATCGTCCTGTTCGTTTTGCCTGCCGATTTACGGAAAATCAGTTTGGGGTGGTGGTAGTTTTGGATTCGACTCTTGCGAGGGCGCGGGGGATGCCCCCTGTAATGCGGATTTTTCTGACCAAAATCTTTTCCATTCCTCACGAAAATAAACTGCCTTACACTTTGGGCAAAACAAGGTGAACTCATAGTAGTAATTCTTGCGTTTCCGTCGCGGTCTATCGTTCGTCCGCTTTTGAATTACAGGAGAATCACAATGTCGGCAGAGTTGCCCGATTTCAGTTATGCTTCTTTTTTGTTTGCTCATAGCACTTGAGTACGTCGAGTAAAAATAAGTTCCAAGTTTTGCCCGACTTTTTCCGCTTATCCTTAAACCTCTCCCAAGTTTCATCCGCCATTCTGATTGTCTTGTTTGAGTAATGATAATTTTCCGTTTTCTCTTTCTTCATAGGATTATTTGTTGAAGTTAATTTCTCCCTCGACCTTTATATTGCTATTGCCATTACATAAACCCCACCGCCCAAAGCCGTTTCCCTGAATCTTGATGTCTGGTAAGAGAGTATGTACCTGTACCAACACCAGTTCGGTCATCTGTGCTATGTGGTTGTTCAAGGAGCAGGGAAGGTTTGAAAATCTGGCGTTTTTACCTTATTTTCGACCTTCCCGCGGCGGAGATTAGCGCTCCGCTCGAACTGCACTCCCAGCTGGGAGTAATCACTCATCAAGCGTTCTGGGGTATCCGTATTCGGTACGCGTGCCCCTGCTATTTAGCGTCCACAGGGACTCCAGCGTGGAGTGGGTTAGACGTGAGCCGTTGGCTCACTTCGAGAGACGCTGGTATAGCATCTGCCGAAGTCAGACAATGACTTTTTTTCCATTCGTCGAAAATCAAACCTGCTTGAAGATAAAGGGCATCACGAATCTGCTCGATTGCTTCATCAGTGAGGTCTTGGGTTTTCAAGCCAAGTTTATTAAGTTTTTTGCGATATTCTGGGGCACTCAACATAATGGTTGGTGTCGGCGCAACCAAAAAAGCGACCTCTGCTTTTGCATTGGTCGCTTTAATAAAAAGACCTGCGCAAAAATCAGAGAGATACAAATGCAAAACGCATTAGAGTATCTCGCTAATCTTTACGCAGGGGGGTCAAGCTCCGTTCCCGATATGTCTTGGCGCTCCTTGCCCGCTCCTCCTTTCGGTTTCCCTTATGGAGTCGGCGATTCTTGCTTCCCAGTTCCGAAGTTTTAGCTTCAGGACTGTCGGCGTTCTTGCTTGGTGTGGCTGCTAGATTTAGCTAAACATTTTTTGATTTCAATGTGCAACCGACACTTAAATCGTATATGAACTTTAGTGTCTACGCAATAGCAATTCTGTGGATAAACCACTGTCAGAATCGCCACTTTTGACTTTTGAGCCATAGCGCGTTATGATTTGCTATAACAGAGTTAGTCAAAGTTAGTCAAACTATAACAAGGAAAATATGCGCAAGAAAAAGTTTTTAACCATTGAAAAAGTCGCTAAACACCTCCAAATCGGCGAGCGCTCGGTTTATCGCTACGTCAAAGAGGGAAAATTGAGGGCAAGCAAAATCGGATATTGGCGTATTACGGAAAAAGACCTGCGAGATTTTATTAAAGAGAGTACGAATACCAGCAAATAATTTTATGGCGAACAAGAACTACAAAAAAGTGAATCTCACATCCTCGAATCTTTCCGAAGAAAAATTGGCGGAATTGCATCGGATTTTGCCCGAAGCATTCAGTGAAGCTAAAGTTGACTGGGATAAACTCCGCGTGGTGCTGGGCGAAGCGATTGATGAACACATCGAGAAGTTCAGCTTTATGTGGGCTGGGAAAAGTAACGCAATCAAAAATGTTTTAATACCTAGCAAGGCAACGCTACGTTCGGCAAAAGATGAAAGTATTAAGTTCGACGAGAGTGAAAACCTTTTTATCGAGGGCGACAATCTTGAAGTCCTCAAACTTCTTCAGAAAGCATACTTTGAGCAAGTAAAGATGATATACATTGACCCTCCGTACAACACGGGTGGCGATTTTGTGTATCACGATGACTTCTCTGCACCCCTCAAAAGTTATTTGCAGCAGACGGGACAAACTGATAATGATGGAAATCGCTTGCAGACCAACCGAGAGACAAGCGGGCGCTATCATAGCGACTGGCTTTCAATGATGTACCCTCGCCTCAAATTGGCTTGGAATCTTTTGCGTGAAGATGGGCTTATTTTTATAAGCATTGATGATAACGAAGTTCATCATTTGCGAATGTTAATGAACGAAGTTTTTGGAGAAGAAAACTTCAGAAATGCAATCTTTGTTTCGAGAGTAAAAAAGAATATCCAAGAAAACGACACAGTGAAAGCTCTCAATCAAGGCGTAGGTTACATTTTATGCTATGCAAAAAGCGACGCTACTTTAGTAGTGCCTCCAAAAAAATATCAAAAGAAGGAGGAACGATGGCACGCATTTGATGCGCCAGGGGTGCGTCCAACAATGGAATATGAATTATTTGGGCAGAAACCGCCAACGGGTAGGCATTGGATGTATGAAAAGGAAAGAGCAATGACAATGGTTGATGCTGGCGATTTGCGTTTGTCTCCGAATACTAACAAGCCACAATATAGATTACTCGCAAGCGAAGAAACCAACCTTGATACCAACTGGACGGATGTTATTGAATCAGATTCAACTTGGATAAAAAACGGTGGCAAGAATCCTAAACTTATCCAGAGGATGTTGCAAGTTGTTAATGATAAAAATGCTCTCGTGCTCGATTTTTTTGCTGGCTCTGGCTCAACGGCGGAAGCTGTATTAGAGCAAAATTACGCTGACACGGGTTTGAGAAAGTTTATTTTGGTTCAGTTGCCAGAAAGAATTGATGTGAAAAGTCCAGATTACAAAACTGGACACAATACCATCACAGATATTGCTAAAGACCGCCTCAAACAAATTGGGGCAACCTTCAAGACATTCAAACTTTCTGAATCCAATTACCCCGAAAATACTTTTGAGTTTGACCCCGCTAAATCCGAGGAAGAAAACAAAAAAGCATTTGCGGAATATCTAACGAGGGCAAAGCAAGCCAAGCTCATTGATGATACAAAAGCCATTGATGTTGTGTATGAGAACATTGTCAAAGAGGGACTGTCGCTCAACGCAAAGGTTAGCGAATCAAAACTTGGAAAAAATGATGTGTATATGGTCTCCGATGGGGAGAGGCGACTTTTGGTGTGTCTCGACAAGAAGGTTGATGACCAGACCATAAACGAACTGACAAGCAAAGAATACAAGGGCAAGGTATTCATCTGTTTGGACAACGCCCTTGATGACACGGCAAAAGCCAACCTTGGGCTGAATGTGGAACTTAAAACAATATGAAGTTCAAGTTTGATGCCAACCAAGATTTTCAAATTGAAGCAATCAACGCTATCGTTGATGTCTTTGAGGGACAAGAAAAAGCCACCGCCGACAAAGTAATCGCAGGAAGCGGACTTTTGGGAATCTATCCGAATTACTTAGCCCTCTCTCAAGAGGAGATTTTTAATAACGCTCGTAAGATACAAGAGCGCAATAAAGTAAAAAATGGCGCTGTTGATGATTATGATTTTTCCATCGAGATGGAAACAGGTACGGGAAAGACCTATGTATACCTCCGTACGATTTTTGAACTCAATAAGCGATATGGTTGGAAAAAGTTTATCGTTTTAGTTCCATCGGTTGCCATCCGTGAGGGCGTTATGAAAACGCTCCAAATTACGAAGGAGCACTTTGCGGCACTTTACGATAATGTGCCCTATCGCTTCTACGAGTATCAATCAAGGAACATTTCGCAAGTAAAACATTTTGCCGACTCAAGCAACATCAACATAATGGTAATGACCGTCGGTGCATTCAATAAGGATGCCAACGTGTTGTATGCCGCACGAGACCAGATGCAGGGAGAGCAGCCAATCAGCTATATCCGAAAGACCAATCCCATTTTGATTCTTGATGAGCCACAGAATATGGAGGGCGAAGCGACTAAAGAAGCGCTCAAGAACTTTAATTCACTGTTTCGTCTCCGCTATTCTGCAACTCACCGCAATCCCTACAATCTGATGTACCAGCTTGCGCCCTACGATGCGTACCAGTTAGGGCTGGTAAAAAAGATTGAGGTGTTTTCTGTTGTTGATGACGATACAGGCATTTCGCGTCCCTACCTTAACCTCATTTCGGTGGAGGCAGGCAAGGTGATAAAGGCAAAAATTGAAGCAATTGCAAAAGACGCGCAAGGAACTCCGAAGAAGAAACGACTCACACTCAAGCAGGATGATGATTTAGCGCAGAAAACCAGTAATGACGTTTATGCTGGCTACATTGTTGAGGCATTAGATGCTGATGCTCCCGATATTGGGCAAACTGGCAAGATTCGCTTTCGCAACAATGTCGAAGTCAAACAAGGCGAGGGCATCGGAGGCAATCGTGAGCAAGTAATGCGGGAGCAGATTGAGCAGACCATTCGGCTGCACTTTGAGAAACGAAAGCAGCTACGAGAAATGGATATTAAAGTGCTCTCATTGTTCTTCATTGATAAAGTTGATAACTACGTTCAAGGTGATGGTTTTATTCGCAAAACTTTCATTCAAGAGTTCAATCGCCTCAAAGATGAATACCATTCAAAAGAATTAGAAGTTGAGAGCGTGCACAAGGGCTACTTCGCCAAACGAGGCGATGAGTACCTTGAGCGAGAATCAAGCATTGCGGAAAACCAAGAAGCATACGAACTTATAATGAAAGACAAGGAGCGTCTACTTTCATTTGACGAGCCAACCGAGTTTATCTTCTCCCACTCCGCACTCAAAGAAGGATGGGACAATCCAAATGTTTTCAACATCTGCACACTACGAGAAACGATAGCGCCTATTCGCAAGCGCCAAGAGATTGGACGTGGTATGCGTTTGTGCGTCAATCAAGATGGAGAGCGCGTTTTCTTGAAGCACGTCAATCTACTTTCCGTTATCGCTAATGAAAGCTACGCCGAGTACGTGGGGCAGCTTCAAGGCGAGTTTGAGGAAGATGGCATCTACAAAGCCCCACCAGTACCCTATAACGCCAAGAGAAAGCACACTGTGAAGCTCAAGAAGGGCTTTGAGAAGGATGTGGAGTTCAACGCCATCTGGGAGCGAATATCAAAAAAAACGAAGTATTTGGTAAGGGTGAATACCGAGCGCTTAATTGAGAATTGCGCCAACAAAATACAGCGTTTGAGCGTAGCAAGACCGCAAGTAAGAGTGGAGCGAGCAAGCGTTGATATTACCAAGAGCGGTATCAGTACACGAGTTGTTGGCAGCAGAGCCGAAGACCTTAATCAATCAAAACGTGTCATTGATTGTGTGGAGCTTATCAAGGACGAAACCAAACTCACGAGGCAAACAGTGGCTGCCATTCTTGCGAAGGTAAATAGCGTTACAGCATTTTTGAACAACCCAGAGAGATTTTGTTTTGAGGTGGCACGAATCATTAAAGAGGAGTTGGTAAAGGATTATGTTGAGCAGATTCGCTATGAGGTTGTTTCTGACAAATACGCCGTAATCCAATTCGAGAACATCCCAAGCTACAAAGACGCAGTGCAGCCAGTAAAAAACTCAATTTACGATGCGATAGTGTACGACTCCGACATCGAAAAAAACTTTGCGGTAGAGCTGGATGGCGACGAGCGAATCAAACTTTTCATCAAACTTCCTAACTGGTTCAAGGTAGAAACCCCTATTGGTGGCTATAATCCAGATTGGGCGATAGTAACTGCAAAGCGAGACCTTCAGGGCAATGAAAAAAAAGAACGTGTTTATTTTGTGATTGAAACAAAGGGCGACATATCAAATCTCCGTCCAAGCGAACAAGCAAAAATTGCATCAGCGAAGAAGCATTTTGAGGTTATTGAAGTGAAGTACAAGGAGGTCGAAAGCTACGAGCAGTTTGTGAACCAATGCCTCCAAGCTAATTGATATGCGCCACAAATTATATGAGCTTCAAAGGACTTTTTATAGGAATAGACAGATACGCCTCACCGAGCATCAATTGGTTGAGTTGCGCAAAACGTGATGCAGTAGCGTTACATTCTCTATTTACTGACACACTTGGTGGCAACACCAAACTTCTTACAGACAATGAAGCAACACGCTCTGCAATTGAAGAAGAGTTCAAAAACTTGGCACAATGCAAAGAAGATGATGTTGTGGTTGTGAGTTTCTCTGGGCACGGAACTACAACGCACGAGCTGGTTACTTACGATGCCGACAGGAGTAATTTGCCAAGCACCTGCATTGCACTGAATCTTCTCGCTGAATGGCTTACGAAGATACCCGCGAAGCGATTGGTTTTCGTTTTGGATTGTTGTTTCTCTGGCGGGATGGGGGCAAGAGCGCTGCAAGTTGATGTAGTGTCTCGCGAACTTGCCTCTGTCGAAGAATTGCTCAAACAACTTTCTGGTGAGGGACGTCTCATCCTTACAGCATCGGGTGCAACGGAACGAGCGTGGGAGAATCAAAAATTGGGACACGGATTACTAACGTATCATTTGCTGACAGCAATGCAGGGAGCAGAGGAAGTTAAGAAAGCAGGTAAAATCGGAGTATATAGATTGTTGGAATATGTTACGGAGCGCGTGATTGACGATGCCTCGAAAATTGGCAAACCACAGCATCCTACCTTACTCGGTAAGATTGATGGTAGCTTGACCTTTCCAGTATTCGTTCCAGGCAAGCTCTACGCACAAGCATTTCCAGAGCGGACAAGGGCAAAGGTGGCTGCTAATTTTCAGAATCTCGAATCTTACGGCTTCCCAGACGCAATACTCAAAGCGTGGAGAGGAGCAATACCATCTCTCAATCAATTACAGATGGACGCTATCAATGACTTTGGATTGCTAGATGGAGAACATTTGGTCGTTTCTGCGCCTACGTCCTCTGGCAAAACAATGATTGGTGAACTTGCAGCAATTCACGCCGCTCTGGAACGAAAACGAGCGCTCTTTTTATTCCCCTTGAGGGCACTTGTGAACGATAAGTTGCGACATTTTAACGCAACATATAGCTTTTTTGGTATTAGGACTATCAAAGCAACGGGCGAGAGCACGGGCGATGATATGTTGCCTTTGATGCGCGGGCAGTATGACATTTGTCTAATGACTTACGAAAAGTTTTCGGCACTTGTACTTGGATACCCGCACATACTCGACCAGATTGGAGTCATTGTTGTAGACGAAGTACAAATGATTGCGGAAGAAACAAGGGGTGTGAATCTTGAGTTTATACTTACGCTGTTACGAATGAGGCGGAGGGAGGAAGCGGAGCCACAACTCATTGCGTTATCCGCCGTGATTGGAGACACAAACGGATTAGAGCGCTGGCTTGGAGCACGATTGCTACGAAGAACAGAGCGTCCCGTACCTCTCGATGAGGGGATAATTCGGGCTGATGGCAGTTTCCGCTATATCGAGTCAGACACGGGTCAGGAGAAAGTCATTCAATCTCACATTCGACCAGAGCTGCGCAAGGGTTCCAGCCAAGACATTATTATTCCGTTAGTGCGTAAGTCAGTGAATGAGAAAAAAAGTGTAATCGTCTTTCGCGAAACCCGTGGAGAAGCACGTGGCTGCGCACTATACCTGGCATCCTCTCTTGGTTTGCCCCCAGCACAAGTAGTGTTGGATACACTTCCTAATAGCGACCCATCCATATCGTCGGAGAAGTTGCGACAGGCGCTTGCTGGAGGAGTTGCTTTCCACATATCGGATTTGGATACAGAAGAACGGCTGCTCGTTGAGGAACAATTCAGGGCGGTACCCACCGCACTCAAAGTTATTGCTGCCACAACAACCCTTGCGATGGGTGTTAACACTCCAACGGAAGTAGTTATCATTGCTGGTCTTACTCATCCAGGTGATAAGCCGTATTCAGTGGCGGAATATAAAAACATCATTGGTCGTGCGGGACGATTGGGATTCGCAACACGAGGCACTTCTTATGTTGTCGCATTAGATGGTAATGAGGAACATCACGTATGGAACAAGTACGTTCTCGCTTCTCCCGAAGATTTACGCTCAAAGTTTCTTGCTGACAATACCGACCCGCGTTCTCTGATTGTCCGCGTACTTGTTGCCGCGGGTCGTGCAGGACGTGGCTTGCCGTCAAAAGATATTATCGAGTTCTTGGAGGAGAGCTTCGGAGCGTTTCAAAAAAAATCTAATGACGGCGGCTGGAAATGGGATGAAGCACAACTCGTCCAAGCGCTCAATGACTTGTTCTCACACAAGTTAATTGAAAAAGACGAGAATGACGTATATCATCTTACGAAACTAGGAAGGTTAGCGGGTCAATCAGGAATAGAAGTTGAATCAATTATACGAACTGTTGAAGCGTTAAGCGGAGTGAATCCTGGTCAAATCACCGACCCAACATTGGTAGCGCTTTCACAGATTACTTGTGAACTCGACCAGGTGTTATTCCCTATCAATAAAAAGAGTACCAAGAAAGAGCCGCAAACTTGGATGTCGGAGATAAGCAATCAAGGAGTGCCGTCTCAAGTTATGCAAGCAATGCGTCGTTCGATTAATGATGAGACCCAGTCAACACTACGAGCCAAGAAGGGAGCTGCTTGTATGCTCTGGATGACTGATAGACCTCTTAATGACATAGAGAATGTTATGACTCAATTCGGAGGAAAATTAGATGGCGCTGCTGGCGCAATAAGAGGCGTTGCGTCGAGGACAAATGATGTTCTCCCCACAGTGGCAAGAGTTGTAGAATTACTCAATACGGGTCTGGATTTGAGCAATCGTGTAGTGCGCTTACTGGTTCGTCTGGAACTGGGCATACCAGCTTCTCTTGTTGAACTTGGTACGCGCATTGGTCGGATTTTCACCAGGGGAGATTACCTCAACTTACTCAAGGCGGGCATAATTTCTGTCGAACAGTTCGAGAGCGCAAGTGTTGGTACGCTACTAGCGTGCTTGGGTAATAACAAGGATAAACTTGAACAGGCGAAGCTGGCACTAGAAAACTATCGTCCCGAAGAAAGAATTATAATTACATCCCCGATTTTACCTGCATACGAGGGATAATTTGTGATATGTTGCTAAAAACTTACACAAATGAAGATTTCTACAAAGCGCGTTGCGTCAAATGTGGCTGGGTTCAAGACGTGTATTTGAAGAAAGCAAAAGGTACAAAGTGCCCAAATTGTAGCGAGATGGGCTACACGTATTTTCCAGGAGACCAGAGTTCTCACATTCTGGGCGGGATAGTTCATTTCGTAGATGCCTATAATAAAAAAGTTGAGCACGAAAGGCACATCTTTCCGCCACAAGTGTATCTTCCTATAATTTTTGCTTGCTCAAACTACGAAACACTTTTGTCAGATGTGGTAAGAGAACTGATGAACTGCTACGGGCAGTATTTGGGTCGCTTGGGGCGTATGATTGTATTTGAAGAAGTTTTGAGCTACTACGACAGGCGGGCGAACGAAAAATTGTTCAAGATGTTGACACTCAAGAGCGTTCAGCAGGCAGTACAAGACAAGTTTCCGCAATACTTCAAAGATTTGGATAACCTCTATGACATAAGAAATCACGTTGTCCACGGACAGGAAATTGATAAGGCAGGGGTAGCTCTCTCAAACGCAAATAAAGGGATTGATATGCTACTTTTGTCTGTTCCTATATTCCAATACCTCCATAATCATTACGTAGTGAAGTTTCGAGACAATGTGGATTATAGAAAAATACTACGCCTTGGAGACCACGAGGAGTTCAAACCATAATTCTATGCTCTCAAAAGAAGCCGTTAAGGAGTTCAAAGCTATCTGGCGTAAACAATTTGGCGAGGACATTTCCGATGAAAAAGCTGCCGAAGAAGGTATCAATCTTTTGACTATATTAGATGCGATTTACCGACCCATAAAGAAGGAGTGGGCTGATGAGCTTGAGCAGAAGGATAACGAGCAAAAACAGGGTTAATTCTTGCCCTGGTTTATTGATTGTTTTAGTAAAGCCATTTCGTCATCTGTAATTTTGCCAGCCGTTGACCTGTTGATAAGCGCCGTAAGAAAACCGAGAGTTTCTCGCTTTTCAGCATTTGATTTGATTTTGAGTGATTCCTTGCTATGAACTGCCCGCGTAACGTAGTTGAAAACGTTGAGGATATAAGTCCTTCGCTTTATCAGAATCTCCTCGTCGTATGAATCCTCGTTCTCTTGGTCTCGCTTGAGTATGCCCATAGCATCATTCAAGAGTTCGCCCGCAAGGGTATGTGCACCAATCTCAAGGGCGTATTCATCAGGAACGATAGCAGCATCTTGTTCATCACGTAATTTGACGATTTGGCGTATCGCTCGTTGCTGTTGCGAGTAACCCCGTTCAGCTATAAGCTCTGCATCCCATTTTTTACGCCAAAGACGATATTGTTTCTCCCACGGGAAGAAGGTTAGCGGCGTAATCTGCTTATTGAAATCGTTGATAA
>MHIE01000012.1:7685-8579 GCA_001817345.1 Candidatus Buchananbacteria bacterium RIFCSPHIGHO2_01_FULL_44_11 | reverse complement strand
CAAAGACCTCATTTATCCTTGAATTTATTATCTCCTACAGAGTATTTGTCGCATTTGCGATGAAAGAATGCGGGGGAGACGGCTTTGATAACTCCCCCACTTATGCTTTTTTAATCTTAGACGAGCAGCTCCAGACCCCCTCTTAAATTAAGAGGGGAGATTATTCGGGACGGAGAGGGTAGCTATTATTTGCCCAAATAGTGACTGACCGGTTCTTGGGGCTGGTAATTTTTTGACTTCGGTCCGTCCAGCGGAATTTGGAAAAAGAAATGCGAGCCTTTGTTTGGTTCGCCGGACTCCACGCCCAAAACTCCGTGGTGGGCTTCAATAATCATCCTAGCGACGTAAAGCCCCAGGCCCGTGCCTTCGGTATGGACTTTAAAACTGCCTTTGCCGCGGGTAAACTTTTGGAACAAATGGGGCAAAGTTTCTTTATCAACGCCGCGGCCGGTGTCTTTGACCGAAAAATTAATTATGTCCTTATCCGTTTTTTCGGCCGAAATATAAACGTCAATCTGGCCTTTCTCGGTGTACTTTTCGGCGTTATCAATAAAATTCATCATCACTTCGTGGAGTTTGTTCCGGTCGGCTAAAACCGCCGGCAATTTGGTTTTGGGTTTATGCAGCACTATTTTCAAGCCTTTGTCTTCCACGTTTTTGCGCAGTTCTTCCACGACGGTTGAAGCTAGGTCGGCCGGGTCAACTTTTTCCCAATTAAAGTCCTGCCGGCCGCTTTCAATCCGGGAAATGTCCAGCAGGTTTTCCACCAGCCCAATCAACCGCTCGTTAGCGGTATAAACTTTAGTCAGCTGGTCGGTGATTTGCCCGGGCACCGGCCCGAATGAACCTTCCTGAATCATGGAAATGTAGCCTTTGATTACGGTTAACGGCGTG
>MHIE01000012.1:0-7656 GCA_001817345.1 Candidatus Buchananbacteria bacterium RIFCSPHIGHO2_01_FULL_44_11 | reverse complement strand
TTCAGACTTGGTCCGGTCCATTTCCCGCAGCTGATTATTGGCAAACCGCAAATCGTGCGTTGCCTCTTCCACCTTTTTCTGCAAGGTGACGTTAAACTGCTTTTGCTCTTCATAAAGCTGGGCGTTTTCAATGGCCACCGCCGACTGACCGGCAATAATTTCCAAAACCCTTAAATCTTGCTGGTTATACGGCTCGCCGGATTTTTTGTTGCCCACAGCAATCACCCCGGTTAGTTTTTCTTTGGCGAATAACGGCAGAATCAAGGCGATGTTATTTTCATAAAGCGCCAACAGTAGAGGCACGTCAATCGGTTTATATTCGCCGTTTTCATAGCCGGTTTTCATTTCATCAATGACCAAAATGCCTTTAGTCCGCTGCAACTCCTGACGCAAAATGTCAACGACTTTGGGGTAACTGACTAAAGCCTGGGCCTTTTCTAGTTCTATGCCTTCAATGTAAGTTACTTCCAAATTATTGTTTTTATTGAGCAGGGCGACGCCGATTATTTCGCAGTGCATCGCGTCAATCAAATTTTTGGAAATTTCAGTCAGAAGCTGACTAAGATTAAGAATTGAAGAAGTAACTTCAGAAATTTTTCTTAAAAGAGCATCGGGATCATAGCGTTCTTTGTAAAGAAAACGGTTGGTGGCTTTTTCCACGAATTTCCTGGTTGGTTGATAAATAAAAGTAACCAATAAGGCGACGATAAACCCTACCACTATTTCTGAACGAATACCGATTATTTGTTCTAAATAAGATCCAATGAAAATTGATACTGTAACAAAAAAAGAGGTGATGATTAAAATAAGCGACGCAAAGCTGATTGATCTAAAAATAATTAACCTAATGTCCATCAAACGATAACGAGTAATAGAATAGGCTGTAAAACTAACAAAAAATATAGAAGCAACTGAGTCTAGAGGGATTAAATTGTTTATTTTAAAAATAGGTAAAATAATACTAACAGAAGTTGATACTGTTGAATAAATTATAAGTCCTGACAAAACATAGAATATCTGTTTGCGCCTTAACCCAGTTGACCTATTAAATTCTAGAACTAACCGGAATAAACCAGAAAATAAAGCAGCAAGAATATAGATACCATAAATTGGAAAAAGTACTCCAAAGGTAGCATCACCTCCGCCAAATGTAATGTCTTTTGCATTAACGACTATTAAATTAGAGAACTGTGCAAAATAGGCAAAAATTAAACCAATAAAGACGAGGGGCCAAGTAATTTTGTGGTTCAACTTATTACTAGCAAAATAAAATAGCCAAATAGCTGCCGCAGTTGATAATAACACTGCCGCAGCATATCCATTCTTTAACAAAATAAGGTTAGGAAAAATTCCTGTAAAATAATTGGTCAAAACCCAGTAACCAGATACTAAAGCAAAAATGAAAAATAGTCGAGCATTTAAATGCCTCTTCCTTGCATAGAGTACTAAAAAAGCCAACAGAATATTAGCGAAACCAACCAATAATAGTATCAAACTCATTCTATTCTCCTTTCTTACGCGAGACTAAGTTTACTTTATGCCAAGCTAATGTTGATGATATTGCGGATTCAAAGGGGATTAGTGGCGATTTCAAAAATTTTTTCATTAGAGTAGTATCTATTTCCATGCTAGAAGCTAACATTGGCAGACTTCCTGTAGTTAAAGTTGGTCTAGTCTTTATATTCAACAGTCGATATAGCAACTCCAATATAACAGCAACTATATAAGAGAGACTGTATGGAACATTGATAACCAGCGCTCTCGGATTAAAATTTTTTCGCAAAATTTCTATAAGTTGTTTCCAGGTAATTTTGACATCATCACTAACGTTTATTTTTATACTAGAGGGTAAAGACTCTATTTGAGAAACAATATCGCCAATAAACTTTGCTAGGTTGCGGACATATATTAGAGGAATATATACACCCCTCTTCCCAGGTAGAGGTAGTAGACCTTGTTTAAGAGTATGAATAATCTCTGGGAAAAGGGTTTTATCACCCTCACCGAAAATCCACGCAGGTCGTAATACAACCACTTTAAAATAATCCGACGCCAACAAAGATTTGACTTCAGCAATTGTTTTTGACCATTGATAGTTATGTTTTGATTTCGTGTAAGGAAACGACTCTGCTAAGACCTGATGATGACGTCTATAATCCATAACATCGATAGTACTAATATAAATAAACAATTTTATTTTTGCTCTCTTACAGGCATCCAATAATTTTTCAGTGCCTCGAACGTTAATCGAATGGAAGATATGTCGTGGGCCCCAATCTGAAACAATAGCTGCCGCATGGATAACCTGCTCTATATTATTATCTCGAAGACAACTATAAATTGTCTTTTCGTTATCCAAATCACCTTCTATAATATTAACTTTATTATTGAGCAACGCTGTTTTATTTGAATTTTTTCTAGTTAGAGCGAACACCTCATACCCTCTCTGGGAAAATTCCTGGCAAATATACCTTCCAAGAAAACCAGTACTACCTGTGATGAAAATTTTTGGCATAATATTTATATGATTCTTAATTCTTTACCGATCTTGTACATTTGTTCTAACAAAAAGTCAATCTGGAAACGTGTGTGGGTTGACATAGTCGTTAGTCTCAAGCGCTCCCTGCCTTCGGTGACGGCGGGCCGACGGACAGCAGGAGCGAATATACCAACCTCCTTGAGACGTCGCGAGAATTCGATAGCATTTTTCTCTGACCCAAGAAGGGGTGGAATAATAGGGATATTATCTGCTCCCAAAACTTCATAACCCATTTTTTTTAACTCACTCCTTAAATATTTAGCATTACTCAAAGTCTTTTGTCGCAAGCCTGACCCATGCTTGATGATCTCTAACGTCTTTATCAACCCCGCGACAGTACTGGGGAGGATTGGGTCAGAAAAAATATAACTGCGAGCAGTAACACGTAGGTAGTCAGCTATAGTCTTATTCTTAATCACAGTAAAACCACCCAGCCCTCCCCATGCCTTTGTGAAACTACCCATAATAACATCTATATTGTCGGCCACCCCAAGCTGATGAGCTGTCCCTTCTCCGTTTGGACCCAATACACCGGTACCGTGTGAATCGTCAACAAAAATTAAAGCATTATAATCTTTCGCCAATCTAGATATACTAACCAAATTAGCAAAATCCCCATCCATGCTGAATATACCATCCGTAATAATTAATTTTCTTCCATTTTTGTGCCTAATAAGCCCCTTTTCTAAATCATCCATATCATTGTGTTTATAAATGACACGCTCCGCTTTCGACAATCTTGCGGCCTCTACCATGCTAGCATGGTTTAATTCGTCACTAAAAATCACCCCATTACCATTATCAAAAGGTGTAGGAAAATACGGAAAAGGATCAACCAACATGCGGATTACTCCGATATTCGCTAAGTAACCAGAAGAAAAAGTGATGGAATCTCCAAATCCATAAAAAGATGCCAATGCTGTTTCAAAATCGACTTGGATATCTAACGTACCAGATAATAATCTGGTACTAGCGGAGCCAAAGCCATATTTGTTCAATCCAGAGATTACTGCTTTTTTGACCTCTTCATTATTGGCCAGCCCTAAATAGTTGTTGGAGCAAAACGTGACCAATTTCTGACCGTTAATAATAATTTCTGGTTGAGAAGAGGGACCAGAAACAACACCAATGTCTGGATATAATTTTTCTGATTTAAGAAGTTGTATAACCTTCTCAAAATAACTCGGAGTGGTTTTATTTTTAGACATATTTTTTACTAAAAAGTATGGAGTAAATATATAATAAAACGGCAAATACAAAAACTGTCCCCAACGGAGCCGTATCAAAATCAATAAAATAATAAATAGTGATACTTAAAAAAAGATTAGCTATTACGGCGACGCCTGTACCAATAATTATTTTTTTAAGCTGTATCCTAAAAATACCATCACTTTTCAAAAAATTAACGATTAAATTTTTAAAGGAAAAAAATGCCAATGATACAAAAAATACGGTATATATTGTTAATCCTATGGGATTAACTACCAACTTAAGAAACGGAAAATTAGGATAGGCCCCTTTTGTATAAAGATCTGGGATAAAAAAAGTAAAAGAAACAAAAAGCGTAAGAAGATATAAAAAGCCTAACTGTTTATGACTATACAACGTTGAAATTGGAAAATTGTAAGTGAAAATTAAAAAATAATGCATTATCCAAATACCAAATAACCAGGTTACATTAACTAAAAATATATTAAAAGGTAAAGAAAAATCAATGAAAAGAAGTGGTAGGGCGACTTGCCATAAAGCCAGGAATAAAGTTGCCATCCCAAAATTAAAATAAATCCCATTGCCCTTAGCGCGTCTTAACAAAATAAAAGCAAAAACAAAACTGGTAATCGCCATTGGGATATTGAGATACAAAACTGCCGTGAATAAAACCCTTAAAAAATCCATGGATATGTTAATTCCTAATTTCTAAACTCTAAATCCTAAACAATTATTAAATAAGCTAAAACCTCACTTTAATTTTAATTTCATCAACGAATATCCCATAAGTGACTAATAAGGGATATAGCCAGGCGACAAAACTACCAAACGGATAAATACCTACCAATTGCGGCAACCAATTAGTGCTAGCACCACCAAAACCAATAATAGCAGCGAGTAATATATAAAATATTTTTCTTTTCATTATTCCATCGCTCCGCCTATAGCCCAAATATAAAAAATATATAGAAACAAAAACATAAAAATAGAAAAAAATCACTAAAAGAGGGTAGAGGTTGCCGGCGTCAAGCCAAAGAGGAAAACCCGTCTTTGGTGATGCACCACCGATAATCAACCTTGTGAAACTAATAAGTGCAAATAATAAAGATAATGGATAGCCAATTATCAATAAGTAGCTATATTTATTTTTTTGATACAAAAACTCTAAAACGAAATGACAAAAGAAAACGGGAATAAAAGCAGCGCCCATGTGTAAAATTTTTGAATACATAATAACCTTGTCGACATCGCCTCTAAAAATCGCCTGAAGTGCTAGTAAATGACTAACGCCCCACACACCAATCGCTACGCTCATAAAAAACCAGAAACGAACAGATTTTGTATGTGGGTCTCTTAAAAAACTAAAAATACCTAAAGCCAAGGATGCGGCGGTGAATAAAAATATAGAAAATACATACAAGCTGTTCAAGGAAATACTCATACCTTCTCTCAATTAACAACAATTATGAAACCTCGCTTTAATTTTTATTTCATTAATAAACCCCATTACAAATTCAATTCTTTTATAGTCCATTATCCCTGAGTAATTTTTATTTGTAGCGGGGTAAAAATTCCATAGGTAATCAAGACCGGATAAAGCCAAACAAGCAACTGACCATAAGGATAAGCACCGGTTAAATCAGCCAAAAAATTTGAACCGCCGCCAATAAAACCAACTACGGAAGCCAAGATTAAATAAAGGATTTGCCGGCGGCGTATGCCGTCGCTGTGTTGATATTCTTTCAGCAAAAGCCAGATGGCATAAAGGGCGAAAAAGAAAAAGTAAACCAGGAAAAAATAAAAGCCCGGGGCAGTTATCTCCTCGTAATAGCCAAGGTCAGGCAATTGCCTAACTCCTTTGATGACATAATTAGTGCCAAAATTTAAAATCAAAAAAACGGCGGCTAATAAATACCCACCAGCCAACAAAAAACTAAACTTGTTGGTTTTATAAATAAAGCTAACGATAAAATGAAAAAAGAGAACCGGGATCAATGAGGCAGCGAAATAAACAACACGGATATGGCGGGCGGCAGTCACCTCATTATCAGCCATATTAGTCAATATGTAACCGATGCCCCAAAGCGCCACGGCCAAACTTAAAAAAAACCAAAGTCTAACCACCGTTGACTTGGGATTGCGGGCTAAACTGTGAATACCCAAGCCGCCGGCTAAAACCACCAAAAGAAGCGTTGAAAGGTTAATCCAAAAAATCATAAATAACCAAAAATCGTTGAATTTAAATCTTTACCCACCTCTAATTATACTAAAAAATTGAAATAATGTGAAATCACCTTGACAGATTTTTTGAAGATGCTAGACTAAAATCACAATCTAATAGCATCAAACTAACATAGCGCCCCCGGCGCTTTATTTTATAGCAATATGACCAAAAAAACCCTATTTTTTAGCTTAATTTTGCTGGCCAGTTTAGCAGTGGCTGTTTTGGCTTATGTCGCCCTGAGCTTGTCGAAGGGCGGGCAAGTGAATCAAAATATCAATACTGCCACCTCAACAGCGGAGATTGATACCTCTGGTTGGAAAACCTACCGGAATGAGCAGTATGGGTTTGAGTTTAAGTACCCGGGGGAGTGGTTAGTCTCGTATACTGGTGATGATGGGATTGACCTTGATCGTTTCGAGGATTATTTAGAAATAGGGTATTTAACTATAAGAAAATATATTCCAGCCGCAGAATATAATGATATTAATGCTTTCATTGCTGGTTATTGTGGAAGTGCGGACGATTGTTTCCAGATAAAGAAATATTCAGTTGATAATATGACTCTAGTCTCATTTAACCCCAATAATTTTTTTGAAAATACTCAAAATTTAGGTTGGGGTGCTGACTTATTTTACTTTGAGGCTAATGGTACGATTTTTAATGTGCAGTATATGACGGCTGATGGTGATGGTAAGTATAGGTCAAATCAACAAGTACAACGGGCGGTAACAGCGGCGAGACAAATCGTATTAACTCTAAAGATCATGTAGTAATTTAATGTTTAATATTCAACACAGCGCACTTTAGGACATTTTGTCCTAAACAAAAGCTGTGTTGTTTTTGTTTAGAATTAGAGTGCCCTAGAGCCTCTAAAATGCTCGTTACAATTTAAGGAGGCAAGTACCATGTTTACTTGCAGAAAATCACTCATCCTGTTTCTGGCAACATTGATGTTGACCGGAACAATCTATGGCTTCGACGGCGTTGATTACGGACTGCCGCTTGAATCCTACGACGGAGTTCAAGCGTATTCTCGTGGTTCGTTAGTTGGAAGCGCTACGCTGCCCATCGACTATCAATGTGTCAATCTTGGTCAGCGATTCTCCTCTGCCCCAACAGGTTTGCAGAGAACCATTGGTAGTGTTGGTGACGCCGCCAACATGTGGAACGTCCTGCCGGCCCAGTTTGGCTTTGCCAAATATGAAGCAGGCAACACTACGGTCAAACCAAAAGAAGGCGACCTGATCATTTGGTGGAACAATACCACCAATCCCGCTCCTGGCCATGTCGCCATCCACAGCGGTGAAAATGCCACGCAAGTCAGAGTCTTTGAGCAAAACTGGCCAGATGGCACTGATGCTCAGGGTAATAAGTTCGACTCCACCGCTTTCCGTTGGCTTAATCTTTCGCAAGATGCCAACGGTAAATGGCAGATGGCCTCTGGGGATTCCCATCGCTACATCAAGGGCTGGTTGCGAGCAGTTAAGGTAGGCGATTTCACCGAAGGCGTATCCCAAACCCCTTACAGCGCTGCTTTTCAGCAGTGCTACATTCAACATGGCGGAGCAGCAGCATTGGGGTACCCTTATGACAACACCAACGGCACCCTACCTGACGGAATCTACACCCATCGGTGGTACAGCCAGAATGGCTTAGCCTACGTGGTGGCTCATGATCTCTTCAA